>JBDHDH010000074.1:0-17720 GCA_039591615.1 Gemmatimonadota bacterium | reverse complement strand
AATAAGGTATGTAACCTGGCTGGCTCGGGCCAGGCGCCGGCCGGTTGCGTCGCTACGCCGGACACGTCGCGTGCCTGCCCTCTGCACGTGGGTGGCCCGAGGTCCAGGATCCATCGTATAATTCGAGTGAGCTGATGGAAACGGACGTTGCGGAAATGGCTAGAATCACCGAGCTGCTCAGACGCCTCGTGGACCCGCGCTACCAAGTGCGGAGACCGCGGCGGACCGAATTCCCCGAGCCACCATGCACTCCCCGCCCACCCCGCGATCCCGAACCGGTGCGGCCGCCGGAACCGTGGTGTGATACCGGTCCGGAACCCGAGATCCACGTCAAATCCACGCGCTCACGCAAGAGACGTCACTAGCAAGACGGCGGCGTCGCAGGTTGGAAGGGTCAGAAGGGAGGGAGCCACAATGCGGGTCTCGGTTTCAAAGCTGCTCCTCTTGTCCGGCGTGGTGTTCGGCATACCGACAACGGATCTCCCCGCTCAAGAGGAGGAACCGCAGCAGGAACTGCCCGAAATCACCGAAGCTCTGATCGCCAAGGGCAAGCGGATCTTCATTGGCGCGCCGGACTGCGTGTCGTGCCACGGCCTCAACGGTCGCGGGACCGACCGTGCGCCGCGACTATCGGATCGCGACTGGATACACGGCGATGGCAGCTACAAGATGATCGTTGATCTGGTGGTGCACGGTGTGCCGGAGAAAGAGGCGAAGTCCGGCAAGGAAATGCCGTTCCGTGGCTGGAGAAAGAACGCCACCGACGAGGAAATCCACGCCGTGGCAGCATACGTTTGGTCATTGGGGAACCGGCCCTAGGATCGGAGGGGACGCGTTAGCGGCGGTTGGCGGGCGCGCCTGTCGCACCACCACGGCTGGGGACGCCAATTGAGCGTGAATGCCATCAAGGTCGCGTCTTCTCCGTTCGGCTGCCAGGTGGCGATTACAGCGAATTGAAGTCCTGAGTGCGTCCTGTAGGTCATGGGCTTTGCGAGGCCGAACCGTTTGACCGGCGATGGGGCGCGAGGAGTGCGAGGAACCGAAGGGCTGTGGCGACCCGGGTGCCCCGCAAATGCCCCCCCTTTGTCTACGTGGAACGACGTGCTTCTCCAGACGGGACCTCCACAGCCGAAGGCCGAGTCGATACCCCGTCTTGCGCGAACGCGCAAAGCCAATGACACTTGCTAGGGGTTCTCCCTTTGTGCGGGTGTGCGCTGAGTGAAAAGAAGCCAACGGAGGTGACATGATGGGCAAGCTGTCTGCGTTGTCGCGTCCTGCCGCCGCGTTGATGCCCCTGGCCGCGGTGATGTGTGCGGCGTGCGCGGAGGGGCCACCGCAGCAACGCGAAGAGCCGGTCCAGGCTACGGCAGGTGTCACCGTGAGCAGTGACCTGTTCCTCGCTTCGGCGATGGCCGCCTTGCCGCCACCGGGAGTGACGGCAGCGAACCTGCCGGATCCAGAATCGCCCGGCGCCAAAGCGCTGGCGCAGTACTGCGGGGGCTGCCATGCGCTCCCGAGTCCGGGACATCACTCAGCGACGGATTGGCCCATCGTGCTGCGTCGGATGTGGATGCGAATGGACAGGGTGGCGGCAGACTTCGAGTATCCGGTCCCCAGCACGGCGGAGCGGGCCGTCCTCTTGCCGTACCTCGTGGAGCACGCGCTGGAGGTCGGCCGGGCGGAGCTACCGGCTGCCCCGGGACGCGATGCGTTTATGAGGACCTGCAGTCGCTGCCACGCGCTTGCCGATCCCAAACAGCACTCCCCGTCGGATTGGGTGGCCGTTGGGCGGCGGATGCGCCAACACATGGAGGACATGCTGGGCGAGACCATCGACCCCGATACGTTTGCCCAAATCGTCCTGTATCTCGAACGAGCCTCGCAAGGCTCGTAGCGGCCTCACGAGGGGCGAGCCGGCTGCTCACATGCGTCAGCGCCGGCTCCTCACGCGGGCGCCGCGAGGGACGAGTCGGGCTTTGCGGAAGTTGTGGCGTTTTCCCCACCCGTGGTCACCAGCGCCGTGCGCGATTGTCTCATAATCGATTGAAAATAAAGGATTTACCCATTCTAGCGCGTCGGCATTCGGCGTGCAATAGACCCCCCTCGTGACAGGTGGCTTGGTCGACCCAGCCCCGCGGCCGGTTCCGCAACGTCCCGCCGTCCACCGGGTGGACAAGGCGGTCCTCGCCGAGTACGATCGGGAGGCTGGCTTCATGCGCGTCACGCTTGCCGGCGATCTCGTGGTGGAGGATCTGGAGGCGGCGGAGAGTCAGGTTCTTGCCCATGCCGGGTTTCGGATGGGGATGGGTGTGCTCTGGGATCTCCGTGCCGCCACGGTTGCCGGGCTCTCGGCGGCTGATTTTCGACGGTTGCGCCTCTTCGTGAGGGTTCGAAGGGCGGCGCGCGGCGGTGGCAAGACCGCGGTCGTCGTGGCGCACGTGGTAGACTACGGTCTGGTGCGCATGTTCGAGCTCCTGTGTGACGACGTTCCGCTCAAGATCGCCGTATTCCGTGAGCTGGTGAGTGCCGAGGCCTGGCTTCTGGCCGATGCAGAGCCATAGGCCGCCACTCACCTTCCCACCCCGATCGCGAGTGGGGTCGAATCCCACGCCGTTTCTCGCACACTCCTAGTTTCCTGATCTCCTCAGGTACTTGTGCGTCGATTGTGGACCGAAGATCCGCTCGCGTGGCATCTCGAGGCACACCGACGCCTCAAAGCGCGTCGGCTGCGCCGCACACGCCGTCGTGCCACCAAGGTGGCGCCGTGGTTGGTGGGCGCCTGGGTCCTGCTCAACATCCCGCCCGTCGTGCTGCTCGTGACGGTCATCGTTGCGCGCACCGCCACCCTCTCGGAGCTCGTTCGGTATGTGGTGGCCGTGGTGCTGTGGGCGTTGATCAGCGGTGGGGGATTGCTGTTCCTCGTGTGGGGAGGCCTGGTTGCCCTGGAAATCGGCGCGCGCCCTGCGAGGCACGCTGGCAGGAGGCGGCGATTCGCCGCCTCGGCAGGAGATTGTGTAGATTTGCGAGGACGACGCGGCAACCCTCCACCGGTTCGCTCGGAAGGCATGGACGGCTCTGATCGTTGGTTCGACACGCCGGCAACGTACTCTCGCGATGAGGCGCGCCAGATCAAGCGTCACGTGGCGGAGCGGCGTCAGAGAGTGATGTGCCCCCGCTGCAACGCTCAGCTCATGTTCGGTACGCCCATCACGCAGCGGAACAAGGTGATTTGGCAGGTTCGCTGCCCCGAGTGCAATCGGAGCGTCATCATCCGCGAGACCCAGGAAGAAGACGAAACACCCTCCTGATCGAGCGACGCCTCGTCTCTACCCCGCGATGCTGTAGTCGTACGTTCCCCGCACCAGGGCCTGCTCCGCAAAGCGGCTGAACCGGAACAGGTCCGGTGAGAAGGCCGGGTCCGTCGCACCGGTGACGAGGTCCGCCACCATCACACCGACCGCTGGCCCGAGCTTGAACCCGTGGCCGCTAAAGCCCGAGCAGATGTAGCAGCAACTCCCGGGGGGGCACTCGTCGATGAGGGGATGCCAGTCGGGGGTGACGGCATAGAGCCCGGCATAGCCACCCCTGCTCTCGCTGCGCTCCATCGCCGGGAACCGCCGCAACAATCGCTCGGCGAGATGGGGGATAAAGTCGTCGTCCACGTGCTGCGCGTACGCGTCCGGGTCGACGACGTTGTTTGCTTCGGCGGGATCGATGAGGCCGCCGATGGTGAGATTCCCGATCTCCGGTCGGATATAGGTGGCGTGGACGAAATCCAACACGAACGGGCGCGGTGGCGCCTCAGGAGGCTGGCGAAACACGGCGACCTGGACGCGGCACGCGTTGATGGGCAGGCTCAGGCCTGCCAGCGCGGCCACGCGTGCTCCCCAGGGGCCGGCGCAATTCACCACGCGCGGCGCGTCGATGTCACCCTGCGGCGTGCGGACTCCGACAACCCGATTCGCTCACGGCTCTCGCACGACCCTGAGCCCTCGATACGCCGTTCGTGGTTCGCCGCGGCCTGCGCTCAAGTCCTTGGGCCTGTCTGCGCTTCTTCCCACCAGCGCCCCCGACCCATCGGCCGCCACCGTCCATTCGGCGACGTTGCCACCGAGGTCGTAGATATGAGGCTCGTCACTCGTGACGTCGGCGGCGATGCTGCCCACTTCCCTGAGGAGGGGTGCGGGCTCCGGGAGTTGTGCCGCCGCGGCCATCAGGCGTTCGGCATCTTCCGGATTGGGTGAGTATCCCGCCCAGTAGTCCAACGTCACGCCACCGGAGGGGGCCCCGGCCAGCGGGCGCAGCTCCGCTTCAGTGGGAAGGCGGTACGTGTGCCCAGTGCGCTCGGAGAGCCAACGCGCGTATTCCATCGCGCGTTCGAAGTCGACTCCGTTCGCCGGATGGTTCTCGTAACCCGGTGGAACCACGAAGCGCGGATCGAACTCCCGCCACTGCGCCCTCGTGACCTCGAACCGACCGATCTCGATTGCACCACGACGCACCGTCTCAGGAGCGAGGACACCGCCCACACGCACGCCATAGCGTCCATCCACCCGCCGCGCGCCACGTCGGGCGAGGAGGCGGGCCAGCGGTGATGCCTCCGCCATGGCGAGGTTGGTGGAGTCGGCACGACCCCACAGATAGCGGTCGTACCACGCGAGCTCTTCTTCGATCTTGCGGCGCTGATGGGCGAGCTTCCGCAGGCCGTGCGGCTCGCCTGGAAAGAGGACGAGGCGCACGTCCGTGTTGCCGAGCTGCTGCAATGCCCGGTAGTGGCTCCAGCCCTGACTGGGCGGGACGTTGCGGTCTTCGGTGCCGAAGAAGATGAGCGTCGGCGTGCGGACCTGATCCAATCGGAAGAACGGACTCAATTCCATGTAACGCTGGGGGTCTTGGAGCGGGCTCGAGCCGAAGTAATAGTTGTCGAAGGCTGCACCGAAGTCGACGTTGCCCCAGTCGGAGATCCATTCCACATCACCCGCCCCTGCAGAGGACGCTTGGTACCGGTCGGGGTTTCGCGTCGTGAGCTCGGTCGAGAGGATGGCACCGTTGCTCCAGCCATGGGTGGCTATCGACTCGGGGTGGACGAGTCCCCGGGTGATCAGCTGGTCCACCCCGCTCTCGATGTCGGGGATCTCGAGGGAGTAGTACCGCCCGTCCGAGATCGACTCGACCCATTCCAGTCCGTAGTTGCCGCTCCCATGGTAGTTGGGTTGCAGGACGAACGCCCCCCGTTGGTTGAACAGCACGGTGGGGTAAGACCACCGCTGCCGCCACGCGTCCAGATCGGCGGCAGCCGGGCCACCGTGGATGCTCACGATCAGCGGGTACGGCCGACCCGGCTGGTAGTCGAGGGGGTAGAACAGGATCCCTTCCACTTCCTCGTTTCGTGCGCCCGGCCAACGAATGATCTCGACTTGGGGCTTTGGCTTGTCGGCGAACGAGGCATTGAGCGTGACGACTTGACGTTCGTCGCGAATCCGCACGTCGTGGAGGTGGCCTATGTAAGGCTGAGGCGGTGTGTTCGCCGAGGAGGTCACGTAGGCTACGAGGCGTCCGTCTGCCGAGACCTCCATGGTCGTGACATGCCCCACATGCCGACCCTCCAGCATCTCGCGCCGCCACGCGTCGCGCCTACGTGTGTATCGTGCCGGTCGGAACTGCACCCCGTCGGCGAGGTGTGCCACGAACCCGCTTGGCAGCACCTCGAAACCCGGAGCGCCCACGCCGCGCTCCCACTCGAGGTCGATGGATCGCAAGGTGTCCGCGGCCACGTCATAGAACCCCATGCGCGTCACCGACGCCATCAGGTACCGGGGGTGGGTGGAGTACTCGTATGCGAAGTAGAATCCACTGCCGTCTGGGGCCCACTCCACGCGCTGCGGAATTGTCCGCGTGCCCGCGAGAATGTGCTCCCGGCTGCCGGAGGTCAGGTCCACGAGATGGGTCTCCGGGTGCTGGCGTTGGTCGAACTCGTAGCTCAGCGAGACCTGGTGTCGCGTCACCGCCCACCGGCCATCCGGCGAGAGAGCCATGGCCTCGATCCAGTCGTCGTTGTCGGTGATGCGGCGGATGGTCTTGCCGTCGATGGCGATGGTCCACAGTCGGACGGGGGGCGCCTCGAGGGAGTCTTCCACGGCGACGGTGGAATCCTTCTTTCTCTTCCGCTCACGCTCCAGGTTGCTCTGCGTTTCCTGGGCGGCAAAGACGATGGTGTCCGACCGTGATCCCTTCCACGCGAAAGTGCGGAGCGCCCGGACGTCGGTGGTGAGCGGCCATGGTTCCCCACCGGCGATCCGGAGAAGCCAAAGCTGTGAGCCGGCTCCCTCGTCGCTGGAGTCGGGGAAGGATCGGGTGGAGAGGAAGGCGATGAGCCGCCCGTCGGCAGACCAACGCGGTGATCTGTTGACATTGCGGCCCCGGGTCAGCGGCCACGATTCGCCGTCTGTGACCCGCGTGATCCAGAGATTGGACGCTCTGCGACCCTCCTTCTCGTCCATCGCCGAGCGTACCCACACGACCCACGCGTTGTCCGGAGAGATCTGAAAGTCGCCCGCGGATTCCGCGAGGAGGATGTCGTCGACGGACCACGGCGTTCGGGATGTGACTTCGGGCGTAGGAGTCTGCGCGAAGGACGGCGTGGCGAGCGACAGAATCTGAGCCACCACGATGGTGTGTCGTAAGCAAGTGCAAGACATGGTCGTTGTCAGCATGGACGTTTCGACGACGAAGAATAGAACAGCGGAGAGAGCGCTGCCAGAGCGAGAGGCGTTTGGCCCGTGCCCGGCTCCGCTGTAGTCGGGGCAGTCCGAGTCACCGGGCGAGACCATTCCGCTGGCGCACACCGCGACCCCGCCCTAGGTTAACGGCGTCGCCGGAGCGGTGATGGCGGGATCTCCCACCGCTCAGCTCATGCGTGGCCGACTCCCGTGCCCCGGAGGCACCCTTGCCAGCCTCAGTGCGGATCGCTCTCACAGCGGTGCTCGGCGTCGCGCTAGCCGGAGAAGCGGCGGTTCTCTATGCGGTGGTGAGTCCCGACATGCGACTCGTGGCGGGCATGGGAATCGTTGTAGCTGTCGTGGGCGTCACGGCTGCTCTCGCGCGGGCAACGACGCACAGAGGCGAAGTCGCTCCAGCCAGGCGATTTCACGCCCGCCGATTCGTCCGGCTGCGTTCTTGGGTCGAGCTGTTCCTGGAGCAGGTTCGCCAGCTGAACCGAGTCGCCGTGGCTGCGGCGCGCGGCGTTCGCGATCGGGCGTCTGCGCGCGAGGAAATCGACACGATCGAAGAACGGCTGACCCTCTTGGTGCGCGAGATCCGCGGCTCCGTCGGGGTGCAAGAACGCATCGGTGCCTCCACCCTGAGCCGGCCGAACGCCGGCGGCGGGTCTGGAAGAGGATTTTGATGGCTGCTGGGCAGGTTACCGAGGCCATCGCGCTGGTTACGGCCATCGTGATGCTGGCGGCGGCCGTGTACAGCATCAACGACCCGACGTCCCGCGTCTTCCTCGGTATCCTGCTCTTGGCTATCATCATGGCCCTCACGGTGCGGCTGGCCAAGGTGGAGGTGCCGAGCCGGCTGGGGGAACGCGCGGTGCCGGAAAAACGCCACTCGGAGCGCCGCTTCCTCCGGCTTCGTAACACGCTCGAACGGTTTGTCGATGAGGTGCGCTTGCTCAATCGAATAGCGGTGGATGCGCAGCGAGGGTTTCGCAGCCGGGACTCCGCCGAGCTCGAGATGCGGCAGATCGAGTCCCGGCTCGAGGCATTGGTCAAGGAGTTTCGGTCGGTGGCGGGAGTAAAAGCCGAGCGCGAGTGAGCACTCCAACTTTCCTTCCCCAGATACCCACGCTCCAGGTTGGGGACATCGAGCTACCCCGAGAGGTCGCGAAGCTCTACGACCTGGCGTATAACCTCTGGTGGACCTGGAATCCTCGTGCCCAGATGCTGTTCGAGGCCATCGACTCGGTGGCCTGGGCTATGTATCGCAATCCCGTCCAGTTGCTCATCAACGTCGAACCTGCAAAGTGGGAGCCGCTCCTCGAGAGCGAGACGTTCATGGGCGCGTACGCCTCAGTGACGGGCGCCTTCGACCGGTACATGGGTGGAGGGGCAGAGACGTGGTTTGCCCGCAGGCAGAACGCGCAGGAGGCCAGAATCATCGCGTACTTCTCCATGGAGTATGGTGTCCATCAGTGCCTACCGTTCTACGCAGGGGGCCTCGGGGTCCTGGCCGGAGATCATCTGAAGAGCGCCAGCGATCTCGGTCTCCCACTCGTCGGTGTTGGGCTGCTGTACCGTCGTGGTTATTTCCGCCAGACCGTCGATGCGGACGGCTTCCAGCAGCATAGCTACCTCGTGCACGACTTCACCCGACTCCCTGTCCGGCCCGTCTCGGGCTCCGGGCGAAGCGGTCTCCTGGTGCGCGTCCCGTTTCCCGAAGGCGAGGTTGCGGCCAAGCTCTGGCTGGTCCAAGTCGGGAGGGTCCCGTTGCTGCTCTTGGACACGGACGTGCCGGACAACGATCCAGGGAATCGAGCAATCACCAGCATCCTCTACATCCGTGGCCGGGAGATGCGGCTCGCCCAGGAGGTCGTCTTGGGGGCAGGCGGCGTCCGTGCACTTCGGGCCCTGGGGATCGAGCCCGCTGTCTGGCATATCAATGAGGGGCATAGCGCCTTCGTCCAGCTGGAACGGCTGAGGGAGCACCGCGCCGCCGGATGCCCTTCGGTCGTCGAATGTCTCTCCTCGGTGCGCGGCAACACCGTCTTTACGACGCACACCCCAGTCCCCGCCGGGAACGAACAGTTCGCTCGCTCTCTCGCTCGCAAGTTCGTCGAACCCCTTGCCCGCGACATGGAGGTTCCGGTCGAGGACTTGCTCGCGCTTGGCAACGCCCACCACGGTCAGCACGAGAAGGCATTCAATCTGACGGCACTCGGCGTGCGGACGAGCGGGTTTGCCAATGCCGTGAGCGAGCTCAATGCGCAGGTGTGCGACAGGATGTGGCGACATCTGCGGCCGGAGGCGGGGACGGATCGGATGGCGATCCAGCCCATCACGAACGGTGTGCATACCGCCACCTGGTGTGGTCTGGCCATGCGGGATCTGTTCGAGCGGCACCTCGGTCCTGACTGGCAGGAACGACTGAACGCGGGTGTGGCGAGTGGCGCCATCATGGCGCTGCCCGACGACGAGTTGTGGGCAGCCCACCAGGCGCAGAAGGACCGATTGGCGCGGTTCACGCGGAGCCGCCTGCGGGAGCAGCTGGCGCGCCACGGGCGTTCGCCGGACGAGCTTCGCACCGTCGCGTCGTGGGTGGATCCCACGGCCCTTTCTATCGGGTTCGCGAGACGGTTCGCGGCGTACAAGCGGGCTGGCCTCCTCTTCAGCGATCTCCACCGCCTTCGGGCGCTCTTGAGCGATGCCAAGCGACCGCTCCAGATCTTTCTCGCGGGCACGGCGCACCCGGCTGACCGGGCCGGGCAGGAACTCGTCCAGCACATCTTTCGCCTGAGCCAAGAGCCCCCCCTCCAGGGTCGCGTGTTCGTCATCGAGAACTATGAGATGCGGGTGGGAGCGATGCTCGTCCAGGGCGTTGACGTGTGGCTCAATACGCCGCGCCGCTGCCTCGAGGCCAGCGGGACCAGCGGCCAAAAGGCCTCACTCAACGGCGCGCTGAATTTGAGCGTGCTGGATGGTTGGTGGCCCGAGGCGTTCGACGGGGAGAACGGTTGGGCCATCGGGCAAGCCGAGCCGTACGAAGATGAGGGCCGGGAGGATCGTGATGACGGGCAGGCGCTCTACCAGTGCTTGGAGGAGCAGCTCCTCCCGCTGTACTACGATCGGGACGAGTCGGGGCTTCCCCACCGGTGGATTGGACGAATGAAGCGGGCCATTGCCACGATAGCGCCGCATTTTTCGGGGGCCCGTATGGTCGGAGAGTATGCGGAGCGCGCCTACCTCCCTCTCGCGCGGGTCGAGTCGAGCGCCGGAGAGTCGGGTGATACACCGCCGGCTCGACAATCGGCTTGATTGTTGTCGCTACGCGCTGCAATTCACGATTTCTTCACGCTTTCGCGGGTAGATTTCCGCCGCAGGCACTGATGGTCTTCGGCGCCGACTCGCGCCGGGATCATGCCGCCACGTACGGCCACGCCGAGGTCCGGGGGGTCAGGGTCATCCATGACGGTCGTGACGGGGCAGTAACTGTTCGAGCCGGTGGCGACACCGTCGCGGCGCACCGGCGAGCTCCGACTGGGCTAGCATGATGCACTCAACCTCCACCCCGTCCATCACCGAGGCGCATACCCGCGTCGTGCTGGTGGGCAACCCCAATGTGGGGAAGAGTGTCCTCTTCAAGAATCTCACCAATCACTATGTGACCGTTTCGAACTTCCCTGGGACCACAGTGGAGATCGTGCGGGCGCGCGCCAACTTCAACGGCCGTGCCGCAGAGGTCGTCGACACCCCCGGAATCAACGACCTGTCTCCACGGAGCGACGATGCACGGGTGACACGGAATCTGCTGGCGGAGACCGACGACACCGCAATCGTCCAGGTGGCCGACGCCAAGAACCTACGTCGTGCGCTTCTCCTGACGCTCCAGCTGAGTGAGCTGGGACGCCCCATGGTGCTCGTCCTCAACATGTTCGATGAGTTGCGCGAGCGGGGCGGCGAAATCGACGTGGCGAAGTTGAGCGGCCTGCTGGGGATTCCGGTGGTCGTGACGGTAGCTCCTCGGAACCAGGGCACGGCTGAGCTCATCGACGCACTTCCAGCGGCGCGGGTTCCGCGGGTGTCGGTCCCATCGCTCAGTGGATCGGCCAGCGAGTACCAGCGGAACCGCGTGCGGCTCTCTTGCGTGAACGAGATCCTCGCGGAGACGTACTCCATTGCGCAGCCGAAGCACGCATCGCTCGGGGTCAGGCTCGGATTCTGGGCTATGCATCCAGTCCGCGGGTTGGCTTTCCTGGGGCTCATGCTCGTCGTGGTGTTTTGGTTCGTCGGCCTCTTCGGTGCGGGAACGCTCGTGGATCTGCTCGAGGGCGCGGTGTTCGAGCAGCGGGTGAATCCTACGGCCATTCGTGCCGTCGATGCCTTGCTGCCGTTTCCCCACGCGCATGGGAGCGGGGTGGCGTCCTATACGGCCGCGCTGCCCCTGACCCCGGTGCACGACCTCACGATTCACGTGGCGGACAGAGAGGTCGTGCAGACGGCCTACACGGTACCGACGGGAGAGGGCCTGAGCTGGACGCAGACGGCGTTACGATTCGTCCACGATCTCCTGGTCGGCGAGTATGGGACGATCACGATGGCGTTGAGCTACGCGTTCGCCATCGTGCTGCCCATCGTCACGACCTTCTTTTTCGTGTTCAGCATTCTAGAGGATTCGGGGTACTTCCCCCGGATGGCGGTCATGGTGAACCGCGTGTTTCGCGCCATGGGTCTGAACGGCAAAGCCGTGCTCCCCATGATCCTGGGGCTCGGGTGCGACACCATGGCGACCATGACGACTCGGATTCTGGAGACGCGAAAGGAACGCATCGTCACCACGATGCTGCTGGCCCTCGCGGTCCCCTGCTCGGCACAACTGGGCGTGCTGCTGGCCATGATGGCTACCCTCTCACCGGCTGGTGCCATCGCGTGGATCGGCCTCGTGGTGGGCGTGATCTTCTTCGTGGGATGGCTCACCGCGCGGCTGTTCAACGGGGAGAGCAGCGAGTTCATTCTCGAGATCCCTCCCATGCGGCGACCGCAGCTCTCCAACGTGCTGGTCAAGACCGTGGGTCGGTTGAACTGGTATCTGCGAGAAGTGATCCCGATCTTCGTGATCGGGACCGCGCTCCTCTTCGTTCTCGATCGCCTGCGCGTGCTCGGAGCGATCGCGCGACTCGGCGAGCCATTGGTCGCCGGGTGGCTGGGGCTCCCCAGTGAAATGGCGAATGCGTTTCTCGTAGGCTTCATGCGGAGAGATTTCGGTGCCGTGTACATTCTCGACGCCACGGTCGGGCCGGAAGCGCTGCTTTCACCGCACCAGGTCTTGGTGGCGATGGTGACCATCACACTGTTCATGCCATGCGTCGCCAACTTTCTCATGATCGCGAAGGAGCACGGCCTGAAAGTCGCGTGGAGCATGGCGGGATTCATATTTCCGTTCGCGTTTCTGGTCGGCGGGTTGTTCAATCACGTTGGCAGGTGGCTGTGGCATACCTGACCTGTCCGTTCTGCGGCTTCGAGTTCGACAGGGGGGACACGCTCTGCGCGCACGGATGCCCCTTCGGCGCCGGATGCGGGCTCTCTCGGTGTCCCAACTGCGAGTACGAATTCCCGGAGCAACCCCGCGGCGTTTCCTGGCTGCGCAGGTTGTGGCGCGGGAAGCGCGCCCTCCGAGCCCAGCGGCCCGAAGTCGCGCAGACTGTGCGGGACTTGAAGAAGGGGGACCGCGCCATGGTGCTGTGCTTGGGGGGCCAAAACACGTCGCGGCACAACGCTCTGGCCGTCTTCGGGCTCGTTCCGGGGGCGGAGATCAGTGTCGTGCAGCAGCGCCCGGCGTGCGTCGTTCGCGTCGGTGAAACAGAGCTGGCGCTCGACACCGAGATTGCGTGCGAGATCTTCGTAAACGAAGCGTGAGAGCCTCGCCGTTTCCACTCATACCGCCCGCCAGACGATACGCTTGATTCGCTTGCCGCGCCGCCCCAGGGCGGCGAGGATGGTCGGTGACATCAGCTGGAGCTCCTGCGCCCACGCGGCGGACCCGACGGCCACGAACAGGGTTCCGTCGCGCGTCACGGCCAGTGGCTTGGTGACTTCGGCGATCTGCGGTCCCACGAGGGCGGCCCAGTCCGGTATGACACTGGCTTCCTCCAACCGTCTCTTGAGCCCGCTCCGCTCCACGTAAGCGGCAATTGCATCACCGAGCTTGGTGGCCCGGGGCTTATCCTTCAAGCCGACCTCCCCTCATCTTCCATCGAGGCAGCGTCAACAATGCCGCTGGTACCTCGGCTTCCCGAGGAGCCGTGAGGATGGCCTGACCGGGCAGCGTTTCTCGTATGAGCTCGAGGAGCCGGGACTGCCGGTCCCCGTCCAACTCCGCGAACACGTCGTCGTAGAGGGCGATCGGCGTGGCCTGTCGGGCGGCGGTGAGGGCTTCTGCCTCGAGAAGGCGAAGCGCGATGGCGGCCGTCCGCTGCTGGCCTGCGGAGCCGAAGGTTCGCAGGTCCCTCCCGGCGAGCCTGAGGGCCAGGTCGTCACGGTGCGGCCCTACCGTCGTCATCATGCGTCTGTGATCGCGCTCCAGGGTATCGGCCAGCGCCTCCCGAAGCGCCGTGACTCCCTCGTCGGATCCGTGATGCGCGACGTAATGCATCTCGGCGTTCCCTGACTCGCCCAGTGCTCCGCATAGCTCTGCGTAACGCCGCGCCCAGCGAGCGGTCCAATGGCGTCGGGCCTCCGACACCGCGGAGCCGGCCACGGCGAAGGGATCGTCGAAGGCCTGTGCCTCATCGGGACGCCCTCTTCGGAGCGCGGCGTTGCGTTGCCGCAGCGCGCTTCGCATGCGGGTGAGTTGCGTCAGGTACCCCGCCACGCTCAGCGACAGGAGAATATCCAGATACCGGCGGCGGGCCGAGGGGCCGGCGTCGATAATCTCTCGATCGTGCGGCGAAAACACCACTCCCGTTGCTGTCCCCACCGCGTCCGCAAGTCTCGAGACCTCCTGACCCGAGACCGTCACCTTCTTGCGTCGCCCCGCCACCTCGTAGCCCGCGGTCATCCGCTGCCCCGCCACGCCGGCGACGAAGAACCCCGCCTCGCCGAAGCGAACCAGCTCCCGATCCCGTGCCCCACGGAACGACTTGAAAAGGACCAGATAGTACATCGCCTCGAGCAGGTTGGTCTTGCCTTCACCGTTGCCGCCGATGATCACCGCTCCCTCGGGTGGCAACTCGACGTCGAGGGACGCCAAATTCCGGAAGTTCCGGACGGTGAGTTGCGTCAGCCGGAGGGACGGTGGGGGCAGCTCGGCGCTGGCGCGCAGGGGGATGGCTTCGGCGGGCATCCAAGCTCGGTCCTACTCGGAACACGTCGGGTGAGAGAACAGCTCCAACTCGTGAGCGGCCGCTGGGGCTCTGCGATTCCGCGCTTCGAGAGCGAGCAGCCGGCGCTTGAGCTCGACTCCGCCACCGAACCCGCCCAGGCGGCCCCCGGCGGCCACGACCCGGTGACACGGGATGAGAATGGGCACCGGATTGCGCCCCGCGGCGAGCCCCACGGCGCGTGCGGCACCGGGGCTTCCAATCACGCGGGCGATCTCGCCGTACGTCGCCGTCTCCCCGTACGGAATGTCCCCGATGGCCTGCCACACCCGTTTCTCGAAATCCGTGCCCTCAGGGGCCACCGGGACGGTGAAGTGGATCAGGCGACCCGTGAAGTACTCCTGTAACTCCTGCGCGATGCGTTGCTCGAAGCTCGTGCCCGGCAAGCGCTTCGCGCCCGCGGAGAACTGCACCTGACCCACCGCTCCCTCACGAACGGCGACGGCTAGCTGGGTGATCCGAGTCTCGATTCGGAAAGGCTCTTTCGTGTTCATCAGATTGATACCCTGGGGAAAACCAGTGCCGGTTGCGCCGGATTATGAAGACGGCTATATACTTGCCAGCGCGAGACCTACGCACGTTCCGCCGTCCCGTTCTTGTCTTACTATCACGCTGTGACAGGCCATGTGTGGTAAAGGTAGCTTCACACCCGATTCAGCGCCCTCAAGTGTCCGACTCATAGAATGTAAGGCCAAAGGCGTAACGGCCATTTCCCACCCGCAGAGCGCGCGGCGAGGAGGTGGCCGTACTTGAGCAAACGGACCGGGGGAGCAATCCCCCGGTCAATTATATTGCGTGAAATGTCGTTGCTAACCGCATGGAGCCGGTTCCTATGAAAGCTCTTTGTCGTTCCACCTTGCGGCTGGTGCCGCTCATGGCGCTTGGCGTTCTCCTGGTCGGCTTGGGCTGCACCGAAGACGGACTTGTCGAGGATTTCGACCGAGGCCCCTTCAACCCGCCACCCGATCCGGCCAGTGGGCTCCTGGGCTATTTCGACCCTGACGTCAGGGCGACCACCTGCGGCAATTGTCATGTCGACCTGCAGGGCTCCTGGGAAGTGACCGCACACGCCGGCGCGTTCGATGGCCTGGTGAATTCGGGATTCGCCCAAGACTTCTGCTTCGGGTGCCACACGGTGACCGAGCTGGGCAACGCGATCGACACTCCGGCGGGTTGGAACGTGGCCCAGGACCCCGTTTTCGAAGACGTACAGTGTGAGAGTTGCCATGGACCGGGCGCCGATCACGTGGCCAATCGCGGATCGCGGCCCCTTGCTTCGGCCGCGGTGGAGCCCGGCCTCACCAACGGATGTGGCGAGTGCCACCAGGATGCGCACCATCCGTTCGTCGAAGAATGGTCCCAGTCGCCCCACGCCGAGCCGTTCGGTCTATTCTTCCCGCAGGATCCTCCCGAAACTTGCGTGTCGTGCGCCGCCGCCGACCCGTCCTGCGTACGGTGCCATCGCGGGCAGGGAGTCCTGGAGTCCTGGGGTGAAACGGCCGACTATGTCGAGAAGTTCGACGCGGAGCACTTGCCGATCACGTGTGCGGTCTGCCACGATCCACACGATCCCGCCAATACGGCTCAGCTCCGGTTCTCGGTGGAGACGAACTCGATCGAGGACCACCTGTGCGCGCAGTGTCACAACCGGCGGAACGCTCCGGACCCAACGTCCTCGCGCGGTTTGGCACCCCATGCTCCGGAGTCCGAGCTCCTCATAGGGGTTGCAGGGTGGTTCCCCCCGGGGTCGGGCATCAATCCGGGACAGATCGTGGGCACCCACGGGACCGAGCGCAACCCGACGTTATGCGCACAGTGCCACGTCGCGGCTTTCGAAGTCACCGATCCGGCAACAGGAGACTTCGTCTTCAACGCCACGGGGCACTTGTTCCGGCCCATCCCCTGTCTGGACGCCGAGGGGAAGCCGCTTCCGTTCGTCAACGACTGCGAGATCTCGACCACGGCGCGGTCGTTCGCCTCTTGCGTCCTTTCCGGCTGTCACGTTAACGAGGGGGCGGCGTTCTCGGCCATTTCGAACGCGACGACCCGCGTTCAGCGTTGGGCCGATTCGCTGCTCGTGCTGCTCGAGGTCGTTGATCCGACCCTCGACGCGGCGGGAGGTGAGATCGATCCTACGAACCCGACGCTCACCGTGGCTGAGGGTGCCTTGTTCAACTACAACCTCGCGATCCACGGTAGCGAGGCGTTCGGCACCAACACGGTCGTGGGCTCTTCGGTACACAATTCCTTGTTGGTCTTCACCCTGCTGATCGCCAGCGTCGATGCCGTGGAAGCCGAGTACGCGGCGATCTTGTTCCCCACGGGCCGACCGGCGAGCGACTTGAAGGCAAGGCTCCGCGACCTTATCGGCCGAGTGCCCCGCTAACGGACTCGCGCTGCGCCGGCAGTCTTGCCTTCGGGAAGACCAGGGACGCTCGCGGCTCGCGACGCCCGAAGCCAGCGCTCACAGGCTCCGGCTTCAGGTGAGCGGCCACGTCGTGTCTGGGCGGCGTGAGCGGGGAGGCAACGCAAGATCATGACGGGTGAGCCGAGAAGAAATGGGACAGGGCTAGGCTTCACCGAGCTTCTGCTCGCCGGTGTCATCCTCCTCATTCTCACTGGGGTTGGGATAGGGATTGGGCTCTATCTCCTGCCGGCAGACTACCACCAGATTCCGGGGCTCCAGCCGGGAACCCGGGTCGCCCGAGAGGCAGATTTCCCCATAGGTACCAGCCGTCTCGTGAATTGGGGGGACCTCGTCATTCTGGTCGTCCGCCGCGGGGAGGACGAGTACTTTGCGCTCCAGGGCGCCTCGCCGAGCGACGGCTGCATCCTCCATTGGGATGAGGAGGCCCAACGAGTCGTCTCCCCCTGCACCTATCTCGTGTACGACCTGTTCGGCAATGCGGTCGTTGGCCTTTCGCGGACCCCCTTGCGACGGTACCCGGTGTTCGTTCGCGGTGGGACCGTCTATGTGACGGGGTAGGATGATGAACCGAGAGCGAAGCGGCGTGGTGGGTTGGCTCGTGCAGCTCTGGGCGGATATCAAGGCAGGGACCGACGCGAGCCTGCTTGGGGTGGTCCGCTTCTATGGTTTGCTGTACGGTCCCATCGATCGGCAGCTGTCCATCGATCAAGCACTCAAGAAAGCTCTGCGGTATCGCCTGCCTTCGCACGTGAGCTGGCGTCACGCACTGGGCGGCGTGACCTACCTGCTCTTCATGGTGCTGGTCGTGACGGGCGTCCTCCTCGCACTCTATTACCGGCCGTCAGCTCAGGAAGCGTATCCCAGTATTCAGCACATCGTATCGGATGTCTCGTTCGGTTGGCTGATTCGAGATCTGCACGTCTGGTCGGCGAGCCTGATCGTGATCGCCGCGCTGGCCCACATGGCGCGCGTGTTCTTCGACGCAGCGTACAAGCCGCCGCGGGAGACGAACTGGCTGGTCGGGCTGCTGCTCCTGTTTGTCGTGCTGGCGTTCGGAGCGACGGGGTACCTGCTCCCGTGGGATCAGTGGGCCTACTGGACGGTCACCGAAGTACTGAATGCGGTGGCGGGCGTCCCATTCCTAGGGCCGACGTTGGCGGATCTGCTCACCGGCGACGTGGTCGTCTCGGGTGCCAC
>JBDHDH010000073.1:0-18082 GCA_039591615.1 Gemmatimonadota bacterium | reverse complement strand
TCAACGAAAACTTGCTCTCCCTAGACCAGTGGCAGAGTCTCTTTGATCGACAGAGATTAGAAGTCTCGAGGGTGCGTCAGGACTGGTGGTTCAGCAACCGGGAATGGATTCTCGGCTCGGCTCACCCACTGCAATTATTGAAGCGATCCCTGGTCGCCTTGGGATTGGTGTGTCTTCCCCTACGGTATACATATCAGTTCATTTTTGTATTGAAGAAACGATAGCCCGTGACCGGATTGAGACGGCTCTCCTCGATGCAGCACCGGGATGGACGGAGGCACGATGAGGTGGCGTGATAGCACCGTCGGACTCGCCGTGGTCGCCCTAATACTAGGGTCGCCCGTCGAGAAAACCGCAGCCGGGCAGGAGCGAGCACGCGAGCGCGTGACTTTCGACGTCGTCGAGGCCAGCATCGCCGACATTCATCGGGCGATGCAGGCGGGCGAGCTCACCGCCCGGCTGCTGGTGCAGTTCTACATCGACCGAATCGAGGCGTATGACAAGCAGGATCCCGCAATCAACGCCATCATCGTGATCAACCCGAACGCGCTCGCTCGAGCGGACGCCTTAGACCGGGCCTTCGTAGAGTCGGGGATGGTAGGCCCCCTCCACGGCATCCCCATGATCGTCAAAGACAACTACGACACCCATGACCTTCCCACCACGGCGGGATCGCTTTCCCTCGAAGGATCGATACCTCCCGACGATGCCTACCAGGTGAGACGCATTCGCGACGCGGGTGCCATCGTGCTGGCGAAGTCCAACATGGCCGAATTCGCGTTCTCGCCGTACGAAACGGTGGGATCGATGCTGCCCGGACACACGCGCAATCCGTACTCACTGAACCGCGTACCGGCGGGATCCAGCGGCGGCACCGCAGCGGCTGTGGCCTCCAGCTTCGGCGCGGCTGGTCTGGGCACCGATACGGGCAACTCCATCCGCGGGCCGTCGGCCCACAACGCGCTCGTCGGTATCCGTTCAACCATGGGACTCACGAGCCGAGACGGGATCATCCCCCTCTACTTCGATCGCGACATCGGTGGGCCCATGGCGCGCACGGTGGCAGACGCTGTGGCTGTGTTCGACGTGATCGCAGGGTACGACGCTGCGGACCCCGTGACCGCGGCCAGCCGAGGACGCATGGCTGGGCGGTACGCTGATTTTCTCGATGCCAACGCCCTCCAGGGCGCTCGGATCGGTGTGCTTCGCCAGTGGTCGAATCGGGAGGGCGCCGACGCCGAGGTACTCGAGCGGTTCGCCGAAGCCCTCGATGCGATGCGACGCGAAGGAGCGACAATCGTCGATTCGGTGATCATTCCCGAGATGGACGAGCTGCGGCGCAGCGGGTTATGGTGCCGGCGATTCAAGACCGATCTCAACGCGTATCTCACGAGCCTGGGACCGAATGCGCCGGTGAAGAGCCTGAGCGAGATAATCGCGTCGCGCCGCTTTCATCCCTCGGTCCGACCGAGGCTCGAGTTCTTTGAAAGGATCACCGACCCGCCGGACCGCGAAGAGGGTTGCGTGCGCGCTCGTGCGAACCAGGAACGCCTGCGCGCGACCGTGCGCCGTCAGCTACGGGGTCACAACCTCGACGCGTTCGTGTTTCCCACGTGGAGCAACCCACCGCGCCTGATCGGCGATCTCAACACGCCGCACGGGGATAACAGTCAGGACCTGTCACCGCACACGGGCTTCCCGGCAATCACGGTGCCCATGGGCTACGTACGCGGTGGCCTGCCGGTCGGCCTACAGATACTGGGAGACGCGTGGTCCGAGCCTCGGCTCATCGCCCTGGCGTATTCGTTCGAGCAAGCGACGATGCATCGGCGCCCGCCTCCGACCACGCCGTCGCTCTGACGACCTGTAGAGACGCGAACGACATCGTCGCCTCCATCGTCCGTGAGATGTCACCATGAGCTGGTACTTCGTCAGCGTCACGATCCACGTGCTCGCCGCGATGCTGTGGCTCGGCGGGTTGCTGTTCCTCGCCGCGGTCGGCGCCCCCGTGCTCCGCCGGGTGGAACCAGCTTCGCTGCGCGCCGAGCTATTTGAGCGGCTTGGCACCCAGTTCCGCAATGTCGGGTGGGTCGCCATCGCAGTGCTTGTCGTCACGGGGGTGGCGAACCTGTACTTTCGTGGTCTCTTGAATGGGGAGATCCTCGGGAGTTTCACGTTCTGGAGCGAAGTCTACGGGCGGGCCCTGGCCATCAAACTGGGGACCGTGATCACCATGGTGGTGCTCAGCGCCATACACGATTTCAAGATCGGTCCGGCCGCTTCTCGAGCGCCGCCAGGAAGCCCGGAGGCGCTCAGGCTCCGCGCGCGGTCGGCCTGGGTCGCTCGCATCAACGCCGTGGTCGGCGTGGTTCTCGTCGCGGCAGCCGTCCGGCTCGCGCGTGGTCTGTGAACGCACGCGGCGATACAACCATCGGGCGCGAGCACCTGTGCAGTGGTTTCACAGTCGTACATCTCCGGCTGAGCCGCACCGCCCTTGAGGTGTGTCTCGAGCGCCCATCCGATGCCCCACCGCGACACATCGGCCATCGGTTTGCAGAACTGGGTGGGACGTCCTCCCTAGACGAATCCGGTACCGCGCTGCACCTTCTGGTGTAGCGCTGCCGCACTCCGTTGCGGAATCGCTGCACGGTACTGAATCGACGTTGTCGAGGCAGTACCACAGCACGGATAGGCGAGGCCCGGTGGGCTTCGTCGTGCCTCCTCCACATCGAAAACGTGGCCGACCGCGTCAGTCCCTAAAGTGGGGACACCGTCTAGCCACTGATTTATTTACATGGACTGCGGAGGTTACGGATTGGTCGCGACCTTCGACGAATCGGCCCGCTGGGCCCCGGCGAGCCGGTTTACCCGCCCCGGACCTGCTGCACCGACGCTACCCTTTTGTGGGAAGGGGGTTTGGCGTGTCTCTTGCTAAAGATAAAGGTGCGCCTGATAAGGGACCCAGCTTCCTGCCAACGTCGGAAGTGCCGAGCCTGCTCGCGTCGGCCCGGGACTTGCCATTCAGGTTTTGGACCGGCTCCTTAGCTAACTCGGGACGGCGAATGACGCGCCCTGATTCCCTTGACAAAAGTGGGCAACCGGGAGCACAACCCCTCCCCCGTGACGGGTCGGGCAGTTGGCTGCCGTCCATCAAACGGCTCGTCGGTGGGGAAGCGATCGACGGCGTGGCCGACGGCGCCCGCCGCACGAGCGCGTGGAACCAGGATTACCTCTCGGGCTTGCTGCCTGAGGAGAGGGACAACGGCGACCGGCCCGACGCACTTCCCAATGTCCATGACCGTCCGACCGTTCAGAGTCGCAACGCCCTCGCGAGCCAGCCAGTCACGCCGCCGCCCAGCAGTCCGAGCCAGGCCGAGGATCGTGACATCCCAACCTCCCGTGAGTCCACCGGCCACCGCCACACTTCCTCGACGCGTGTGGCCGGTCTGAAGGCGCTGAAGACACTCTCTTCCCGTACGGGCATCCCCGTCGCGGAGCTGTCCGAGTGCAGCTCGGAGGCCGTATCCCTCGTTCCGGAGCAAGTCGCCAGGCGCTACCAAATCGTTCCTCTCCAAGCCACGGATACGTACCTCGAGATCGCCACGGCCAACCCGTACGACATCGACTGCGAGAATACACTCGCATTCGCGACCAGCCGCGAGATCCGCATGCTGCTGGCGACGCCCACCGCCATCGCCGAGAAGCTGGACGAGCTCTACAGACCCGAGAGCGTGATCGACCAGCTCCTCCAGGGGATGGGGACTCCCGACATCCAGCAGATCAAGGAAAAGGACGAAGCGCAGGAGCTGAGCGCTCTGGCCAGGGAGGCCACGCTGGCACCGGTGGTGAAGCTCGTCGATCACCTCCTGACCGAAGGGATCAGATCCCGGGCGAGCGATATCCATATCGAGCCGGAACAGAACCACATTGCGGTTCGCTATCGGATCGACGGCGTGCTGCGACAAGTCATGAGTCTGCCGCGGCGTGTCGGCCTGCCACTGATTTCGCGCATCAAGATCATGTCCCGGCTGGACATCGCCGACCGGCTCCGTCCCCAGGACGGTCGTGCCCGCGTCGCCGTCGGCGGGAAGCCCGTGGACCTGCGCGTCTCGACGCTTCCGGCGGCCCTCGGGGAGAAGGTGGTGATCCGGATCCTCGACTCGTCCAAGACCATCCTCGAACTGGACAGGATGGGTCTCAACCCTGACGAGGTTGAGAACATCAAAGAGCTCCTGAGCAACCGGGACGGCGTCATTCTCGTCACCGGACCCACCGGTTCCGGTAAGACCACGACCCTCTACTCGGCCATCGGTCATGTCAAGAGTGAGGGCGTCAACATCATCACGGTCGAGGATCCCGTCGAGTACCGGCTCAAGGGGATCGTGCAAGTCCAGGTGCACGAGAAGGCGGGACTCACGTTCGCATCGGCCCTCCGCTCCATCCTGCGACAGGATCCCGACGTGGTCCTCGTTGGCGAGATCCGGGATCGGGAAACGGCGCAGATCGCCGTCCAGGCGTCTCTCACGGGCCATCTCGTGCTCTCGACGCTGCATACCAACGACGCGCCGAGCGCCGTGGCCCGGCTCATGGATATCGGGATCGAGAGCTACAAGATCGCCACCGCGGTGCGTGGTGTGCTTGCGCAGCGGCTGATGCGACGTCTCTGCTCCAGCTGCAAGGACGTGGCCCTGGAGCCGCTCTCACCAAAACTGCAGAAGTGGGTTCCGTCCAACGCGACGCTGTATCGCGCCGTCGGGTGTCCCAAATGCGCGATGACCGGCTATCGCGGTCGGCTCGCGATCCTCGAAGTGCTGAAAGTGTCGCCGGAAGTCGAGCGTCGGATCGCGAGGGGGGCGCCCGCGGACCAGGTTGCCGAGGCGGCTCGGCAGGACGGCATGCGGACACTGTGGGAGAGCGGCCTCTCTCACGTCATGCACGGAGAGTCCACCCTCGACGAGCTGCTGCGCGTGGTCGACGTTCCGGCCGACAACATCGTGCCTCTGCCGCCGCCCGTGGACGAAGTGATCCGCGATCTGCCGCATGACAGTGAGGCGTTCGCGGACGAGAACGCAGAACCGGAGACCATGTCGACGCCGGAGATGCGCTTCTCGCACCCCGAAGAACGCTTCCAGCACCACAACCCTCGGCCGGATCCCGGGCAACAGTCCGGTAACGGCAACATCCACATTGGTCCCTCGGGAGGTGATCCTGAGACTATGGAAGTGCGCCTAGACTCGGGCCATGGCGTGCGGAGCTTGCAGGTGCCGCACGACGTGAAAGTGATGGTGGTATACGTCGAGGGCCACCATCAGGGTCAACCCGGTTTCCAACAGACTGCCTACCAGGGGGCGGCTGCTGGGACTCAGCCGTATCAGCCGTACGGGCAACCGATGATGCAGCCCCAACCGCTGACGCCGTGGCCCCATGCCCCGCCCGTGGCAGCGCAGTATAGTCACGCGGTCTTCTATCAGCCGACACCCATGCCCGGCCACTATCCCGGGGTGTTCCAGTACGCTCCCTACGCGTGGGGTCCTCCCGGCATGGGACCGGTCTATCAGCCGACACCCGCTTGGGGTCCCCCCGGTTTCGGGATGCCCCCACCACCACCTCCCCAGCAGGGGCATAGTCCGGGCCCGTGGGTCTACAGCACGAACGTGGCGAACCAGCCTCCCCCCCAGGCGGCGGCCCCTCGGGCCCAGCATGTCTACGCGCAACCGGGACCGCAGCAGCAGTACCAGCAGGGGTCACCGCATTCGCACCCGGTCTACCAGGAGCCCGTCGGCGCTGGCGCGGGACACGGCAATGGTGCCGCTTACCAGTCGTCGTGGAACCAGCCTCCCAATGGGGCGGCGCCACCCAACGGTGCCGGACCACAGGGGCCTCCCGGTTGGCAGGCCAACGGCACGTCCCAATACACCAACGGCGCCGTGAAACCGAATGGCGCCTACCCTCACGCCAATGGCAAAGTGCACCGGCCGGCAGGACCGTCGAGCAAGGCGAACGGTGTCCCGCACACGAACGGCCCTGTCCATCAAGCTCCGCCGCACGGCCACGCGAACGGGGGCACACAACACGCTCCGCGACCCGCGGGGCCCGCACCAAATGGTGTGTCGCAAGAGAACCGCCCGGCCAACTCACATCCCCAGGCCAATGGGTCAGTAGGGCACCACGCCCCACCGCCACCCCTTCTTCCGTCCGACCCACGAAACGGACGCCTGAACAACAACGAGATGCTCGAAGCCACGGAGCGGGAGCGTCGGGTCGCCCAGCGACGGAAACTCACAGCGTGGGGCGTGAGGATCGACAGGCGCACCGGTCAAGATCGGCGGGCCGGCACAGAGCGACGGGCGACGGACCGTCGGCGCCTCTTCGAGCCCGTCGCGTTCGAACGCCGGAGCAGCACGGAGCGCAGGCGCGGCGAACGCCGCGCGGGAGTGAGTCGTCGCTCCGGTCTCGAGCGCAGGCTGGGGCCGGACCGCCGAATCGCTTGATCTCGGTCCCGAAGAGGAGCCACCACCGACCGCGCCGGGCCAACCGGCGCGGTCTTCGTTTCGATACTTGATGTCAGATCCACCCCACCATATGCACCGATGCGTCCCACCCCCCACCCCAACATCGAGCATTCAACATCGCACGTTCAATTGTCGATCCTCCGTCTACCACTTCGTCCGATCCAACACGATCTTTCCGTTGTTCATCACCATCAGCACGTCCTGATATGCACCGACGTCCTCCAACAGATTGCGTTCCAGCACCAGGAGATCGGCGTCTAGGCCTGCCGCGATTCGTCCCGTGTGGTCTTCAACGCCAAGCAACACCGCTGCGGTGGTCGTTGCCGAGCGAATCGCCTCCATTGAGGTCATGCCTATCCCCACGAGTTCCAATAACTCGTGACTCAGTCGCAGCACACTCTCCGGGCCGTAGCCAGTGTCGGTGGCGGCAGCAATACCCACTCCCCTCGCGTGCGCCCGCTTCGCCATCTCGCGCACCCGAGGTAGCATATGTCGGCCGCGGATATTCAGCAGTGCATTGTCGTAGTCACCGCCAGGAACAGTGAGCTCCGCCACGACCGCAATGGTGGGAACGAGATACGCGCCCCGCTCCGCCATGAGGGCCGGCGTTACGTCGCTGAGGTACGTCCCGTGCTCGATACTCCGCACCCCCGCGACGACCGCCGCTCGCCCACCCTCGTCCCCGTGCGCATGCGCTGCCACTGGAATGCGATCTCGGCTAGCCTCGTCCACGAGTGCCCGGAGCTCGGCGTCATCATAGAATGGCTTTCGAGGATCCGTCTCGTGGAGTCCCGCTCGTTCGGTTGCATTTGTCTTGATCCAGTCCACCTTCCTGGACGCCATCACTCGTGCCAGACGCCGCATGGATTCCTCGCCGTGCACCCCGGCCTTCATCAGGTCCGCCAGACTCGGCTCGTCCATGAATAGCGCATCGTCAGGCCAATGACGAGCGTGAGGAGCGCGACCGTTGCGCGCATGCTCGTAAGGCTCTTGGGTATCACCCGATCGTCTCCTTGAAGAGGCGGTAGAAGTTCTCGCCGAGAATCCTTTCGATCTCAGTCGCAGTACGACCGCGGCGCTCGAGGGCCCGCCAAATCGTCTCCATCCGTTTGGGGTGGTTGAGTTCGCTGATGAAAAAAGGCCAGCGGAACGTGGCGGCGGTCACGGGCCGGAGCTGTGCGATCTCGTCGATGAGTTTTCGCTTTTCCTCCTCGGTGTCTGGAATGCGCCGGTGCTCGCGGTCGCTTCCGATGCCGACGTGCTCGATACCCGCCACGTTGATCGCATGATCCACGTGTGCCAGGTAGTCGTCGAGACCGTTTCGCTCGTTTGCGCCGAGGTACGGGTTGATCTGATAGATGCCGATCACGCCCCCCTTGTTTGCCAATGCACGCAGCGCTTCGTCCGTCTTGTTCCGGGGATGATCGAACACGGCTTTACATCCGGTATGAGTCATCACCGCGGATACTTTCGAAAACCGGATACCGTCCAGCGTCGTCGCCTCGCCACAATGCGACACGTCCACCAGCATGCCGAGTTCGTTGAGCCGTTCGACCACCTCGAGGCCGAACTTGCTGAGTCCGGCATTCGTACGCTCGAGGCACCCATCGCCCACGAGATTCCGTGTGTTGTAGGTGAGTTGGACGATCCGGACGCCCAGCTCGTGGAGGACATCGAGACGGCCCACGTCATCCTCGATGGGCGTGGCATTCTGCGTGTAATACACGAGTCCGATCGCGCCTCGTGCCGCCGCTCGGTCGAAGTCGGCCACAGACTTCGCGTGCGACAGCCTATCCGGATGTGCGGCGATATGCCGGTCGTACGCCTCTATTTCCCGCCGCATGTCGAGAAAGGCCTCGGCACCATGGAGGGCGGGGTTGCCGACCGTGATGACACACCCTCTCATGCCGCTGGCACGGATCTCGTCCAGCAACTCCATCTCGTAGTCGATCCGAATCTCACCGAGGCCGTCGATGATCAAGGGCCGATTCTGGGATCGAAGTGGCCAACGGATCCACGGCACGGTACCAGCCAGTGCCGAGGCAATGCCTGTCTTCACGAACTCACGACGGGAGAACACGATCGCCTACGGGACGGGGGTCCGCAGACGGCCGAACGCCTCGCCAAAGAAGTCGCCCGGTCGCCACTGCGGTCGCTCGGGGTCGTTCGCCACAGCGTAGCCGGTGAGAAACACCGCTCGGCTGAAGACGGCCCCGGACTCGAAGTGCATCGGCTGGCTCATATCATCCTTAGGCGAGTGGTAAGCCGTCCTCAACCACCGCTGCACGGCCGCCAGCCCGTTCACAGACGGATCCGAACTGCTGAAACCGTTGATGAAGAAGAGCGCCGGAATGCCGCGCTTCACGAACGGGTACTGATCACTCCTGATGAAGAGCGTTTGTTCGGGCATGGGATCTGGGCTCACAAAGCGGCCGACACGAGCGGCGGCTCGCTCCGCGACCTCCCCAAGGGTCGAGTGCTCACCGCCGAGCGCCAGGATGTCGCGAGCGGGGAACAGCATCAGGTTGCCATCGATGTTGAGGTTGGCGATGATGCGCTCTCGCGCCAGGGTCGGATGCTCAGCGAAGTAGTCGGCGCCGAGAAGTCCCTTCTCCTCAGCCGCAGTCGCGACGAACATCACCGAGCGCCTCGGGGGCTTCGGGAGCCTGGCGAATGCCTTGGCCACCTCTAGCAGGGCCGCGACACCCGAGGCGTTGTCATAAGCGCCGTTATAGATCGAATCGCCGTTGAGCGGCTCCCCGACCCCCTCGTGATCCAAATGCGCAGTGAACACCACGTATTCGTCGCGCACCGCGGGATCCGACCCACGGAGGGTCGCCAATACGTTGGGGCTCGAAAGGTGTTCGAGACGGTTGACAACCCGGAATCGAACCTGTCCAGGCAGATGGAACGAATTGGGCATCCCCTCGGCCCCCGCCTGCAACACCGCATCGAGGGACTCTCGGGCGTCGGCGAAGAGCCGCGTCGCGCCTTCCATGTTGAGTAAGGCACCCACCCGGAGCTCGCGCGGCGCATCGGCTGGCGTGCCGTCCGACTCCAGCCACCGCATCGACCCGGTCCGTACCAGGCGACGGAGGACCGGCCACGGCAGACGGTTCTCGTAGTCCGGTGTCCAGACCGACAGAACACCCACCGCCCCGTGATCCACGGCGATACGCGCCTTCGTGGTACGGGACGAGTAGTGCGCCGCCGGATTTGCACCGAACGCAACCGGGGCTCCCTCCAGCGTCACGACGATCTTGCCCGCAGCGTCCACTCCTGCATAATCGTCGTAGCCGAACTCTGGCGCGGTGACGCCGTGTCCCACGAAGACGGCCGGTGCCGTCAGCTCGACCGCACGCTGCCAGAAACTCGCGTTTGCAACGTAATGCTCACCGTACTCGAGTGGCGTCTCTCCGTCGCGCTGCACCAGCACCAACGACGTCCCATCAGGTATGACCGTGGACTTTCTGAGCGGCACGGGCTGGAAATAGCTCCCATCGTCACCCGCCGGCTCGAGGCCCAACCCAATGAGCTGAGCAACCACAAAATCTGCTGCGATCAGATAGCCCTGACTCCCGGTCCCACGCCCCTCGAGAAGATCGTTGGCCAGGAAGCGCATGCGCGCCTTGATACCCTCGGCGCGTATGGTCTTTGCAGCGCGAATCTCGGGAGACGTATCCTGGGCGCACACGGAAGCGGTGACGAGCGCCGAAGCCACAAGCGGGAGGATGGTGGGTCTCACGAACGCTCCTTGCGCGACCACGCGCGCTATTCATTGAGAGAACAGGTTGGCATCAATGCCCGGGATGACCCTCAGCGCATTCCCGTAGTACACCTTCCGCAGCACTTCATCAGGTAGGTCTAGTCCGTACAGCTTCCAGAAGGCGTGGCGCCGGCGGTAATAGTCGAAGTATTCGTCGGCCGTCTCCAGGGTACGGAAATACACGTGATACTCGGTGAGCTCCCACGCGTCCTTGCCGAAGAGTATTCGGTTCTGATAGCGTATGAACCAATCCCTGGCAAACCGTGGTTGCCGACCGAGCTCCGCGAGCACTGCACCGATCTCGACATGCATGTTAGGAAGCGAGTCGAGAAGCGCACCCAGTCGCGCGAGATCGTTGCCGAGCCATGAGAGGTGAGCCGAGATGAACGTCGTCTCGGGATGTCGCCGGATCACGTTCCACTGCTCGCGCATGATCATTTCC
This sequence comes from Gemmatimonadota bacterium, assembly GCA_039591615.1. Taxonomy (GTDB): domain Bacteria; phylum Gemmatimonadota; class Gemmatimonadetes; order Gemmatimonadales; family GWC2-71-9; genus JBDHDH01. The sequence continues at coordinate 7,362 of JBDHDH010000073.1, read as the reverse complement.
CACGTCGGTTCCGGTGGGCGCTTCCGCCGAGGTCGCTCCTTGAGCTCGAGCCAGCGTTCGTTGAAGCGGTCCTGGGCTTCCCAGAACGGTGCGGGATCTCCGGTGTGAATAAGCACGGGAATCCCCAGCTCCGCGCACTTGGCCCAGATGGGATCGAAGCGGGGATCGTCGGTCCGGATTCGGGTGCTGTCTTTGTCCGTAATCCACATTCCCAGGCTCTTGAAGATCTTGAGCCCGCTGGCACCGTTCTCGACATCCTTCGCGAGCTGCTCCGCTGCTTGTTGTCCGTAGTCGGAATCGTCAACGTTCTCGAAGTTGAGGTTCGCGAATACGATGAACCGGTCCGGGTAACGGCCCTTCATATTCTCGGCGATCTCCCTCAGCCGCTCACCGCTCCGTCCGCTGAGGTTGACCATGACGGCCATGTTGAGATCGTTCATGTCCTCGACCAGCATGCCGAGCGTATCGGCTGGCATCCCGCCGTTGGGGTGAGCGTGCACGTCGATGAAGGGCATCCTTGCACGGGTAACGATATGTTCTGGGACAACGAGGGTGGACCGGGGCTCGTATTCCTCGAAGGGCATTTCTTGAGCCCGGAGGCTCGGCGCCATCGAGCTTCCGGCTGCGACCAACAACAGGAAGAACGGACTCGGACCATGTAGCTTCCGCATCTTCACCAGACCTCTCGCCAGCAAGTGCACGCGCAGAGTCCGCGACTCACGTCGTGGATTGGCATCTGTCTCTCGAGCGATATAAACGTAGGCGGTCGCGTTCATTCACTACCGGCCAGCGCAAGGGTGCGTTGCCGTAGCGGGTACCAGAACTGGGCGCCTACCATACCCGCACGCAGGCGTTCCAAGTCCGTGTCGCCAGGAGTCCGCGCACGAAGATCGTAGGACGCCACATCAGCGTCGGTGGACGCCGCTTCCCGGATGGCGCCCGGAAGATCGTTGTGGCCATCGATGAGCGGCACCTCGGCCAGGATCCGCCGAACCCGGTCCGGGTTGGCATCCTGGGCCGTGAGAGCCGAAGGCAAGACACTCAGGCATAAGGCAGCCAGTACCGCTCGAGTCATCGCGTCCGGCCTTTCTCTACGGGCAACAGTGAGACGAAGAACCGGCCGATCGCGGCACGGGCCGGATCGGGGTTCGCCTAAGATGCACTGGGACACCGCTACAAGGGGAGATACCGTACGGCGCCTCACGAAGCGCAGCGGGCACCACGCGGAACCAGTCCTGAGCGTCAGTCCGTGGGTCGGTGTTGCCGCAACCGATTCAACATCTCCCGCACTCGCGCCGCGCTCACCGGGTTGGTGACAACGCCATCTTCTTTGAACGCGGTGCCGACTATCAGGCCGTCGGCGTGACGCGCCATCTCGTCCACGTTGTTTACCGTCACGCCGCTCCCCACGAGCACTGGGGTACCGGCGGCCACTTCCTTCGCCTCACGAACAGCGTCCACGGCCGTGGGCTTCCCGGTGGCCGCACCCGACAAGATGACGGCGTCTGCCTTCCCGCGCAGGACGGTATCTTCTAGCTCAGCTGCGAGGGTTCGTGGAGCCAGGGGCGTAGAATGTTTCACTGCGACATCGGCGAAGATCTTGATATCCGTACCCAGCGCTTTGCGGTACCGTTGCAGCACGTGGGCTTCACCTTCGATCAGCCCCTGGTCGGTGAGCCGAGCACCCGTGTACACGTTGACGCGAACGAATTGTGCGCCGGCCGCTGTGGCGATCGCCAACGCCGCGAAGCCGTCATTCCGCAACACGTTGATTCCCAACGGAAGATCGCATACCGACCGTACCTTGCCGGCAAGCACAGTCATCATGGAGACCGTTTCGGGTGGCACGCGGCTGGGATAGTAGGGAGCGTCGCCGAAGTTCTCCACAATCAAGCCGTCCACGCCACCCTTCACCATACTCTCGACGTCATGCAGCACCCAAGACTCGATCTCCCCAGCGTCGAAGCGATGCCCCGGCGCGCCCGGGAGGGGCGGCAGGTGGACGAGGCCGAGGACCGGGAGCTTGGTGCGAAAGAGTTCGCTGAGAAGGATCAACTCGCAGATACCGGCTTCAACGGTCGGTGCAGCAACCGACCCGCGAGGGCCGGGAGCACCGTTGCCACTCGCTCCTCTACCTTCACCGCCGCATACTCGTCTCCGCGTGTCGGGCCGACGTTCACGATCGCGACGGGCCGTCTCTCCGTCGCAGCGCGCTGGACGAATCGGAAGCCAGAGAACACGGCAAGCGACGACCCCACGACCAGCAGCACCTCCGCCTCTTCGTACACCCCCCATGCTTGCTGTACTCGAGGCTTGGGAACGTTCTCACCGAAGAACACCACATCGGGCTTGAGCATCCCGCCACAGGTCTCACATCCGGGCACCTGAAACGAACGAAGGGATTCGTCCGCCACCTCGGCGTCACCATCGGGAGCGAACGGTGCAGATCGGTCCGCCAGTTCTGGATTGTGCGCAAGCAGCCGATCCTGGAGGCTCTCTCTCGACTCGAGATCGCCGCAGCCGAGGCACCGGACCCGGAAGAGCGAACCGTGGAGCTCGACGACCCGTCGGCTCCCAGCCCGATGATGGAGACCATCCACGTTCTGCGTGATGACGCCAGAGACAACACCCCCGCGCTCCAACTCGGCGAGCGCTCGGTGCGCCGGATTGGGCCTGGCATCGGCGACCGTCGTCCACCCCACCGTGCTCCGAGCCCAATAGCGTGTCCGAATGGATGGATCGTCTATGAAAGCCCGATACTGCACCAGGCTCCGGCGGCGCTTCGAATCGAGGCCGCCGTAGTCCGGAATCCCGGATTCGGTGGAGCAGCCAGCGCCAGCGAGGACGACGGTGCGGCAACCGTGAAGCAGCTCAACGAGACGCTCAAGCACAGGCGGCTCGTCGCAAAGACAACCCACTACCCTTTCTTCTTCGCTTTCTTCTTTGCCTTCGGCCTCCTCTTGGGCTTGGCTGCATTGGGCGGTGATTTTTCGCTCTTGGTCTTCAACTGTGCGTGGATCGTTTGCAGCTTCTCGATCCTGAGCCGTCGCGTTCCAAACGGAAGCCGCACGCCCGTCTCATCGCCAACCTTGAGATCGAGCAGCGCTCGGCCAAGCGGTGATGACACCGAGATGTGACCTTCGTCCAGGTCCATCGCATCGGGAATGACCAGCTCGAATATTTCTCGGTCGTTTGTTTCCAGGTCCAGCACCGTCACGATCGAACCCAGGCCGACTCGGTCGCGGGGCACCTTCGAAAGGTCTATCGACGAAAGCCTCGAAAGACGATCGCGTAGATGGTTCAGCCGGGCCTGCACGAACTGTTGGCGTTCGATGGCAGCCTGATAGTCGCCATTCTCGCGCAGGTCGCCTAGCTCTCGCGCCCTCTGCAGGGCCTCGGGGAGTACCACGTGCAGCTCGTGGTTGAGCTGCTCGATCTCCCTCACCATGCGTTCGCGGATTTCTTCGATCATCTGATCACTCACTTGCTCAGCTTCGTCGATGGCTGCATCCAATCCCGGACGACGGCCGCACCCGGGCGTCGGCAGCGACACTCACCCACCGCCGCCACGTTCCGCATGGCAACGGGCTCACGAGATAGGGAGGGCACCGCTGGGAGTACCTGTAAGATGCACTCCAGCCGGAGTTTGCGCGAGCGCACTCTCCTGCTTAGACCTATTGACGGCTCGCTGAGCAGCCGTTACCCAGTTCCCGCCGCGAAGCGCTTCGCTTCCATGACGCCGGCTCGATCGGTCTTCGTGCCACCAACCACATCCAGCAGTTCCGCGAACAACCTTCGGAATAACACGAAACACCTCCATCAAATCGGCCGACGAGGAAACACCAACTTCGGAGTCCGTGAGCGCTAAGCTAACGGGTCCGGCAGGCGCTTCAAAACGGGCAAAACGCTCTGCTTGCACTCCCCCCGCGGTCACGGGAAATCGGGCGTGAAACATACGCCCTCCACATCCGTGGCTCGAGCTTCACTTGGTCTTCACCGGCGGCGCCGGCCGCTCCGGCAGCTGTTTCGGGTCACGCTGCATCGCCTCCAGCACCTCCTGGATCCCGCGCTCGAGCTGCAAGTCGCGACCGTCGATCACCGATTTGGGTGTGTTCTCGACCTCGATGTCCGGCGCTACGCCGTAGTTCTCGATGATCCAGCTGCCGTCGACGTCGTTTGTGCCGAACTGCGGCACATTCACGCCACCGCCGTCGATCAGCGAACCGTGGCCCGTGATACCGATCACTCCACCCCAGGTTCGCTTTCCGATCAGCGGTCCCAGCCCTGCCGTCTTGAATCGCGCCGGGAAGATGTCGCCATCCGACGCCGAGGTCTCGTTGATCAAGCAGACCATGTGGCCGAAGAAGACCGTGTTGGGATAGGTGCCCGGCCAGTCCAGGGTGCGCGAGAAGCGGGTGCCCAGCAGTTCGCGGCGCAGCCGCTCGATGATCATCTGCGACACGTTGCCGCCACCGTTCCCGCGGACGTCGACGATCAGTCCCTCTTTTCGGATCTGCCCATAGAACCACTTGATGAACTCCCGGATACCATTCGAGCCCATGTCAGGGATGTGGAGATATCCGACCCGACCGTCGGTGGCCTCGTCCACATAGCGTCGGTTCCGCTCGACCCAGTTGTAGTAGCGCAGCGGGATCTCGGAGCTCACCGGATTGAACTTCACCAGGCGCGCGCCGTTCAGGCTCGGGCGGCTGTTCACCGTGAGGGTGACCGGTCGATCTGCCTTGTGCAGCAGCAACCGGTAGGGGTTGTCCGGCGCCGCCAATTCCTCGCCGTCCACCGCCAGCACGTAGTCACCTACCGAGACGTTGACACCGATCTCGGTGAGCGGCGAGCGGTACCGGTCTTCCTCGTTTTGCCCCTCGTAGATCATGGCAATGCGGTAGCGACCCGAGGCCGCGTCGAGCTCGAAGCGCACGCCTGGCAGCGCCACCTCAGGCCGCTCCGGGACGGCATAGTCCCCGCCAGTGATGTAGGCGTGCGACACGTTGAGCTCCGCCACCATCTCGCCCATCACGTAGTTCAGGTCAGATCGATGCGCGACGTGCTGCAGCAGCGGCCGATATTGGTCGCGCAAGGCACGCCAATCATATCCGTGCATGTTCTCCACATAGAACCAGTCCCGGAAACGCCGCCACACTTCGTCGAAGATCTGCCCCCACTCCTCGGCCGGGACTCGGTCTACCATGAGACCTGCAGTGGAGACGGTTTTCTTCTCGCCACCTTTCGGCTTGACGTCGTGGAGATTGTAGCTTCGGCCCTGCCGTACCAGAATCTTCTTGCCGTCGAGCGAGAGGGCAGCGCCCGAGATATCCTCGACCAGCGTCGACTCCTCCCGGTCATTCAAGGAGAAGATCTGAATCGCCGGCTCGATGTCCGCGGACCGGCCGTAATAGAACGGTGTCCCCCGGAAGTAGAGCAGATGACCCTCGACGGCGCCAAGGAAGCCGTAGTTCTCGGCGTCCACCGGCACCCTTGCGACTCGTTGGGCGAGCCCATCGAACTCGATGGTGATAGGCTCTTTGGCCTGGTCGCCATTCTTCTTCTGCTCAGTTTTCGCTTCGCTGGTCTCATCACTGATGGACACCTCATCGCTCTCGGGCGGAAACGGATGCGGGACGTCCGTGCGCAACGCCAGCGCGTAGATGAACGTCTCGCGGTCCACCACGTAATTCCACTCGAATGAGCCGATCTGAGGCGCCAGCGACCGGTCGCTGAGGTAGTAGAGGTAGCTTCCCTCAGGATCCCAGGCGGGACTGAAATCGTTGAACAGCTCGCTGGTGATCTGGCGCAGCCGATTGTCCTGCTGGCTGTAGATGTAGATGGAACTGAACCCGTTCCGGTGGCTCAAGTCGAAGGCAAGGTAGCCGCCGTTGGGTGACCAGGTGTAGCCGAACACCTGACCCTGGGGCTCGTCAGCGATCTCACGCTTGCGCTTTGTTTTCACGTTGAGGACGTACACCTTGCCCTCTTTGTCGCTGTAGGCCAGGTGCTCGCCGTCGGGCGACCAGGCAGGGGCGTAGAGCATGCCCTCACCGCCGTCGGTGAGCTGCTCCGGCGTCCCCGACCCGTCCTGACTGATCAGGTAGATCTCTTCCTCACCATCCATGTCGCTGACGAAGGCGATCTTCGAACCGTCGGGCGACCAGCGAGCGTGTTTGTCGTGCGCGGCTGACGACTTGGTCAGGTTGCGGGTCGGACCCTTCTCGATCGGTGCGGTGAACACGTCGCCTCGCGCCACGAACAGGGCGCGCTCGCCTTTTGGGCTCAGCTCGAAGTCCTCGACGTTGCGGGCAGCGCTGATTCGTGACGGCCGCATCGACAGCCCATCGTCGGGAACCCGGATCGAGATCGGCTGCAGGCCGCCCGACCGGACGTCTAACACCACCAGCTCGCCCCCAAACTCATAGACAATCCGGCCCTCGCCGTCAGAGCTCGGCCAGCGCACGTCCCAGGTCGTGCTGCGGGTGAGCTGCTGCGTATCCCCGGCCGCCGGATCGTACGAAAACAGATTGAGCGTGCCGTCCCGATCCGAGTTGAAATAGACCAGACCGCCGATCCACATCGGGTCGCGGTCCGCCCGCGGGTGATCGGTGACCTGTCGGGCCTCGTTGGTGGCGAGGTCGAAGACATAGATGTTCTGGGCCCAGCCTCCCTCGTGCCGTTTCCAGGTGCGGAAATCGCGAAACGGGAAGGAGTAGACGACCTGGCTTCCGTCGGGCGAAAACTCGCCGGCGCCAGAGACGGGCATGGGCAGCGCCGTCGGCAGGGCACCATCCATCGGCACCGTGTAGAGCCGGCTGTCCGTCAGGTCCCAGCCTTCGCGCAGCGAGCGGAACAGTACGGACTGGCCGTCGTTGGTCCAGCCGTACACCTGATTGTCGTAGCCCCAGCGTGGCGCCAGTGGGCCGCGCGCCGGATAGTAGGTCAAGCGTTTTGGTACGCCGCCCGCCGCGGGAATCACGTACACCTGCTCGTCCCCATCGTACTGGCCGGTGAAAGCGATCCACTGGCCGTCAGACGAGAACTTGGGGAACAGCTCCAAGCCAGGATGCGCGGTGAGCCTGGTGGCCGTGCCGCCACCGACCGGCGCGACCCAGAGGTCGCCGGCGTACACGAAGACCACGGTCTCACCGTGGATATCCGGAAAGCGGAGCAGCTTGGTTTGAGCAGCCGCCGAGGCAGGCTGCACAAGCATCGCCAGGAACAGTGCGATCGCACTCCTCATCAACGCACATTGCAGCATCGTGGTCCATCCTGTTGTGGGTATGGGCATTGCATGTGTCTTCGCGGGTCTCCGGCAAGTTACGCGAAACCAGTCTGTTTGGGGTTGTGCGCGAGATA
>JBDHDH010000072.1:0-18512 GCA_039591615.1 Gemmatimonadota bacterium | reverse complement strand
GCCCTACTCCTCACTCCGCGCGCGAACCCTACTCTCCGATGCCTACCCCTCAGTGTCCCCAGCCCTCTCGTTCCGACTCGCCTGCTATCACCCGCCACTTTGCCCAAACGTATCACAGGCATCGACATTCCCGGTCTGGAGCCCGGTGCGGAGCCAGCGCACGCGCTGTTGGGAGGTGCCGTGGGTAAACGACTCCGGATGGATCCCGCGGCCCGACATTCGCTGCAATCGGTCGTCTCCGATGGCCGCGGCCGCCGCGAGCCCTTCCTCGATGTCTCCAGGCTCGAGGACCTGGAACCGACGGTTCGTGTGATGGGCCCACACCCCGGCATAGCAATCGGCCTGGAGCTCGAGCGCCACCGAAAGGCGGTTCGCATCCGCGCGACTCGTTCGTTGTTGCGCCTCGCGTACTCGCCCCGAGGTACCGACCAGGTTCTGGACGTGGTGGGCGACCTCGTGGCCAATCACGTAAGCGGCGGCGAAGTCACCCGGCCCACCGAGGCGGGCGAGCTCGTTGAAGAACGTGAGATCGAGGTAGACCTGGTAATCGGCGGGGCAGTAGAACGGGCCCGACGCCGCAGAGCCCACGCCGCAGGCCGACCTCGTCACGCCGGAATACAAGATGAGTTGTGGCGGCCGGTAGGTCGCCCCACCCTGAGCGAAGATCTCCGCCCACGTGTCTTCGGAGTATCCGAGAACCACCCGGACGAATTCGGACGCGTCGTCGTTCGCCGGCGGCCCGGCAGCATCGGTAACCGCTGCGCTCGGCGCTTGCCCGATCACGTTGAGAAGCGCCGACGGGTCGCCGCCCAAGAGCATGACGACCAGGAACAGCACAAGCGCTCCGCCCCCACCCATCCCGACGCCGCGAGCCATTCGTCGCCCTCGTCGGTCTTGAACGTTCGTGCTTCGACGTCCCGATCGCCAACGCATCGCTAGTCCTCGTTCGATTCGATTTCCCTGGCGGTTATCGCTCGGGGCTGCCCGTCTCGCCGCCAAATTGCCAGCTCTCCGTCAACGGCAAGAGTCGCCAACGGCGGCTTGCAGTCTGTCGAGGAGTTCCGTCACGGCCACAGTGCGTCGCCGAGATGACGCTAGAAGATAGAGAGGTCGGCCGGTGAGACGCTACTTGTGCATCGCCGCCGGCACTTCACTCCCCGGCCCCGGTGGGAGAAGCCACGGGCGGCGACGTCGACCTCCGCCACCGACTCCGAAACACCCGGACACCCGACACCTAGCACCTATCACCTATCACCTATCACCTCGCACCTCTCACAGGCACGCGACGGTTAACACCGCACTCACACGCACCTCATGTGATCTTTAAGTCCTCTCTGAAAGCTTCATTGGCATGAAACGTCTACTCCTTTCGACTCGCTGGCCCGCCAGTGTCTCCTTGATGCTGGCAGCGGTTCCCGGCATCGGGGCCGCCCAACAAACCCCCCGGGACATCATCGACCGTGTGGACCGCATCCTCCGCGGTGAGTCCAGTCACGGCACCGCAACCATGGAGGTGGTGACCGAGCACTGGGAGCGGAGCATGACGATGGAGATCTGGTCCCTGGGCACCGAGTATTCCCTGATTCGTATCACCGCGCCGCGCAAAGAGGCGGGTACCGCGACGCTCAAAGCCGGAGATGATATCTGGAACTATCTCCCCCGCGTGGACCGCACCATCAAGATCCCGGCGTCCCTGATGATGGGCGCATGGATGGGTTCGCATTTCACGAACGACGACCTCGTCAAAGAAAGCCGACTGGTGGAAGACTACGACATCACCATCGAATTCGACGGGCAGCGAGACGGCGTCGAGATGTGGGAGTTCGCACTCACGCCCAAGCCGGAAGCCCCGGTCGTTTGGGGCCGAATCACCTACCAGGTGCGCCGACGAGATCTCATGCCCACCTGGGCCCGCTACTACGATGAGGACGACAAGCTAGTCCGCACGATGACGTTCGGAGACTACCGGCCTTTGGGAGGACGCGTCGTGCCGGCCGTGATGGAGGTGCACCCGGAGGACAAACCCGGTGAGCGAACCATGGTCCGGTATGATGACCTCGAGTTCGACATCGGAGTCGACCGAAGCTTCTTCTCGCTGCGAGCGCTCCGAACGGGAGGGCGGTAGCCGGTGCGGCTGTGGCGGCGGATCGGCTGGCGCAACCTCGGGCGTAACCGGCGACGCACGCTGATCACCGCCGCGGGCCTCGCGTTCGGATATTTCGCGGTGGTGCTCATGGTGGGCCTCATGACAGGCCTCACCGCGGAGATGATCGAGAACGGAACCGGACTGCTCACCGGACAGATTCAGGTTCACGAAAACGGCTACCGGCCCGAGCGCAGCATCTATGAGACGATCGGCGGTCGCGATGGAGCGGACGTGCACTCCCTGGTCCGAGAGATCGCTGCCGACCCAGCCGTGGAAGCGGCGGCACCCAGGGTCTACGCCGGCGGGCTGGTGAGTTCGGGAGAGGCCACCACTGCGGGGATCCTCATGGGAGTCGACCCCGCTCTCGAGCTCCAGGTGAGCCGACTCATTCGCGGATTGGCGGACGGCAAGGTCCCCACCCTCGGTGCCAACGAGATCATGATCGGCACGGAGATGGCGCGACAACTCGAGGTCGGAGTCGGACAAGAGGTCATTCTCGTCGCACCGGCGGCGGACGGGTCGATGGGAAACGATCTCTATACCGTGTCCGGAATATTCCGGAGCGGTATGGCCGAGCTCGACGCGGCGTATGCGTTGCTCCCCATCGATGTGCTCCAGACGTTGACGGCGCTCGATCCCGAACGAGTGCACGAGATCGCCGCGGCCACGGCCGATCCTTGGCTGGCTCCTCAAGCCACTGACCGCCTGACTAGTCAATTGGCACCGTACGGGCTGAACATCGAAATCGCGCCATGGACGACGCTGCGCCCCGAGATGCTCGATTATGCGCGGCTCGTGAAGTCTTGGAACATCATCGTGATCGGCATCGTATTCGCCATCGCGGTATTCGGCGTCGCCAACACGATGCTGATGGCCACCTTCGAGCGAAGACGCGAGTTCGCTGTCATCATGGCGTTGGGTGGGGCACCCGCGACCGTCGTGTTCACGGTTCTCTACGAGGCCATTGCCCTCGGAGCCATCAGCCTCGTGGCCGGTGCCATGATCACGTTTCCCGTTCTGGTGTGGTGGCACGTCTCCCCACCCGATGTCGGCTGGCTCTACGGCGATTTCACCATGTTCGGCGCCCTGATACGTCCCGTCCTGCGGGTCGAATACGATCTTGCGGCGGTAGCATGGGCTGGCGCGGCTCTGGTACTCACCGCACTGCTCGCCTCGCTCTATCCAGCGATCAAGGCTGCGCGCGTCCCACCGGCCGACACGCTGGCAGGCGACTGATGCTCCGTCCAGTGCTCATGGCCAGGCTCGCCTTGCGAAACCTGCGACGGCAGGCACGGCGCTCAGCGCTCACGGCCGCCGCCATGGTCGTGGGCGGTGCGCTCCTCATGTTCTCGGTTTCACTAGGCGACGGAACCCACGAGGACTGGATCGAGTCGGGCGTCCGCATGGGAAGCGGGCATATTGCCATCCAGGCGCCCCGCTACCAGGCCAGCCGCAAGATCGAAGACCGCCTCTCGAGCGCGGCACGCGACGCGGCCCTTGGCGCACTCGACGCAGCGGGCGTCCGCCAGCGTGTCGTTCAGACGGTTCCCAGACTCGCCGTAGGCGGATTGGCCAGCTCGCCCAACGGGGCCCGCCCCGCGCAAGTCGTGGGTGTCGATCCTACCAAGGAGGCCGATTTCTCGATTCTGGACGACAAAGTCGTCGAGGGCCGATATCTCCAACCGAGTGACCGGCTGGCGGCATACATCGGAGCGGAGCTGGCTCGCGGGCTGCAACTCGAGCTCGGATCTCGACTCGTGCTCACCGCTCAGGACGCCGAGGGTGATATCGCGGGCCAGCTAGTACGAGTAGTCGGCATCTACCGGACCGGCATTCCCGAAGTCGACCAAGCTATCGTGCACATCCCGCTGCGGACGGCGGGATCGTGGCTCCAGACCAACGACGAGGTGACGACAATCGCGTTGCTGCTCGACCGCAGCCGGGCCGTGCCGGGAGTGCTGCGAGCGCTCCGCCACGCGTTGTCGGACGAAATCACCGCGAGCAACACCACTGTGCTGGGGTGGCGCGAGGCGATGCCCGAGCTCGATGCCGCGGTGAAGGTGGACGACCTGGGCAACTATCTCTTTCAGGGCATCATGTTCGGGATCATTGCCCTCGCGATCGTGAACACCGTACTCATGTCGGTGCTCCACCGGCATCGAGAGTTCGGCTTGCTCCAGGCCCTCGGGTTCACCCCGAAGCAGACCGGAGGGCTGGTCGTCATCGAGAGTGTTGTCCTCACGACGCTCAGCGGGCTCACGGGAATCGCACTGGGGACGTTCCTCACGTGGTTGTTCTTCCGCAATGGGCTCGACATCTCCTTCACGTGGAACGAGGACTGGAGCTTCTCTGGTGTCGTCCTGGATCCGATCATCGTGCCGCTGTTTCGGAGCGCCCGGATCGTCCAGGGTTTGGTATTCATCTTGATCGTCGGCACGCTCGCGTCTCTCTACCCTGCGTACCGGGCCACGCGAATCGACGTCGCCGAAGCAATGAAATTCGAGCGATGACAGCCACAACGACGAGCGTTACGGACTCCGCGGCCGTGCACACCGATGCGGTGTGGAAGATCTTCGAGCAGGAACCAGCTGATGTCGCCGCGGTGCAAGGGATCACCATCACCATCGAACCGAGCGAGTTCGTCGCCATGGCAGGACCGTCGGGATCGGGAAAGACCACGCTCCTCAACCTGATCGGCGGGCTCACCCGACCATCTCGTGGACACATCTGGGTCGCGGGGCGCGACCTGGCTAACATGTCGAACCGCGCGCTCGCGCGCATGAGGTTGGAGCGAATTGGCTTCGTGTTTCAGGCGTACAACTTGTTGCCAGTGCTGACTGCCCTGGAGAATGCCGAGTTCCCGCTCCTCCTCCTCGGCGTTGAAGAGGACGAGCGCCGTCACCGGGTCGACGAGTTGTTCGATCGCACGGGGCTATCCGGACTCGAGGATCGTCGCCCCGGGAAACTCTCCGGCGGGCAGCAGCAACGCGTGGCGGTCATACGGGCGGTGGCATCACAGCCGGCGCTCGTGCTGGCCGACGAGCCAACGGCCAACCTCGACTCCCAGACGAGCGACGGGCTGCTGGATATGATGGAAGAGCTCAATCGGGAGCTGGGGACGACGTTTCTCTTCGCCACCCATGACCCCCGCGTCATGGAACGCGCGCGACGACTCATTCGGCTGGTGGATGGGGCGGTGGCATCGGACGAACGGCGTCGACCCGAGCCCCAGCGGTGACCCGCCCCCTTTCAGCGCTCCTCCTCCTCGCAGCCGTCACGGCACCACCGGCCCCAGCGCAGATCCCCTGGCTCCGCAGCTACTATCTCCATGTCGGGCTCTGGAGCGAGGCCAATCCCTTTTCCCGGGGTGGGCTGGGACACCTGCAACGCCTTCGGTTCATGGTCGAGCAGGGATTCGGCCCGGCGAGCGCCGAGCTGGCTTACGAGCATCTCTTCACCTACACCGCGCGGGCTGGCGGCGGTGCGAGCAGCGGCTTGGCGGCGGGCCTTGCACCCGCCGGGGGCGAGTGGCTCGACCTACAGTGGAGCATCGCCGATGATGACCACGTCAGCTGGCGCCACCGGCTCGATCGGCTGAATTTCCGTGTCTCCGCCGGGGAGAGACTGGATTTCTCGGTGGGGCGACAAACGATCTCGTGGGCCACCACACTGCTCCTCACGCCTGCCGATCCGTTCGTTCCATTCGATCCGGCCGATCCCTTCCGCGAGTACCGCGCCGGCGTCGACGCGATCCGCCTCCGCGGCTTCCCCGGCCCGCTGAGCGAGGCGGAGCTGGTGTTCCGGCTGGCCGATACGCCTGTCGGGCAAACGGTCACATTCGCGGCCCGCGGCCGCGGCGTCCTGTCGGGATGGGAGTACTCCGGTTGGGCAGGGGTACTCCACGACCAATTCGCGCTGGGTGTGGGTGCGAGCGGCGCAATCGGCAGGGCGGCGGTACGCCTCGAGATCGAGCTCCGAGACGAGAATGGAGACCTCGTGGCTCGGCGAACCGTGGGACTCGACACACGCGTCCCCCTGTTCGACCGCGACCTCTACATGATCTTCGAGTACCAGCAGGACGACTTCGGTGCGTCGGGCGCAGATGACCTCGTTGACGTGCTCGCCTCCGACGCGTTTGCACGGGGCGAGATGCAGACTCTCGGCGAGAATGTGGTCGCGGCTCAAGGAGCCTATCAGATCCATCCGCTGGTCGGCACCGATCTTCTCGTGCTATGGAACCTGAACGACCTGAGCGCCCTCTTCGCTCCTGGGGTCTCCTACTCCGTGAGCGAGGAGGTTTCGGCACGGGCCGGGGTATTCATGGGGTTGGGGAGCAACAGGCCAACCTTCGACCGTCCGCTGCCGTCGGAGTTCGGACTGACCCCAACGATCCTGTACGGGTCACTGAGCGTGTTCTTCTGACCGGGACGCCAAACCAGCATCCCCGCGCGGCGGCCCCAACCACGACGACGTAATCAGAACCCATCGTCCCGGTCCCGCCCCGTTGGGGGGCCCACCGATCTCGGGGGGTTCGGGAGCGTCCTTCCGGGCTCCCATACCCCTTCATGTGCGCGACGACGTCGACCCCGAGTTTCAAGACGACGAGCATGAGGAGCGCCGCCGTGGGCTGGCCGAGCGCCAGCACCGCGAGCCCTCCCAGGATTACGACGACGTGCAGGACAATGACACGCCGGTACGCCCGTGCACCCCGGTGAACGCGCCGTAGTGCACGAAGAAGAAGGGGATCACGAACACTTTCCCGAAACAGTTGACAGGGGAGTCCCTGCACGGCGCCGTCGGCCTCGGACTCCCGCCCTCCGGTGCTCCGTTACCCTCTTCGTCCCCTCAAAACTGCAACATTCATCCAACACCTCGCTCCAACACGACCACCTCTCTCACCGAGTGACCGCAAGAGAGGACAGTAGCTAATTAGTTGATTTGCAATAACTTGAGTCTTATTACCGTCTCGGCACGAGCGTTGCCTGTTGCAGCAGCGCGGCGCTACAGGGCGCCGTCCGTCCGTTAGGGGGGGATTGGCATGGACGAAAGAGCCCTCGGTTGGATCGGCATCGCCACCTTCAGTGGCCTTTGCCTGTTATGCCTCATGCGGGAGGCCGGCAACATCGAGGCCGAGATCCACAGCAGCGGGGTCGCGGCGCTCGATGCCGCGGGGATCGCGGCAACTGGACTCACGGTGACCGGCCGCGACGTGCTCTGGAAGGGCGTCGCGGATGACGACTTGGGCATCATTCGGGTCGGGGAGATTCTCGAAGGGATACCGGGTGTTCGAAGCATCCGGGTATCACCGATTCCGCGAACTCTCACTCCCGCAGAGATTGTGGAGGGGCGTCTCGCACGGGCTACCATCTTCCATCCGATTCGGTTCCTGCCCAATAGCGCCACCCTCGTGCCTGATACGCGACAATCCCTCGACATCATCGCTGGCATCATCGCCGGCGAGCCCGACGCCCAGATCGTCATCGAAGGACATACCGACTCGCGGGGCGACCCACAGGCCAATCTCGAACTCAGCCGAGAGCGGGCCGAAACGGTGCGGCGCCACCTCATTCTCCACGGCATCGCGCCTGAACGCTTACACACTCGAGGTTACGGCGACTCCGCGCCCATCGCCGACAATGACACCGCGGCGGGCCGCCGCGACAACCGGCGAATTGTGTTCCGGGTAAAGGAGTAACAGCAATGTGGTACCTCATCGGTGAAATCGCGATCTACCTCGTCACCGGTTTCTGCATGGGAACGGTGGTGGGCTGGTTCTTCCGCGGCGCTGACTGCAAGCGCAACCTGAACGGCCTGCACGCGTATTGGACGGGACGGGTGAAGACGATGGATCGCCTCAACGTCACGACGCGTCAGCATCTCGAACAGGCAGGTCAACAGGTCGAGGAGCTGGAAGGCACCCTCAAAGAAAAGCTTGCCGCTCTCCAACGAGTGGCGAAGAGTCTCGGCGAGGCGGAGTCCCGCATGGCCGAGCTCGGGCGCGAGCGCGACGAGCTGGTACTGCAGGCCGAAGGATGGGCGACCCGTGAGCGCGAGACCCGCGCGGAGCTCGAGATTACGCGGCGGCTACTGGCCACACGAGAGCGCGAACTCGACGCGGCGACGTCCCCTGCCGACGAGCTCGAACCGCTCGCCGACCGGCGCGTGCAGAGGATGGCCGGGCTCGACAACGGGGGAGCCACACCCGACACGACTGGCACGGACACTCGCCGCAATATCGAAATTCAGCCTGTCCACCTCGACGACAGCGTGACCGAGGTAGCGGGTCACGCGGAAGAGCATTCGAATGGCCGGATGAATGGCCGCCGAGAAGCTCACGCCGGAGGGGGGAACGGACAGAAGGACTCAGGTATCCCCGCGACCAGGGACGACCTGCGGCGGATCCGCGGAATCGGCCGCGTCTTCGAAACGAAACTCAACCACCTGGGGATCTACACGTTCCAGCAGATTGCCGAATGGACGCCGGAGGATGTCGACCGGATCGCGGAACGACTGAGCGGATCACACGGGCGCATCGCTCGCGACCGCTGGGTCAGGCAGGCACGCAACCTGGCTCGCCAGAAGAACTGATCGGGGTGACGTGGTTATGGAAAATCGGAATCGCATCAGCCGCCGCATGAGGATGCCCATCCTCATCGCGCTGACCACCGCGTGCTTCTCTCAGTCGACGCCGCCCCTGAGCACTCGCATCGAGATCCCAAACACGAGAGCGCAGATCACGGCCTTCCTGGCGCAACACCCCATCCGGTTCGTTCCGGGAAGCGTGGAGTTACGATCGAGCGCCATCGGGACACTGGATTCCTTGGCCGCCGTGCTTACTACTACATCAGACGTTCGCCTGGTGATCGACGGCTACGCCCATTCGCAGCACAGTGCCCAACTCAACCGTGAGCTCAGCGAGCATCGAGCCGAGGCCGTCCGACTCCATCTCGCGCTGCGTGGGGTACCCGTCGGGCGAATGCGTGCTGCGGGCCAGGGAAGCACCAAGCCTGGAGGGATCGACACCTCGAGGTTCGGGAATCGGCTCGAGCCTCAACTCGTCCTCACCCTCGCGGGTCGGTAGACCTCACCCCCCACACGCCCAGGTCGCCACGATCTTGGCGTATCCGGCCCGAGGGAGCGTGACCTCAGCGGCGAAAGCCAGCGCGGCGAGGATCACGAGCAGGGAAATCACGTGCGCAACCGGCCGGCGGTGTCTCCACGACGAGAGCGCAGCGTACACCCCTGTTGCCAGCAAGAGAACCAGGACCGCAACGTAACCCGCTAGGGGAAGACCGCACGGTCGGGCATACGGCCACTGTGCGAGGCCCACGGCGAGGATTACACCGAGAGTCGCCCACAGCCACGGCATTCGCCAGTCCGGCTCGAACGCCGCGGGACCGATGACTGCCTTGGGCGTCGGGCGTGGTTTCGGGCGCGACGCCAGTTGCCCCTCACCACGGAGTTGAGGGTCCGCGTGGCGGAGCTTCCTGAGCAGCCGATCGACGATGAGGGCATCATCGTTCGGGGAGTGAGACGAGCGGAGGCTGGCGCTGGTCTGCTTCCGTGCAATCTTCGGATTGGATCCCGGCGGTGGTTTCATTTCTACCTCAACTCTTGCGGGCGCTCTCGCGCTCTTGTCCCCACCGCGCTTCAGCGGCCTCGAGGATACGGGCAATCTCACGGTACGCGGCATCACGGGCATAGGAGGAAGCAAGCCAACCTTCGCCGTCTTCTACCAACGGGTTGGCACCACCGGCCAGGAGGGCTTGCACGACCTCGGCGTGTCCAGTTGCCGCCGCAGCCATGAGGGGCGTGAGTCCGGTCTCACTCTGAAAGTCGGCATGGACCCCTCCGGCGAGCAAAACGGCTACGACACCCGCGAGACCGTCGAGCGCCGCGAGAAGCAGTGCCTCCTGTGCCTGCGGGTGCTGGGGTCCGACCTTTGGAAGCAATTGCTCGACGATGTCGATGCGACCGTCAATGCCGGCATAGACGAGGGCACTCCCTCCCGCGGTGTCGGCCGCCGTGGCAACCGCTCCCCAATCGAGGAGCAGCCGTACGACCTCGGCATGTCCGCCCCACGAAGCAGCAATCAACGGCGTGGTGGCGCCTGTCGGACCGGCGTTGGCGTCAGCGCCGGCGGCCAACAGCAGCTCGGTTACGCGCGCGTGACCGGAGTCCGCGGCTGCTCGGAGAGCCGTCCAGCCGTTATCGTCCCGTGCGTTCGGATCGACACCGCGCTCGAGGAGCATCGTCACCACCGTCGCGTGACCGCCACGGGCCGCCGCCATCAAAGCGGTCCAGCCAGTCTCGGTCCGGACGTCAGGCGCAGCGCCCCGGACGAGGAGAGAACGCACCGTGAGGAGGTGCCCCGCTCCAGCGGCCACGATCAAACCGGTCCGTCCCGCATCATCACTTCCCTCGATCTTGGCTCCGGCGTCGAGCAGCGCCATGACGACGTCGGTGTGCCCCTGCTCGGCGGCAAGGACGATGGGAGGGTCACCATTCTCGTCCGGTGCGTTCGGATCGGCACCCTGAGCGATCAGGTCGGTCAGGAACTGCAGATCACCGGCTCTGGCGGCCGCCCCCAAGAGCGCCTCGGCACTCTGCGCGACAACCGCCGCGTGAATTGGAACCGGCGACGACGTGGCCAGTACCGCCACTACCGCGACAGTGAGCTTCGTCACACTACTCGGGTCTCCTGGGCAGGCAAGGCGCGAGGGCACTACGATGATATGACGACGGGAGCGAGCTTTCCGTGACGAATGTGACAGACTATCTGGGCCACGTCAGGACGGGGGGCCGTGGCGGATTCTCGGGACCTCGGCTAGCGAGGAGTGCACGCCCATGCACATACACGAGACCGAGTTCGATGGTGGTTTCTTGCGAGAACCCCTGCTCGCGCAGAAACCGAACGAGCGCCTCGATGTCTAGGTCGGCCTTGAAGATGTGGCAGGACTTCACGAACTCGTAGTACAGATGCCAGTCGTGCTCGTTCAGCGCCTCGCGGGTTGCTCCGGTGACAAACGCGTGGAGCTGCTCCCACGCGGTGGGTGGGAGACGGCTTTCGAGGGACACTTGGCTCTGTTCCGGGTCCATAGAGCGAACCTAATAGCTGGCTCTAACGTGAGCGAGCCGGTGCTGCTCGCGTGCGTCGGCGGGTGACCTCTCACCAGGAAGCAGTCACGTCGGGCGATCAGACACCGACCTGCACAAACCTGCATCAAGACCCGGTGTCCGTCCACAGCCACGCGCAGTCGATCGTATCCAGACGAGCACTTGGTTGTGCCACCGCTGGCCGCAACGCTCCCCGAACGCGAGATTCACGCCGTGGAATCCCATTTTGATGTCGCGGTCATCGGCGGTGGTATCGTGGGGGTGGCAACGGCGATGACTCTCACGCTACGGAGCCGCCATACGGTCGTGGTGTTGGAGGCCGAAGGCCGGCTTGCGGCCCATCAGAGCGGCCGCAACAGCGGTGTCATCCACTCCGGGCTCTATTATCGTCCGGGCTCGCAGAAGGCAAAGCACTGCGTTGCCGGCCGCGAGGCCCTGTACCGCTTCTGCGCCGACGAGGGCATTCCCCATCGAAAATGCGGGAAGCTGGTCCTCGCCACGTCATCGGAGGAACTGACAACCCTCGAGGAGCTGTTCCGGCGCGGACAGGCCAACGGCCTTGAGGGACTTCGCCAGGTGACGGCCTCCGGGGTCCGGGAGCTGGAACCCGCGGCCACGGGCCTCGCCGGGCTCTGGGTTCCCCAGACCGGGGTGGTGGATTTCGCGGTGGTGACCCAGGGCTTCGCCCGCAAGCTGGAACGTGCCGGTGGGAAGATCTGGACGGGCACCAGGTTCCTGGCTGGTGAACGGGCCGGCGGGGTGATGCACCTTCGGACGACCCGGGGGGAGCTGCGCGCCGGGCTAGTGGTCAATTGCGCCGGTCTCCAGGCCGACCGGGTGGCGAGAATGTGCGGGGAGACCCCGACCGTGGCCATCGTACCTTTCCGCGGCGAGTACTTCGCGCTCGCCCTAGAGCGCCAATACCTGGTGCGCAACCTCATCTATCCCGTGCCCGATCCCGCGCTTCCCTTTCTCGGGGTTCATCTCACGCGAACGATCGACGACAGGGTGGAGGCCGGGCCCAACGCCCTCGTGGCACTGAAGCGCGAGGGATACGGGCGATGGGACTTCTCAATGAGGGACGTGGTGGACACGATCCGCTTCCCGGGCTTCCGGCGAATGGCAGCTCGTTGGTGGCGGGTGGGAGGCCAAGAGCTAAGGCGATCGCTGAGCAGGAGCCGTTTCGCACGGGAACTTCAGAAGCTCGTTCCCGAGATCCAGCCAGCCGATCTGCAACCGTCAGGGGCAGGGGTCCGGGCTCAGGCGGTGGATCGGAGTGGGAACCTGCTGGACGACTTTCACATCGTGGAACGTGACCAGGCGATCCACGTGCTGAACGCGCCCTCACCGGCAGCGACTGCCTCGCTCAGCGTGGCTCGCACGATCGTGGAGATGGCGCTTCGTCGCTTGTGACAGGAGAGCGCGCCTCACAGGCATCCTGAGGGACTCATGCTTCGCGGAGGAGGGCCCTGCGCGCGTTTCTCTGGTGGCAGCTTCGGCGTCGGCACCAGTGAACCCCGTAACTTCCGGCCCAGCCGTCGCGTTGGACTCCGGCGGGACAGTAATAGTAGGCCTTGACATCATGTACTGTGTAGTACACATTACCAAGCATGCAGGTGGCGTTCGGCCCCTACGTCCGACAGCGCCGCGAGCAGCTCCGCGAACGCGACCCCCGCTACTCGGTACGCCAGGTGGCGCACCGAATCAGCGTGGAACCCTCGTATTTGAGCAAGGTCGAGCGAGGAGAGGTAGCGCCTCCGTCGGAGAGCACCATTCTCAAACTCGCCGAGGAGCTGGGAGCGGATCCGGACGTGCTCCTCGCGATGGCAGGGAAGGTCTCCTCTGACCTGCAGGAGGCAATCCGCGCGCGGCCCGAGTTGTTCGCTGCGCTCATTCGGGAGCTCAAGCGGATGCCGGAGAAGGCGGTGCTGCGTCTGGTGAGGGAGGTGCGAGACGGCGACTGGTAAGAAAGGTCGGATAGACGGAGACGGATGGGCGGACTGGCAGATCCGACCCATGGAACTCATGCGATTCATCCGACCTGACCCGGAGGAATCATGATCGAACTCAAGTACGACCAACTCGTCATCAGCTTTCCCGACGTTCACCGGGACGCGACGATGCGCATCGACTTTCAGCGCACGCTGCGCATTCCGGACGACGCGAAAGACTACCCCCTCCCGCCGGGCCTCGGGCGGTTTCCGGTACGGCACGTCGACGACTTCGTGAAGCGGGTGCCGGAGCGCTGGATCGAGCGGGGAGGCGTCATGCTGCCAATGTTTCAGTCTGAGGCGATGTGGCTGAATTTCTCCGGGCACTACCCGTTCGCCGTGAAGGTCGCTGCCGGGAAGATCAACGCCGTCACGGGCGAGCAATGGTCCCGGGGACTCAACCGGGATCCTCAGGACTACATGGTGATCCCCAATCAGCCATGGCTCGATGGCTACTGCGTGAAACAGGGCATCATACGGCAGTTCGTGGCCATGCCGCTTGGCGCCGGCTACAGCGCCGAGGAGCAGCTGACCGACGAGGCCGAATGGGGTGGCGTGCAGATCGTGGCGTTTCCGATGAAGCGGGAGGCGTACGAAAGCCACTTTGCCAAAATGCAGCAGGCTCGGTACTCGCTCTCCGACACGATGGCCGGGGTCCCCCTCGTCGCCAGCAAGAGCCTCGACATGGGGCTCGGTGCCGGCGGCCGGATGAAGCAGGAGATCTATCGGGACCGCTACTCTCTGGAGGACTGGGATTCGCGCCATGGCAGCCGCTGTTTCGTCCACATCGCGAACTCGCTGGTATGGCGCGACATCACCGGCCAGGCTCCGCCCACCACAGCTCCAACGGCACGCGAATACACCAGAGCCGGACTCCCCTGGTTCGACTATTACGCCGAGGACGAGGAGCCCCTCCACGGCTCCAACCTGCTCGACAAGGTCAAGAGCGTCTTCCAATTGGGGAGCGAGAAAGACGACGTGCCATTGCCGGAGAACGACTCGGTCGTCGTCGAGCAAACCGTGGAGCTGCGAAGGCACATGAAAAAGGATCAGGTGCGCGAAGGAGCGTTCTGAAAGGGGGGGTGATACGCCTACCCCGAGGAGCACTCGGCCAAACGAGGAAGCGGCGAGATGAGTTCTCGCCGCTTCGCGATGTCCCCGTCAGCGCGCTAACGTGCCTCGCTATGTCGTCGGCGCCTTCCCGACCTGCACGAGCACCGCGAGGTTGGCATCTGCGACCGGCGTGTAATACACGGTGATGCGTTGTCCGACCTTGTCAGCGAACATCGCCAGGGGCATGATCCCCTTGGGGCTGTCGATGGGTGCACGCCGCCCAACATCGAACTGTAGTCTCTTCCCGGCCTCGTTCTCAAGCACCAGCATGCGATTGCGGCCATCGATCTGCTTCACGAGGCCCAGCACCTGGTAGATCGGCGCCTTGCCGAGGTACTCGACTGAGAGCGCCAGCGGCAGGCCCTCCTCCTCCGCGAAGTGTACGACGACGCTCTCACCCTCCTTCCCTCGTAGCGTCAGCACGTCCTTGCACTTCATGAGTCCGCGAACCGCCGTCTCATCGTCGAACTGATACGTGGCCTCCGCCTCGTCGAGCGTCGTGATGGTGAGCGTAGAAGCAGCTTCATCCAACGTCGCCAATGTTCCAATGGCGGCATGATCCGCCAGGGGAACGTGTTGTGGCGGTACCCGCTCCTGCGCCGAGAGTGTCACCGCTCCGGCTATGAGGGCGACCAGTGCGCCGCCCGATATCCTTCCCAACATGAACAAGCCTCCTTCCCGGGGGAGGAACAGCCCGTTCCTCCCACCACCGAACCAGATCTGACCACCGACTCCGGGCAACAGACCAACACTGCACAGCATCACATGAAGGCGCGCCAAAGCCACCATGAAGCAAACGTTCGGGAGCAACGCCTCATCCCACGTGCAGGTGGATCCGGGCAGAGGGACGCCCCCTCGTTACGTTTAGTGGCAACAGCCAATACCCAAAGGGAGGCACCATGCCGGTGTGGCGCTCGCGTGACGTCGCGATCTTACTGGTCGCTCTCACCACAGGCTCCGCCCAACTCGCAGCCCAGACGTTTCGCACGAAGGATCCGGTGATCCACGGGATCTGGGAGGAAGGGATGGAACGCTCCCAGACAGAACGCCTCGCCCAGGTCCTCACCGATTCCATCGGTCCGAGGCTCTCGGGAACACCCAACTTCCAATCGGCAGTCGATTGGCTGCTACAGACCTACGCGGAATGGGCCGTCGACGCTCGACGGGAGGAGTACGGCACGTGGAGAGGCTGGCAGCAAGGCATTCTGCACGTGGATCTCATCGAGCCACGGGTCCAGACCCTCGAAGCCAAGCTCCTGGCCTGGAGTCCCGGAACCGACGGATCCGTCGCGGCCGACCTCGTGGCGATTCCCGATTTCGGGTCTCGCGACGACGCGGCGACCTGGCTTCCCGTGGTCCGCGGCAAGTTCGTCCTGGCCTCGGCGCCGGAGATCACTTGTCGCGAGCCCCAGGCACTTCGGGAGTTGGCGAGAGAAGAGACCGTCGAACGCATGCACGCGGAGCGTACTGCCACTCGGCAATCGTGGCAGCAGCGACTCGAAATGTTGGGCGGATTCCGAGACTCCCACGGCCGGCTCGAACGAGCGGGAGCCCTGGGAATCATCACGTCCCGCTGGTCCGACGGCTGGGGCGTCAACAAGATCTTCAACGCCTTCACCGAGACCGCAGTCTCCATCGACCTGAGCTGCGAGGACTACGGGATGCTCTACCGGATGGCGACGAACAATCAGGGTCCCCGCCTGCGGATCGAGGCTGAAGCCAGCGATCGCGGCACCGTTCCCATGTTCAACGTCATCGCGGAGCTCACAGGGGCCGAGCTTCCCGAGGAGTTCGTTATGCTCTCGGCGCACTTGGATTCGTGGCATGGCGCTACGGGCACGACGGACAATGGAACCGGTACCATTACCATGCTCGAGGCCATGCGGATCCTCAAGCGGACCTATCCGCGACCGCGGCGCACCATCCTGGTGGGGCATTGGGGGGGAGAGGAACAGGGGCTCATCGGTTCGCGAGCGTTCACCGAGGATCACCCGGATGTCGTCGAGAATCTGCAGGTGCTCTTCAATCAGGACAACGGTACCTGGCGCGTCGAGTACATCCAAACACAGGGACTCTACCAAGCCTCGGGGAACGTGGCCCGATGGATCGCACAGATCCCCACTGAGATCTCGCAGCACATCAGGCTCGACCTCCCAGGCCCCCAGGAACTGGGTGGCAGTGATCACGTATCTTTCTTGTGTCATGGGGCGCCCGGCTTTCGACTGCAGTCACACTACCCCGACTACCGTCAGTACACCTGGCACACCAACCTGGATACCTACGACAAGATCATCTTCGACGATCTCAAGAACAACGCGACACTTGCGGCGATGCTGGCGTATCTCGCCTCCGAGGACCCCGAGCGCGTACCCCGGGATCGGGCGCTCCTGCCCATCGGCAAGCGCACCGGTGAAGAGCGAAGCTGGGTCGCGTGCCAACCGGCGCGGAGAAACTGGGAGTGAGCCCGGGAGCGAGAGACGCCGGGGCCATTCCACTCGGAGCACTGCCAACGGCTCCACCCGTATCGCTCGTGCCGTCGGGATCAGGCGTGCCGCGGCAGCAAAGGCGCCCTAAGAGCACGGCGACCCGGCGTATGTGACGGGATCGGCCGGACTCACGCCGCAGAGCAGCGTCGCCAACAGGCGCGTGAGGGCGAACGCGGCGGCGAGACCGATACCCAAGCCGATGAACGTCACCTGCATCCCCTGCCGAAGGCCGAGGGTTCGCACGGCTTCGCATCCACTCTCAGGTGCCTTCGGACGGCGGCCCGCGTTCCGCCTCGGGGCGGGGTGGAGGAGGCGCAGGCGGGGGCGACGACGCGAGCGCCCGAACCGGCTCCACATCCGGTAGCAGGTCCTTGAACGCTGTTCCGTAGATGTCCCAGATCGTCACGAAGAGCGCGGCCACGATAGGGCCGATGACGATGCCTACTGCACCGAAGAGCACGATCCCGCCGAGGGTCGCCAGCAGTATGAGCAAGTCCGGCATCTTGGTGTCTCTCCCAACCAACCAGGGTCGCAAGAAGTTGTCGACGGTGCCCACGAGGGCTGCGCACCACACGCCGAGCGCCAGAGCAGCGCCTCCCCGCCCGATGGCCAGCAGATAGACCACCGCCGGAATCCAGACCAACGCCGCCCCGACGCCCGGGATGATTGAGAGTACCGCCATTACCGTCCCCCAGAACGCCGCACCCTTCAGTCCCACCACCCAAAACGCGAAGCCCGCCAACGCCCCCTGCAGGACCCCGATAACGAGCGTCCCCTTGATCGTCGCCCGGGAGACCGACACAAACTTCCCCACCATCCGATTCTCGTCTTCCGGAGGGAGCGGCATGTAGTAGAGAATCTTGTTGAGAACCACCTTGCCATCCATCAAGAAGAAGAACATGGCGTAGAGCATTACGAAGAGCAGGAAGAAGAACACGGCCGTGCCTCGGGCCGCAGCCGCCAAGATCCCCACGACGAACGTTCCCACTCGCCCGGCCAGTTCACCCACCTTGGTGATGATCTGATCCCGATACGGCTTCAGCGTCTCGACAGCCGGCACCCGCTCGAGCAGCCGGTCGAGCTGGGTGGGTTCCTGGATCTGCTGCTCAACCCACGGACGGACTGCCTGGCTCAACTGCACAGCCTCCGCGGCAACGATGCCGAGAAACCCGGTGAGGGGGATGATGATCACGAAGAGCACGATCGCGATCGTCGTTCCGGACGCCAATGCCTTTCTGCCCCTGAAACGCCTCACGAGCCAGCGGTAGAGCGGCTCGAAGATCCCGCTCAGGATGGCCGCCAAGAGCAAGGCCGCGAGAAACCGCCGAATCATGGCCAGGAATAACAGCGAGACGCCAACGGTGAGGAGAATCAGAAAGATCTTGCGGAATCGCTCGGGGTCGAATGTAGTCTGCGTCATCGGGAGCTGGCTCCGGAGTCGGTTGGTCGGGGCCAATATAGGCGCACCGGAGCAGGGGAGGCACGGGAGACCGTTGGATGAGACGCGGAAGACAGAGAAGGCGGAAGACAGAGAAGGAGGAATGACAGGAGGGCAGGAGGTCTTTTTTCTCCCCCCTGCCCTCCTGCCCCTACGGTTCTCCCCGGGGCGGCGGCAGCATGTATCGCCTGGTCTCGTTCGGACTGGCACGATGTTTCGGC
>JBDHDH010000071.1:0-18675 GCA_039591615.1 Gemmatimonadota bacterium | reverse complement strand
CTGTGCCGAGTCGGCTGCCGCGAACCGCTCGAGACTGTCAAGCCACTCGGCGCGCTTCATGTGCAACACGGCCCGAGCAAACGGATCGCCACCCCGGCCGGCGGAGTCCAGTGGAAGCAACGGGCTCGTGTGAGCGAGCGCCTCGGCGAACCCTCCTCCGGAAGCTCTGTGCACTGCTTCGAGCAGCATCCCGAGCCGGACGGCGATCGTGTCATCCCCTGCGGCCTGTAAGAGCTCCGCCGACCGAGCGAACCCTCGGGCGTCGCCGTCGGCGACCGCATCGAGACCCAGCGCCCACACGGCGCGAGATGCATAGGCGGGGTCCAACGTGAACGCGCGAAGGGCGCTCCGTCCGGCGGCGACTTCGGCGGGCGATACGGAGGGGGGTCCGAGGATCGGCAAGAGCAGGCGCCACTCGGCGGCCTGCAGCCGGGCTTCCGGGGTACCCAAGAGGACCGCGGCCGAGTCGAAGTGGATCAGGGCTTCTCGGATCCGGCCCATGCCGACGAGCGCCAACGCCCGTGCCTCGTGAAAATTCCCACGAAACGGTGGGGCGAGTCGTCGATCTTGCGTGAGCTGAAGTCCCAGCTCGGCTTGGGTTGGTGCAATGCCAAACATAGCTGCGAGCCGTAACACTTCCCCCAGCGCTTGCCTGTCCGCGGGATCCCGAAGGAGCACTTCACGGGCGATCATCGCGCTGTCCGGGAAGAACCTCTCGGTGATCGCGAACGCAAGGAGCGGGGGTTGATACCGTTTGACCTCATCGCGGCCCGCCGAAGCCCTCGTGGCAGGTTCGAGAGCCCGAAGAGCAGCGTCCCCGTACCCCAACCGTATGTACGCCCACACGAGGTGATTGAGCGCGGGACCCAAGCTGCTGTCTTTCTCTACGGCGGCCTCGAGCGCCTCGGTGCTGGTCTGGAGCGAGATTCCGACATAGGGTCCACGGCTTTGGAGTTCGTCGGCGTATAAGAACGCGGCGTACGCGTTGCGGGGATACCGCTCGATAGCGGTTCTGTAGAGGTCGAGGCGGCGTCCTAGGCTACCCGCGACCTGCGCCTCCATGAGAAGGCGCTCCAGCTCGGGCAGGTCGGCTCCCTGCGCGTCGAGCACGAGCTGGAGATCCATCGCGGGATGGGGCATCCCCGTCTGGCGCCACCGCCAAGCGTTCGAGAGCCACCAACGTGCCAGGCCGAATCCCGAATCGCGTTCGAGTGCCGCACTGAACCGTTCTACAGCGGGTTGGAACGCGTTGCGCCGAAAGGCTCGGAGGCCATCGAGGTACGCTGTGAGCGCGTCGTCCTTCTGAGGAAGAACCTTCGAGCCTTCGTACGTGAACTCACTGTCTGGCTGCACAATCCGGGTAATTCGATATCCAACGCGGCGTGCAATGTCTCCAGGGCCGCCGCCAAGGTGTACAGCACCGGCGGTCACCACTTGTCCATCTCGTTGCAACAATTCGATCGTTACCTGGGTATCGCCGTGTGTAGTAATGGTCGCATGTGCCAAGTAGCGTGCCCGCAGCTGGCGGATTTCCCGCCGTCCGATCAATCGAATGGAGGGACCGTGCTCCTGCCACCAGTCAAGAGACTCTTCCTCCTCGACCAGCCGCGTGTAGGGGTCGACGTTGTAGCGCGTGAGGGTCGTGAGATCCTCAGCAACGGAGGGGTCGACACCCGGCCCCGCGGTGAATGGAAGGACGGCCAGATCTCGGGACTCCCAGCGCGGTGTGATGATCCACATCATGGCCAGCACCCCGACCGCAAGCCCTGACAGCGTCAGCAACAACGTCCGCCGACGGTATCGCGTGGTTCGCGTGTGCCACAGTGTTCGTCGGAAGGCGGCCGCATCGGCCCAGCGCCGTTCCGGCTCCCGCGCCAGGGCACGCTTGAGGATCGGGACGATCCTTCGAGGAATGCGGGACCAGTCGGAGCCTGGAGCGGACGCGTCCCAACGTCGGCCAGTGAATGCCTCGTACAGCACGATGCCAACCGCGTACAGGTCGGATTGGGGAGTCACCTCCCCGCCGGCTGCTTGCTCGGGCGCCATATAGCCGAGCGTCCCGGCGGGACCGGCGGTAGCACCCTGGGTCGTGTCGGACGGTGCCCCGGAAATCCCGAAGTCGGCGAGGACCGCGCGGTGTTCGATGAGGAGGATATTGCTGGGTTTGATGTCGCGGTGGACGACGCCGTGTCGGTGCACGGCTTCCAGCGCGTCCAGCAAATCGCGGCCGACCTTTCGTGCCTCCTCCGCACGCAGCGCGCCGTGCCTCAGCCGGTCCGCGAGGGTCTCGCTCTCGAAGTAGTCCATGACATAGTAGAAGAGGCCGTCGGCTTCGCCCGCCCGATGGACCGGCATCACGTTGGGGTGGCTGAGGTTGGCCAGGATACGCGCCTCCCGGAGGAAACGCTGGGCGGCCCGTGCGGTGGCGAGCTCTGGACGGATGATCTTGATGGCTACGCGTCGGTCGAGCGGCACATCCCACGCGAGAAACACGATCCCCATGCCGCCGCCGGCGAGCTCGCGCTCGACGTCATAATCGGGGCGTAGGGCGTCCCGCAGCCGTTCGAGAATGGAAGGCATGCCGCTGCTCTCTCTGACGTGCCGGCTCGGCGGGTATCGCTAGCTTACGGCGCGCTTCACCAATGTCAAGCATAAGACGGGACTCTGGCACGTCCAAGGTCGGAGTGCAGATGACGGGTGCGCAAGAAAATCGAGTATCGCAGTTGCGTGCTCGCAGGCCGATGCCAGAGGGAACTTGTGAGAGCGCACCTGTGGCTATTGCCCTGTTTCCCAATTCGAGTTGACACCTAGGATTGTCACTCGGAAAGAGGGAGCACCGCGGAGCGGTTCCGACGGGCGGCGAATGGCAAGCGGCTGTTCACGCCGGAGTTACTGCAGGAGCGGATCGGGCGGGTGGTGCCAGGTGAGGTGACGATTGCCGAGTCGGTTTGCGAGATGAAGCCGCCGCGAGGTACGTGATGAACCCATGAAACGCAGATGAGTGACTTTCTCACCCCCGCTTGACATCCTCTTGACGCCCAGAGCCCAGAATTGCGCTACATGCAGCATCAAGGAGGTGCATCATGAAGCGCATCGTTGGAATCACCGCACTCATTTCCCTGCTGGCGCTGGGTTGTGACGACTCCCTTCCCACCGAGCTTCGAATCGACGCCCGGAAGGCGGACCAGCCATCTGCCAGGGGCCACGGGTCCGGCAGGGTCACGGTCATGACGAGGAACGTCTACGTCGGGGCAAACGTGGATCGCACGCTGGCGGGCTCCCTGTCGGAAATTCCTCGGCTGGTATCGGAGGCTTTTCAGGAGTTTGTCGATACCGATTTCGCTACCCGGATGGCCGAGCTGGCTATCGAGATCGAGCAGATGCAACCCCACCTGGTGGGACTCCAAGAGGTAACTCTCGTCGACGCGTTCTTCGCGACCGCCTCTCCACAGCGGTTCGATTTCTTGACGGCACTGCTGGGGGCGTTGGATGCCCGAGGGTTGGACTATCGTCTCGTGGCGCAGGCAGACCACACGGACCTCACCCTCCCAGCGGACCCTACCGTGGTTCCCGGGCTCGTCGGCGTGAGGCTACTGGACGCCGACGCGATCCTGGCCCGCGGCGACGTGGAGGTGTCCAATCCAAAGATTCACCGCTTCGGTCCTCGGCTCGGCATCCCCGGCACCACCATCGAGGTCTTGCGGGGATTCGCTGCCGTGGATGCCCGGGTCGGTCGACGAACGTATCGCTTCGTGACGACGCACCTCGAGCCGGCACCCATCCCCCAGCTGCTCCCCATTCAACTCGGCCAGGCACAGGAACTGGTGTCGGAGCTGGGGAATGAGACGTTGCCCCTGATCGTCACGGGAGACTTCAATACGCCGGCGCACCTGGGTCGTGGGAATGCGCCGACGTACGACGTCCTGCTCGGCGCCGGTTACATCGACGTTTGGACGCGGCGGCCACCCGGGCAGGCGGACGCCGGTTTCACCTGTTGTCACGATTTGGACCTGATGAACCCCACACCGGATTTCTACGAGCGAATCGATCTGATCTTCGCCCGTAACCCGCGGGGTATCCCGCGTCAGGCCATTGCGGGAGCGGTGCAAGCGGCCATCGTAGGGGACGAACAGGAAACCCGGGACCTGTTCGGGATGTGGCCGTCGGATCACGGCGGCGTGGTGGCGCGGCTTCAGATTCCGGTGCCGGCCGACGCGGGGGGCTCATAGGCGACGGCTGGGATTGGTCCTCGGCACACCCGCAGCTCTGCGCTCTTTCACCGGAAGCGCCAGCAACGTGACTCGGTGATAGTGGTGCCGGGCTGCGGGTTCGGCCGCGCGACAGACCAAGAAACGGCTCACGACAACATCGAGCGCGATCCTCGTGCTCGTGGCAGGCCGGGCACGAGGGGAGTGTCGCTCGTGGCTGGCCTGCAGCAGTGATCCACGTTAGCTCGACCCTTTCCGTACAACGGATCGCCGCCGCGCGTGCCGAGATCATCGGCCGCCTTGTTAATGCGAGTCCGGATCGCGCTCGGATCCATGCAGCCAGCTGGTGCCCGCACCAACGCAAAGGTCGCGCCGGGAAGATCGGGACTCCGTGGGCTCCATGTGTTCAGAATGAGCGCCACGAAGGGTAGGAAGGCTGCCTCACGGTTTCGGGCGTCATGCGCGGCGTTCACCTCGGCGCTCAGCCGAGCGGGCGTGTGCCTCGAGCCCCTCAACGCGCCCGAGCCAGACAGCGTCGTCCAAGATGCCAGCTGCCTGCCCGACGTCGTCGATCCTGAGCCAGGTCTGCGACCGCAGGAACGTCAGCACCGATAGCCCGCCGGCCGACCGCGCCGTGCCGCCCGTGGGCAGCACGTGGTTGGGTCCGGCCCCATAGTCGCCCAGGACCTCAGCGGCGTTCGCACCCACGAACAACGCCCCGTAGTGTCGCAGTTGCTCCCGGAGGTCTTCGGCCCGCTCCACGTGCAGCTCGAGGTGTTCGGGAGCGAGCGCATCGCACACCCGCATCGCCTCGTCGAGATCTGCGACTAAGACGCACCCGCCGTTCCCGAGCGCCGTGCGCGCGACATTGGCGGTTGGCAGGGTGCGGAGCTGCCACACCACCTCGTCGCCGACAGCGGCCGCAACCGCGCGCTCCGTCGTGACAAGCACAGGCACAGCCTGCGGATCGTGCTCGGCCTGCGCCAGCAAGTCGGCCGCCACGAGGTCGGGACGCGCGGATGCGTCCGCAACGACCACCAGCTCCGACGGGCCGGCCAGCATGTCGATGGCGACGCGCTCGCTGACGAGGTGCTTGGCCGCGGTGACGAACACGTTACCGGGACCGACCACCACGTCGCACGGCACGACCGGTCCCGCACCGTACGCCAGCGCGGCGATGGCCTGCGCCCCGCCCGCTGCGACGACGCCCGTCGCACCCGCGATCGCGGCGGCGGCCAACGTCTCCGCCGACGGTCGCGGGCTCGCCACCCACGCGTCGTCCACCCCCGCCACGACAGCCGGAATCACGGTCATGAGGACCGAGGAAGGCAGCGGGTACCGTCCGCCGGGAGCGTAACAGCCGGCACGCGCCACCGGCGCGAATCGGAAACCCGCCACGCCCCCGGGGATCGGCACCTCGTGGTCCCGCACGGCGTCGCGCTGCACCTCGGCGAAGGCACGAATACGGCCGGCGACCCGTGACAAACGCTCGCGCGCCTCGGGAGCAATCCGGTCCACCGCCGACCCGATCGCTTCGCGGTCGAGAAACACCGGATCCTCCGCGCTCAGCTCACCGAAGTGCACCGCCCAGCGCCGCAGCGCGCGGTCGCCCTCGCGGCGCACGTCGTCCACGATCTCGCGCACGGCGGCCACGGCTCCGGGGGCCACGCCGCCGGTCCGCACGGCCAGGAGGTCGTCCAGCGTGCGGATGCGTAGGGTTTCGTTCACGGCTGACGTGCTTCCTTGGCCTGCATGGGCCGCGGCGACACGCGGCGGTGCCGCCGCTCCAGCTCGCGGCGGACGGCGTCCAGACTGCCGCCGCTCCGGTGCAGCGCGGCGAGGGCGAAGTACATGAGATCGGCCGTCTCGTGCACGGCCTCTTCAGGCGTGGTCGCACGCGCGAGCTCATCCGCTTCCTCGGCGAGCTTGGACGCGAGGAGTCGGGGATCGCGCATGAGGAGCACGGTGCCCGACGCCGGATCGCCCGATGCCACGGCGGACGCCACGATGCGCTCGAGCGTGCCGAGATCGAAGCCGTCACTCCAGCACGTCGCCGCTCCCGTGTGGCAGAAGCCGCTGCCCGACTGGCGCACCGTGAAGCGCAGGGTGTCGCGGTCGCAGTCGAGGTCCACGCGGAGCAGCCGCTGGATGTTGCCAGAGGTCGCGCCCTTCACCCACTCCTCTCCACGCGAGCGCGACCAGTAGATGCCTCGCCGCTCGGCCACGGCGCGGCGCACCGTCTCCGCACGGCTCCACACCAGCCCGAGTGCCGTGCCGCCCTCGTCGCACACCACCGTCGGCCAGAGCCCGTCCGGGTCGCGGTCGAGGAGGGGAGCGGCGATCGCGTCGGCCAGCGGCAGCGCGCCGGTGTAGAGCGCCATCCCGACCTGCGCGTCCACGCCGAGCCGGTCGAGCGCGGCGATTTCACCGGCAGTGGTGATGCCGCCGGCGGCAGTGATGCACGTGCCCTGGGCAACCTCTATCGCACGGCGTACGAAGGACCAGTCGAAGCCCTGCATCACGCCCTCGTGCTCGACCTGTGTCAGCAGGAGCCCGCCGACGTGGGGCGCAAGCGCGCGCACCACGTCGAGCACGTCGCGCCCGGTGCGGGTACGCCATCCCTCGACCACCAGCTCGCCGTGCTCCGCGTCCACGGCGGCGATCACGCGGTCACGCGGCAGGGCGGCGCAGAATTCCGGGGTCGCCGCGGTCCCAACGATCACGCGCGCAGCGCCCGCGTCGAGCCAGTCGCGAGCCAGCTCCACCGTGCGTATGCCGCCGCCCACACGGCAGGGTGACCGGAGCACCATCTCGCGGATGGCCTCGACATTGGATCCGCGGCCGAGTGCCGCGTCGAGATCGATGACCGCGACCTCACCCGCGATGCTGAGCTCCGCGAGCCGCTCCAACGGATCGCCGCCGTCGAGCACCCGCTCGCGGCCGCGGCGCAGCTGCACGGCGCGCCCGTCCATGAGGTCGACGCTTGGAACGATCATAGGCGCACCGGAATGCCTCGGTCGGCGAGGTACCGCTTCACCGGTCCGACCTCGTCGTCATCGTCGTGGAAGATCGAGGCGGCGAGCACGGCGTCGGCACCCGCCGCGATCGCCTCGGCGACGTGCCGCGACGTGCCCACGCCGCCCGACGCGATGACGGGCACGGGAACGGCCGCGCGCGCCGCCTCGATCAGCTCAAGATCGCAGCCATCGCGCGTGCCGTCACGGTCCCAGCTCGTGAGCAGGACCTCGCCGGCCCCGAGGGCAACACCGCACTGCGCCCACTCGAGCGCGTCGATGCCCGCTGGCTCGCGGCCACCCATCAGCATGACTTCCCAGCTCGCGTGGCTTCGGCGCGCGTCGATGGCCAGCACCGCGCACTGCGACCCGAAGGCTTCAGCCATCTCGCTGAGAAGCTCGGGCCGTCGCACTGCCGCCGTGTTGACGCTCACCTTGTCGGCGCCGGCGCCAAGCAGCGCGGCGGCGTCATCGACCCACCGCACGCCTCCACCCGCCGTGAGGGGGATCGTGAGGGCCCGCCTGACCTCACGCACTGTCTCTGCCTGCGTAGTGCGCGCCTCGGGCGATGCAGCGACGTCGAGCATCACGATCTCGTCCGCCCCCTGGGCCTCGTAGCGCGCCGCTCGCTCGGCCGGGTCGCCCGCGTCCCGCAGTCCTTGGAACCGGATGCCCTTCACCACTCGCCCGTCTCTGACGTCGAGGCACGGGATCAGTCGACGGCTCAGCCCGGCGATGCCGTCGGCGGATGGTGCGCCGCCGGGAGCGGCGGTGCCGTGCAGCCAGCGCTCGAGGAGGGTCATGCCCCATGCACCCGACAGCTCGGGGTGGAACTGGCACGCCAGCACGCGCCCGCGCTCTGCCGCCGCGACGAACGGCACCCCGTGCGTGCTCCGACTCACCGTCCATCCCGCCGGCGCCTCGCGCAGCGCGTAGGAGTTGGCGTAGGCCGCCATGCCGAACGCGAGCAAGCTCGCTCCGCCGGGCGCCCGCACCGCGTTCCAGCCGAGGTGCGGCACGCGCACGTCCGCCGGCAGCCGCATGCAGTGTCCGGCGATGACGCCGATGCCGTCGACGCCGGGGCTCTCCTCGCTCGACTCGCACAACAACTGGAAACCCAGACAGACGCCGAGCGTCGGCGTGCCGCCTTCGACGGCTTCGCGGACGGCGGCGACCAGCCCATGCTCGTGCAGCCGGCGCATGCCAGCGCCGAATGCCCCGACACCGGGCAGGACCAGGCGGCGGGCCGCACGCACGTCGTCAGAGGCGCGGGTGAAGACGTAGTCCACACCGAGCCGTTCGACGGCGTTGGCCACCGACGCGCGGTTCGCAATGCCGAGGTCGATGATGGTGACGTCAGGCATCGGGACCGTCTCCGGTCAGTGTGCCCTTCGTGGAGGGGATGTCGTCGAGTCCCGATGCCGCGACCGCTTGCCGCAGGGCGAGGGCCGTCGCCTTGAACGCCGCTTCGGCGCGGTGGTGATCGTTCACGCCGCGGAGCACGTCCACGTGCAGCGTGAGCCGTGCGGCCGTGGCGAGCGCCGTCAGTATGTGGGGGACGTTCTCGCACGACAGGCTCCCGACCGCGTCGCGCTGGAGATCGAGGTGGATCGCCGCGAACGGCCGGCCCGACAAATCGATCACGGCACGCGCTAACGCCTCGTCCAGCGGCGCGTAGGCATACCCAAACCGCGCGATACCGCGGCGGTCGGCGAGCGCCGCATCGAGTGCGGCACCGAGCGCCAACGCGCAGTCCTCGGCGGTGTGGTGGTCGTCCACCTGCAGGTCGCCCGCGCACTCGAGCGTGAGATCGAGGCGCGCGTGCCGGGCGAGGGCGTCGAACAGGTGGTCGAGGAACCCGATCCCGGTAGCGATCTCGCTGCGCCCGCTCCCGTCGAGCGTGAGGGAGCCGCGGATTGTCGTCTCCTTGGTCGCGCGGTCGATGCTAGCGGTGCGGGCACTCATGATGGCTCCTCCGTGAGACGCGGGTCGGCAACGCTTCTGGCGAAGACGGCGCGCAGCGCGCGGACGAGCACCGTGAACGCCTCTTCGGAACCGGGGAGGGTGATGCGCAGGTGGCGATCGAGTCCGGGACGGTCGGGAAAGTCCCGCACGCGCACGCCGGCCTCGTCCAGCGCGACGCGGAGCGGAGTGGCGTTGCGTTTGCAGTCCACGAGCACGAAGTTGGCCTGCGACGGATACGGACGCAGCCCGAGCAGTTCCAGTTCGGTGCCGAGTCGTTCGCGCTCGTCCCGGACGCAGCCGACGTGCTCCCGCATAGCCTGGTCGCCGCGTGCAAGCTGCTCGAGCGCGATGGCAACCGACGGCGCGGCGAGCGGGTAGGACGGCCCCGCTGCCCGCAGTGCGCCGAGTGTTTCGGGGGCACCGACGGCGTAGCCCACGCGGCAGCCAGCCAGTCCCCACGCCTTCGAGAGCGTGCGCACCACGAGCACGTTGGCCCGCCGGATGGCGGTCGCGGTGAGGTCCTCGTCGGCGTATTCCACGTAGGCGTGGTCGAGCACCACCAGTGATTCCGGCGCCGCATCGGCCAGGGTTCCGAGATCGTGTGCGGTGAGTGCCGCACCCGTCGGGTTGTTCGGCGAGACGAGCATGATGATCGCCGGGCGCCGAGCCGCGGCATCGAGAAACGCGGCCCGTGGGAAGCTGCCCGTCATCCACGGGATGGTCGTCGGCTCGCCCCACGCCACGCGCACGTATCGGTCCATCATCTCGAAGCTTGGCTGCGGCAGCACCACCTCGCAGCCCGGCGAGATGAACGCGCGGCACGCACGGTCGAGCGCGTCGCCCGCGCCAGCCGTCGCGATCACTTCGTTCTCGCTGACCCCGAGGCGTTTCGCGATCGCGGTCTCGAGCTCGGCAATGGTTGGGTAGCGGCGCAGCAGTTCCACCCCGCCCGCCATCGCGGCGGAGGCGAGGTCCGCCGAAGGGTGCGCGCCTTCGTTGGCGTCGAGCTTGAGCACGTTGTCGGGCACCGGCGGGCGTCGGTAAGCCGACAGCGGGTCGATGCGGGGGCGGGGGCCCGGAATCGCTGCAGCGGTCATGGCACGATCTGCGCGAGCTTTGAGACCACCACGTCGGTGCCGCCTGCGGCCTTGAGTGCGGGGATCACCTGCGGCAGCTCGTCGCGGGGCACCGCTGCCCTCACGGCGTAGCCGCTGTTGCCGAACAGCGGCGCGACCGTCGCCTGGCGCATGCAGGGGAGGACTGCCACCACCGCGTCGAGCCGGCTCGCGGGGGCGTTCACTTCCACCATCGCGCGGCGCCGCGCCTCGAGCACAGACGCGAGCACCAGCCGCAGATCCTCGATCCGCTGCCGCTTGGCCGGATCGGCGAGCGCGTGCGGGCCGGCGTACAGCCGGGTGGAGGAGCACATCAGCTCGTCGACGATGACGAGCCCGTTCACCCGGAGGGTGGATCCGGTCTGCGCCACGTCCACGATGACGTCGGCGTCCTCGGACGGAAACACCTCGGTGGCACCGTACGACCGCAGGAACTCCGCGCGCATCCCGCGCTCGGCGATCCAGCGGTGCGTGAGCCGGTCGTACTCCGACGCCACCACCAGCGGCGCGTCGTGTTCGGCCGTCACGTCGGTGCCTGGCGGCGCCGCCGCCACCAGGCGCACGGGGTCGAGGCCGGTATCGAGGATCTGCTCGACGCCGGCGTCCAGCTCGGCCACCCAGTCAGCGCCCGCGAAGCCCACGTCGCGGCTACCGACGGCGAGCATCTCCACGATGTTCTGCGGTTTGAGCACCTTCGCCTCGGTGCCCGGCAGCGAGATGAGCGGCCGGTAGCTACGCTCGGTGGGGGTCACCCGGATCCCGGCGTCGGCCAGCAGCACCATCACCCCCGACTCCATGCGCCCCTTCGGCAGGCCCAGTCGCAACACGCTATCCATTGGCGGCACTCCTCGTCGTCGTGCCGGTCGATGGGGCGGGTCGCTGGTGTTCGCTGGATCAAAACGAACGACGCCGGCCCCACAGGGGACCGGCGTCGGTGTGATCAGAAGCTCGTCAGGCTCTGCTGGCTGTTCTGGCTACACCTCGGCGCGGCTCCCCCGCAAAGGGTGCCGATGATGATGCCGGTGGTGATGCCCAGCGTGCAGAACCATGCGGTCAATCAACCTGGGGCTGCCGGGATTGTCAATGGTAGGCGGAGGATCAGGCGGTGCAAAAGGCCGGTGGTGGCCAGACATCATCAGCACCGAGGCGTGGACGGCGCAGGATGCACACCGCCCTTGGTGCCTGCTAGGCGACGGCCGATGTCCCGTAACAACGGTGAGCGTCTGAACATGATGGAAGTCCGGACGGTCTAACGCATACTGTCGAGTCTGGATCACGGAGACATTGGAGTTGATCCCACTGGCTCGGGGAAAGGTATGGCGCGCCAGTCATGCGCTTGCCACCGCGCAGCGCAAAGGTCGCGATCTATAAGTACGCTGACTCGACACCGCCCACTTGCGAAATCTCACTGTGCCTGCTGTGGTCTGCTGGGGCATCGCGTGCTCCTTGCTCCACGAGCCCCCCGCGGTTGACAGAATCGCGCTGCCGTGTCTTTCTTGGGTTGCGCGGCTCGTACGGCGCGGACGTTCTCCGGCCGAATCGCGCGCTCTTCTCACAACGGAGGCAGGACCATGCGCTCACTCGTACCGATCCTGTGCGGAGCTCTTCTCACTCTCCCCTCGGCCGCTCTGGGCCAGGACGCCGAGGCCGCGATCCACCGTGGCACCGAGGCGTGGACGGCAGGCTGGAACGCGGGGGACGCGGCTGCCATCGCGGCCCTGTACGCGGAAGACGCTGTTGTCATGGCACCCGGCGCCGAGCCGGCGGAGGGTCCGGAGGCGATCGAGGAACTGATGGAGGGGGCGCTGGAAGCGGCTGGTGGATCCCAGATGAACATCAAGCCGGTCGAGGTGATGAAGGGCGACGGCTGGGCGGTGGAAGTCGGCACGTTCGTCGAAGCCGCTGCGGACGGCTCGCACCGCGACCACGGACGGTACATCGCCGTGTGGAAGAATGTCGAAGGCAAGTGGATGCTGTATCGCGACATTTGGAATAGCAGCATGCAGTCGTAGCGGGTCCTCCGTCATAACGGCTGGCGCCGCCACGCCGGCAGAAGCAAGTCCGCGACAGGAGACTCGCCTCCGAGCTGCCGGGTCGGTCTAGGCTCTTGCTGCTGAGACCCTCGTCTCGGAGAGCCCGCACAAGATCCAGGTTGTTAGCGGCCGTCCCGCACCAGAGCGGCTTCGGGCTCACGGCACCGGGCGTCAGACGGCTACGCGGCTGAGCTTCCTGCCGGGCCGCCCCGATTCGCCTGGACGATGCGCACGGCCAAGGTCGTGGCGACGAGCTTTCGCGAGCCATACGATTCCTCCACCGACTCTCCGCCCCACAAAGAGCGCGGGAATGGCATATCAGCAAGCATGCCGCAGGTATGCGGCGCCTGGGCAATCTCGAGTCAAGCGTCCCCGGTCCCGGTCAACCCGTCAGATTAATTGAATCGGCGGCTGAATCCGGGAATGGACTCAGTAGCTGCTGGCCCGAGCCATTCGCTCGCCACATTTTACAGTGCGCCCCATGGGAGCAGCGGGTCCCCGACCAGTGCGCGACAGGTCCCTTAGCAAGGGCCGTACAGCGCCGGAATCTTCTATTGGAAGCAAGACACCGCGGGTGAAGCTGTGCCGGCCGGGATGGGGCGGGCACCCGGGGAAAGTGCTGTTGGAGACGTCCTGACTGCGCAGATGGTTCTGAGAGGCGGTCGAGCTCGATCCGGCAAGGTGAACGTGGGAGCGCGAGTGAATCCAAAGACCGCAGCTGCCATCCGACATCCGCGGCTCGTCATTCACCGGCTCAGGATGGCCTTGGGGGCGCTGCTGCTGCTCGGTGCCTCCTCGTGCGGCGTGTCCGATCCGGATCCCACCGAGTTCGTGGGGTGCCTTCCGTCGTATGCCGACCTGGAGCAGATCACCGTGGCGCAGCTCGGCCACTACGATCTCGAGAATGCGGCCCTCCTCGTGCGAGTGGATGGCCGAGCCGTGTGCCGCCTGTTCTTCGGCTCGTACGGCCCGACCACGCAGGTCCCGACCGCCTCGGCCGCCAAATGGCTCAGCGCCGGAGCCATCCTGGCCGTGGTGGATCGGGGAGCGCTCCGGCTGGACACCCGGGCGGTCGACCTTTTCCCCTCGGCTCCGCCGGCGACTGCGGACATCACCCTCAGCCAGTTGCTCTCGCACACCTCCGGACTCCTGTGGTTCAGCCGCTGCATGGGGCGCCCGAACGACACGCTGCAGGGGTGCGCCCAGACGATCCTGGAGGGAGATCTGCACTTCGAGCCGGGAAGCGGGTTCTACTACGCTGGCCCTCCGTTTACGGTGGCCGGCGCCATGGCGGAGCGAGCGGTCGGCGAGTCATGGGCGGAAGTGTTTCGGAGCATGATCGGAGCGCCGCTGGGCATGTCGAACACCTCGTACGGCGACAGCCCGAACCCCGCCCTATCCGAAGGAGAGGTGAGGTCGACGCTAGACGACTACGGCCGGTTCGCGCAGATGATCCTGGACCACGGCCAATGGAGAGGCCGCCGGGTGCTGTCCGACGAGGTGATCCGGGAGATGCGGCGCAACTGGAGCGCGGGGGTGCCGATCGTCTATTCGCCGCGGAGCGAGGTGCCGTACGGTCTCGGCGTGTGGCTCGACGCGGTCGATGCCACGGGCAGCGGAGCCGTACTCAGCAGTCCCGGCATCGGCGGCTTCGTGCCCATCGTAGACTACGACCGGCTGATGGTATTCGTGTTCGAGACGCTGGACGAGGTGAACCGGATCTGGCCCGCCGTGATCACCATCCTGGATGGGGCGCGGGCGGCGGTCGATCGGGAAGGGTGAGCGCGACTCGCGCTAGCGGCGCTCAAGGGGGCACAGCAGGACCAGCACGCGCTGGGCGATCTGTGGGTGCTACCGTCTCCGCACGACCCGGCCCGCCCGTGCTCCCGGGAGACACTCACCAAATGGCTACGTGCAGCGTGTCAGCTCGCGGGTATCCCACGGAAGGCGGGCCAAGGTTTTCACAGCTTCCGGCGGAAGTCTGCGACGGACTGGCGCGAGGCGCCGCTCAAGGCGGTCGTGGAGCTCGGCGGCTGGAAGTCTCGCCGACGGCAGCGAACCTGCCACCCACGGTGAGCTCAAACCCACGTCATGCGGTAGTATCCCCGCTCGAGAGCGTCACGGCTGAGGTAGATCCATTCCATAGATGTCGTTCCCAGACAGACCCCACACGCTCCCGTCGAAAAAGAGTATGGATGCGAACGTACCGTGCGTATTGGAGCCCAGCGACGTCGGAGTGAATACGAACACGTCCTCGTCGGCACCGGATGCGCCCGGCACGGAGAAGTTCCCCCTGGTCGAGAAGTAGAGGTCCCCCGTCAGATCGACGGCCAGTCCGTAGATATCCTCGTCGCTGCTGCTCATACTCACATCGCTACCATCGAAATACGCCGCGAACGTTCCGGCTGTGTTGGCGCCGAGCGATGTCGGGGTGAACACGAAGACGTCTTCGTCGGCGCCTGACAGGCCGGGCACGCTAAACGAGCCTTGGGTCGAAAGAAGCAATCTTCCATCCGGCAACAACTCGACGGCGTCAATATCCTCCCTGCTACGCGTGAGACTCACGTCGCTGCCGTCAAAATAGAGGTCGAACGTTCCGGACGTGCTCGGCCCTAGCGCCGTCGCCGTGAACTTCACGATGTCCGAATCGTCCACGCTGCCGATGTCGGGCACAGACTCGGAACTCGAGAACGACATGAGGATCTCGGTGCTGCTGACAACGGCGAACCCGTCGATCCTCGCACCGCTGAGACCGACGTCGGAGCCATCGAAGTGCAGGCTGAAGGCAGCGCCGTCGAAGGCGATGATGTCTTCGTCGGCAACGCTCAACCCCCCGACGGTGGTGCTGGAACTGAGTGAGAAATAGAGGAGCGTCTGGATCACCGGCTCCTCGGTGACCACGACCTGCTGTTCGACCACGGAGACATCACCGTCGGCCTCGGCAACCGTGAGCCTCACGATATAGGTGCCGGCGGACAGGTACGTGTGTATCGGATTCTGGGCTTCGCTGTCTATCGACAGTCCCGCCGCGACGTCAAAGTCCCACTGCCAGGTCGTGATTCCGTCGTACGACGTGGAAACGTCCGTGAACGTCACGACTTCACCCACCAGAGGTGCCGATGGCGAGAATGTGAATTCGGCTATCGGATCGGCGTCCGCCACGTCGACCGTCGCCGTGGCCAGGTGGGAGTCACCATCATCGTCCGTGACGCGCAGCGCGGCGGTGTATGATCCGCTCGACGTGTAGATGTGCGTGGGGTTGGCTCCCGAGCCATCGACGTTGAAAACGGAGCCGATGTAATCGAAGTCCCACTCGAAGGTGAACGCATCGGCCCCCGGATCCGTAGCGCTTCCGCTGAACGACACGCCGGTGCCCTCGTTGCCCGCATAGGGCCCGCCCGCGTCGGCGGTGGGCGCGACGTTTGTCACGGTCACCGCGTAACTGTCACTCGCTATGCCGCCGCGCCCGTCGTTGACCGTGACCGTGACGGTGTAGACGCCGTTATCGGCGTAGACGTTGCTGCCGCCCACCGTCCCCGCACCACCGGCCTCAGTCACGGTGCCTGACTCCAGCCCGGAAGCGTCGCCCCAGTCAACCGTCGCCGAGTGTGTGTCGTCAACATCCGCGTCGGTGAAGGTCGCCGCGAGGTTCACCGTCGTGCCCTCGTCTCCACCGGCGTCGCCACCCGCCGTGACCATGGGCGGTGTGTTTGTGGGATCTGGCGCCACGCTGCCCGACCAGACGGTGAATTGATCGATCACCTCGCCGAACACGTTCTTGAAGTAGCCCCGCGCCTTCCTCGGGTTGCCGTCCACGTAGAACTCGATGAACAGGGCGCCGTGCTGCGCATTTTGGTTCGTCGTGTAGATGTTGGCCCACTCACCGTTGCACCCGTATGGATAGGTCGTGGGCAGACAGCGTTCCTGATCGCGGATGCTCGCGCCCCCGAGGCCCGAGACAAACACGAAGGTGGCCCCCGGCCGCACGCTCAGGTTGTCCGGCTCCGCCCAGTCGGGATCCACCATCTGGAATTCGGTGCTCGTCAGGGTCTTGGTCCTCGAATAGGAGTGCTCGTGACCGGTCGCGATGATGGCACCGAGCTCGAGACACGTCTCATACGCCTCCCAACCCACCGAGCTGCTCTTGCCGCCCACCTGCATCTCCCTCTGGTTCTTGTGCCACGAACAGATCCGCCAGTCCGAGGCGTCCGCTTCGAGCGCACTCCGGATATTTGCCTCGTGACCGGAGCCGATGGTGCCAACCCCTGACAGAATGAAGAACAGGCCCTGATAGGTGCATGACGAGTTCACACCTAGATCGCCGGTACAGGTGGCATCCGGAATCAGCGCCAACCGCTGCTGCAGTTTCTCCTGATATCCGCCCGGGCCGTACCACATGGCTTCGTCGTGGTTTCCTACGGACACGAAGTAGGGGTAATCGGCGCCCAACACACTGGTGACGTTGGAGTCGAATTCATCCGGATTGTCGTTGTAATCCAGGTCGCCGGAATGAATGACCATGTCCGTGCCTTCGTCCGCGATGCGCTGGAGCACATCGAGCGCGTCCTGACCGCTACCCTGATCGCCAATGAAGGCAACCTTGAAGTTCGGCGGCGTGATCCCCGGAGGCGGCACGAATACGTCGATGCTCGCCGTCCCGTCCTGGCCTTCGCTCGTGGCGGTGATGGTCACAATTCCCTCGCTCGCGCCGGTGACCAAACCATCCGCCGAGACGACGGCGATGGTATTGTCGCTGCTCGACCACGTCACCGCGCGGCCGGGGAGCGGAGTACCGCTTGCGTCTCTGGGTGTGGCGGTAAGTTGAACCGTGGCGCCCGCCGCGATCGTGGCGCTGGCCGGTTCCACATCCACCGAGGCCACGGGCACGAAGATCACCTCGATCGCGGCCGACCCGGTGATCCCTCCGCTTGCGGCGGTAATCGTCACGGTGCCCGGCGCCACGCCGGAAACGAGCCCCGTTGACGACACCGTGGCAATCATGTCGTCACCGCTCGACCAGGTGACGCTGCGCGACAGCGGATTGCCAGCTGCATCCTTCGGTGTTGCAGTGAGTTGGATCGTTGCACCCTGGGCGATCGTCGCGGCGGCCGGTGACACGTCCACCGAGGCCACAGGCTCGGTCGAATAGTTCACATGGAGTAATGGCGCTGCGCTCGATTCCCCGTCATATGATTCCGCTACGCGCTCCCCTGTGCCGGTGATGATGATCGCCAGGGCGTTGCCACTCGCCCAGCCGCCCCGACTCACAATCTCTTGAATGATCGAGGCGATATTGGGCGTGCGCTGATCCACCCCCGCCTCGCCCCGGTTCGGCCACGGCTCAGGGGTCCAGGACACGGCGGCGTCGGTGGTGTCCCGGTTGGAGATGTCGCTGTCGGCCGCGCCAAACGTCACCGCATCATCCGTCGCCTCCCCGTGGATCGTCAGGGACGTGGGTCCCGACGGCGTCTCATCCACCTGGAATTGCACATGGGCGTCGCTGATCGAGGTCCCTTGGGGGATTGCGACCCCGGTAAAGCGCATGCCGACCGTCTGGTCCCCACCATCGTAGACCAGTTCGAGATCGCTACTCGTCAGGTACATGCTCTGGTCCGCCTGCTGTTCAGCATCGTCCGTACTCGCTGCCACGCGGACTTCGAGGGTAATCGATCCGTCAGGATTCATCGTCACCGCGGTCGTGGGCGCCGTTGGCTGATCGGAGCTTGGCGACTCCCCACCTCGCAAGGGACCGGTGGTGTCCGACTGGCATGCAACGAGCGCACTGAGGAAGAGGAGGAACGGGGTTCTGTGGCGGAGCGCGGCGGGACGGACCATGACTTCCCCCTCATGTCCGCGCGCAGGCTCAAACTCACCGCGACGAGCGCCCGATGGTACGCTCGACTACAGGAGCTTCCTACGCGTGCTGTACATGAGGGCTGCCTAATGTAGTTACGGTGTGGGAGGGATGCAACGCTGCAACCTGCGACGGCGCGAAATGCGTCAGTCGTGAGGTTCTTTTGGTTCTCGCAACGAGTCGAAGCCAAGGGCTCGCCGGCCGGTGTTCATGCAGGGGCAGTAGGAGTC
Source organism: Gemmatimonadota bacterium (assembly GCA_039591615.1). Lineage (GTDB taxonomy): Bacteria > Gemmatimonadota > Gemmatimonadetes > Gemmatimonadales > GWC2-71-9 > JBDHDH01. The sequence goes on along the minus strand of JBDHDH010000071.1, from coordinate 256 downwards.
GATCTTGACCATGGCCGACCGCATGGATTGGCGGTTCGCGTTGGCCCTTGTGCTAGCTGCACGAGAGCGGACACCGGATCTCCGCCATTGCGAGGCTCCGATGGACGGACATCGACCTGGAGGGCGGGACGGTCCTGTGGCGGAAGGAGAATGACAAGCAGGGCGGGAACGCGGCCGCAGGACCGCGGCGGCGCTGGTCGTCGATCGTGGGTCCGTCGTGGACAGCGACCGAGGTATGACCCGGCGCCGTCGAAAC
>JBDHDH010000070.1:0-19104 GCA_039591615.1 Gemmatimonadota bacterium | reverse complement strand
GCGCGCAGCGGCGTGATCCCAGGAGCGCGGGACTCGATGTATGCCGCAAGGATGAGTGGAACCACATACTCAAGCTAGCCGCAGCTCGTGTCGACCGCGAGCGCGGCCGGACCCGGCGAGCGGATCCTCACCGTCTCCACTGTCAACGGGAAGGTCGCTTTCGGACGGAGCTCGTAACGCTACTTCAGGCGTCGGGCTTTGGTATCGACAATTGGGTGTCACGTTTGTCGCCGGTCGCGTCAGTCAGGACCTTCTCGCAATCGGCGCAGTCGCTCTTGAGCTGGTCACACGGGACGCCATCGGCCTGCGCTTCGTAGCACGGGACGCCTAGCCCACTCTCCGCCGCGTCCTGCGCCCCGCGGCCCGCCTCTTCACGCCTGGACCGCTCCATGGTGCCCTCCCCAGGAGGATCCGCTGGGACTGCCCCGATCGACGGCGGGGTCTGTACTGCTCGTCCCAGGGATAACGTCTGACCATACCGACACGCTGATGATGACTTCTTTATCTCCAGCTAAAGAGTTCTTTATCCGAGGCGGGCTAGTCTTCATTAAAGTCGGGTCCGAGACGCGGCGCTTCCCGATACCGGACACCACAGGGGAGTACCCGATGCGCGAACTCCGTATCCATGGGCGGGGAGGGCAGGGGGCTGTTGTTGCCTCCAAGCTCCTGGGCGTGGCCCTGTTCAGAGAAGGAAATTGGGTGCAATCCTTCCCGGCATTCGGTGTGGAGCGGCGTGGTGCCCCCGTTACGGCATTCCTCCGGGTGTCTAATGCACCCATTCTCCTCCGGTGCGAAATCACCGCTCCCGACGACCTCATTGTGCTCGATCCCACGCTCGTGGACGCAGTGGATGTCACAGGGGGCCTCAGGCCGGGCGGCACGATCCTCATCAACTCCGATCTCGCACCGGAGCATTACAGAGATCTGCTGCGCCGATTCCGTGTAGCCACGGTCGACGCCCGTGCCATCGCGAGCCGCCATGGTCTCGGGTCCAAGACCCAGCCCATCGTGAACACCGCGATGGCCGGCGCCTTCGCCGAATGCTCGGGGTTGGTCGGCCTCGAGTCCGTGTGCGACGCCATCCGGGAGGAAGCTCCCCTGAAACCGGCTGAGAACGTGCGGGCGGCTCGAGAAGCGGCCAAGATCGTCCGGTCGGTCGTCGGGCTGGAGACGGCGCATGTCTGAGAGCGGAGACAACGCACGACCCGGTCGGGGGATCCCCCCCGTCGCAGTGAGCCAGACCTCCACCCTGGTCAACCACACGGGATCGTGGAAGTACATTCGCCCGCTCTATCAGGACCGGGTGGCGCCCTGCAATGCCGGGTGCCCGGTGGGCATCGACATCGAAGCCTACATGAACCTGTTGCGAGAGGGTCGCGTCGAGGAAGCCCGCGACCTCCTGATGCGGGAGAATCCGATGCCCGCAGTCACAGGTCGTGTGTGCCACCGCCCTTGCGAAGACCAATGCAACCGACGCCACTTCGACGAGCCGGTGTCCATCCACGGTGTCGAACGGATGCTGGGCGATCTCGAGCTGGGCGCTCCACTGCCCGACGCACCCCCACGTACGCGCTCCGAGGCCGTGGCAGTGGTAGGTTCGGGACCCGCAGGACTCGCCTGCGCGTACCACCTCGCCCGCATGGGCTATGACGTCACTGTCTACGAGGAAGCCGACGAGCCGGGGGGAATGCTGCGGCTCGGCATTCCCGAGTACCGGCTGCCGCGCGACGTGCTGGACAGGCAGATCGACCGCATCCGCGCGCAGGGTGTCCTGATCTTCTGCGGTGTGCGGGTCGGGACGGATCTCTGCTGGAGCGATCTCGAGTGTGACGCGGTGTTCATCGCCTCGGGCGCGCACAGGAGCCGAGGTGCCGGCATGAAAGGGGAGGACACGGCGGGCATCTTGTCGGGTCTCGACTTCCTGAAAGGGGTGAACGCCGGCGCCCGCCCCGATCTTGGCAAGCGTGTCGTCGTCGTCGGTGGTGGAAACACCGCCATCGATTGCGCCCGCGCCGCGCGCCGCCTCGGTGCGGTCTCAATCGTTCTGTACCGCCGCAGCCGGGTCGAGATGCCCGCCATTCCTCAGGAGATCGAGGAGGCGAAGCGGGAAGGCATCGAGTTCGTTTTTCTCGCCGCTCCCGTGGCGGCCCGCACCGTGGACGGGCGACTGCGGGGCATCGAGTGCACACGGATGCGCCTGGGTCCGCCGGACGACAGCGGTCGCCGTCGACCCGAGCCCACCGACGAGCGTCCCTTCTCGGTAGTCGCCGACACGGTGCTCACGGCCATCGGCGAGATCTCGGATCTCGATTACCTGCGGGATGACATCGCCCGGGAGGCGGGGGGCATCGTCGTGAACGAGCTCGGGGCAACCAACAGTCCGGCGGTGTTCGCGGGTGGCGACGCGGCGAATGCACCACGGACCGTCGCGGACGCACTTGGCGCAGGCAAACGTGCGGCCATTGGGATCGATCTCTATCTACGTCGGGTGGCGGGCGAGCTGACACGGGACGACGTGGCAACGCTCCGCTATGGCGCTGTCGGAAACGTCAGCATGACGCGCTGGCGCGATGACGACCCCGTCCGCCGCACGTCGCCCGTCAACGAGGTGGTGAAGCTGGAGGACATGAACCTCAGCCCGTTCTCCCACGCGTGGCAGCATCGTGATGTGCACGTCGCCGGTGAAGAGCCGCCTTCGCATTTCCGGGAAGTGAATCGTGGTCTCACCTACGACGCCGCCATCGACGAGGCTCGCCGCTGCCTCAACTGCGGCGTCTGTAATGAGTGCGAGCTGTGCCTCATCTTCTGTCCGGATTTTGCGATTTCACGCCGGGATGAAGGGGGATTCGACATCGACATGAACTACTGCAAGGGCTGCGGGGTGTGTGCCGCGGAATGCCCCAGAGGAGCCATGACCATGGTGAGGGAAGGCCTGTGAAAAAGGTCATCATGGGAAACCACGCTGTTTCCTGGGGGGCAAAACTCTCCCGGGTCGAGGTGATCTCCGCCTATCCCATCACGCCGCAGACCCAGATCGTGGAGATGCTGTCTGAGATGTGCGCCAGCGGTGAGCTGCCTGCGCGCTTCATCGCAGTGGAATCGGAGCACTCGGCGATGGCGGCCTGTATCGGCGCTTCCGCGGCTGGCGGCCGAGCGTTTACGGCAACCTCCTCGCAAGGTCTCGCCCTGATGCATGAGCTCCTGCACTGGGCCGCCGGCGGCCGGCATCCGGTGGTGATGGCGAACATCAACCGAGCCATGGGACCGGGATGGAACATCTGGACGGACCAGAACGACAGCCTGTCACAGCGGGACACCGGGTGGATCCAGTTCTATTGCGAGACGAACCAGGAGGTTCTCGATACGACCATTCAGGGCTTCAAGCTCGCCGAAGCAGTCGATCTGCCGGTGATGATCGTCCTCGACGCGTTCTACCTCTCCCATACCTCGGAACCGGTCGACATTCCCGACCAGGTTGCGGTGGATGCCTTTCTCCCAATGCGGGAGGCTCGGCTCAAGCTCGACCCGGCCGACCCGCACGCCTTCGGGGCCCTCGTGCGACCGGATGCCTACATGGAAATGCGCTGGCTCCAGCAAGAAGCCATGGACGCCGCTCGAGTGACATTCGATGAAGTTGAAAGGGAGTGGTATGAGCGCTTTGGGCGGCGATACGGGGCCGTCGAAGCGTACCGTGCTTTCGACGCCGAGTTACTTCTCCTCACGTCCGGTACCATCACGTCCACCGCTCGGTACTGCGTCGATCGCCGCCGGGAGCGGGGCGAGGCCGTGGGCCTGGTCAAGGTCAAGATGTTTCGGCCGTTTCCTACCGAGCGCTTGCGCAGACTGCTCTCGGGTGTCGACCGCGTGGCAGTCCTCGACCGGAACATCTCGCCCGGTCACGGGGGGATCTTTGCCGAGGAGATCCGCGCGGCGATGTACGACGTGCCGCCCGACGATCGGCCACAGCTCTTCGGGTACATCGTCGGGCTGGGTGGACGCGATGTCACACCCGCGGTCATCGACGAGATCATCGACAAGACGCGCTCCACCGAACGACCGGTTCGTGAAGACCTCTGGGTAGGGGTGAACCCATGAGTCAGATCATGATCAAGGAACAGATCCCGCGGGACCAGTACCTCACCTCGGGACATCTAGCCTGTCCGGGTTGCGGCGGCGCCGTCGCGATGAACATGGTGCTGAAGGCCCTTGGCCCAGATACTATCGTTGTCCTGCCCGCGTGCTGCTGGAGTATCATCGCAGGGCCGTGGCCGCAGTCATCCCTCAAGGTCCCACTGTATCACACCGCGTTCGAGACGGGGGCAGCGGTGGCCTCGGGCGTGAAGGCGGCGCTGGAACGACGGGGCGATACCGAGACCACCGTGATGGTGTGGGCGGGTGACGGTGGCACGTTGGACATCGGACTCCAGGCACTGTCCGGGGCGGCTGAGCGGAACGAGGATATCCTGTACTGCTGCTACGACAACGAGGCGTACATGAACACCGGGATCCAGCGCTCCTCGTCCACACCGTGGGGTGCCTGGACCACCACCACACCCGCTGCTCACCCAGAAGCCCATCCCAAGAAGGACATCCTGTCGATACTCGCCGCGCATCGGATTCCCTACGCGGCCACGGCGACCGTAGCCTACCCCGTCGATCTGGTGAACAAGGTCGAGAAGGCCAAGACGATTCGGGGACTCCGGTTCATCCAAATCCTCTCGCCGTGCCCACCGGGGTGGAAGTCGCAGGATGAGGCCACCATCGAGCTTTCGCGCATGGCAGTGCGCAACCGGATCTTCCCGCTCATGGAGGTCGAAGAAGGCGCCTGTTGGCGGTTTACCGTCGAGCATCCACCGCACGAGCCCGTGTTGCCGTACATTCGCATGCAAGGCCGGTTCGCTCACCTCACCGACAAACAGGTAGCCGGCATTCAGGCCGACGTCGATGCCCGGTGGGAGCTTCTCTCGAGACGGGTGGCCAACGGGATCTAGATGTCGAGGGTTCGTCCGGGGAAAACTCCTGCTTCGAGACCGGTGCTCCGCCCCCAACACAATTGTCTGCTCCCAATCGTCACTTACTGGTGCCTGATCGCATGTGGCTTGGTGTGTGACCCGAGCGTGACCGTCGCGCAAAGGCCAAGAGACGCCGTGTTGATCTTTCCGCCCCTTCCCGACGATCGCAATGCGGATTCGGGTTACGTCGTGGAATTAGCTCTTGAACTTCGGGAGGGTCTCAATCGTTGGCGGCGCCACGCAGTCCGAATGATCAGGTTCTGTGGGAACGACCACTTCTGCGACGAGCTACCGTCGGACAGGTCTACCTTGGAAATGGCTCGGATGCTGCAAGCGGACTTCTATGTTAACGGGAGGTTTAGAAGAAATTCCGGCAAGCCTCTGGTCGACTTGCGGGTGATGGATACAGCGCGCCAGGGAGGGATCCCACACTACACCGCTTCCCTCACCGTGCCGGGCGAGCCAGCCATGTCGCCAAAGGACTTTGCGCGGATCATCAGCGGGGTTCTGAAGGACACGCTCGGGGCCGCCATGCAGGCTGGCGGTGACGCCCGGGACTGCTGGGCGGAGGTGCGAGATCGAAAGTACGACCAGGCACGAGACCGCGCGGAGCGAGCCTTCCGCCGCTTCTCCAACCACCCATCGGCCGCGATGTGTCTCTCCTACGTCTACCTCGCGTTGGAACGGCCGGACAGCCTCGTCTTGGCCCTGGAGCGGGCGGTGGCCGGGGATTCCATGCTCGTCCAGGCCTGGAGGAGTCTTGGACAGGAATACCTCAGACTCGGCGACACCACTAGAGCAGTGAATGCCAGGAGTCGCGAGGTCCGAGCCGATCCGGGTGATGTGAAGCGGCGCCTGCTGGTCGCGCAGCTCATCGATGGGCTTGGTTACCACGAGACGGCAGTCGAGCTGCTGAGCGGTGGCACTCGCCACGCCACCAGCGCTTTGGAGTTCGTCTCGCTGCAGGCACGGATGTGCCTGCAGTACGAGATGTGGGAGTGCGCCCTGGATGCGCTAACCGAGCAGTACCGGCTCGACTCGAGCTTGGCGGGGGACACCACCTTCTATTTCCAAGTGATCGGGGTGGCACAGACTCTCTCCGCTACGGCCGCCGTCGCTCGCTGGACCGAAGAGGCGGTGACGCAGGTTGACTCGGTAGTCAATGAAGCGTGGCAGCGTGCGGAGTCGCATCGGCGCAGCGCCGAAAGAGCGGAGGAAGTGCTGGAATCACTCAGAATGGCCCGGGCCGCCGTCCTCGGGGAAGTTGGAGAGAGCGATTCGGCGCTCGCAATCTACCGTGCCATCTCTAGCGCCGACCCGGAGAATATCCGAGCCCGCGTCGCCGCGGCAAAACTCCTGACCCGACAAGGGTTGTTGGCCCTCAAGCCGACGGTGCCACTGGATACCCAAGCGCTCGTGGCGGCCGACTCGCTATTGGCCAGCGCGGCGGAGCAGTCGGACGATGACCAGGTGCACCAGACAGTCGCGCTGCTCTACCTGGAAGTTGGAACGCGTCTCGTGCAGGATCGCATGGCGCCCGGGATTGCGGTGGAATGGCTGCAGAAAGCCCTGCGCTTCGCTCCTGACAGCGCACTCCGCGCCCATGGCAGCGCCTTGTCTGGCTTGGCGTTCTTCTATCTGGTAGAGGACGCGGACGCCCGGGTACGGGTGGAGCAGACATGCGATCTCGTTCAGCACGAAGCCGAGCTCATCGCACAGGGAAAGGCCGCCTTTGGCGAAGCCCAGGGGGAGTTTGCTGAGCGTATACTCACCGGCCTGCGGGCCTACGAGCAGTTGGTCCCAGCTTATCGACGCGCACTGCGCTGTGATGAGGCGGCGGACAGACGGCCCGCACAGTCGACTACCGATACGACGCCGAGGATTGACGAGGACCCCCCACCATGAGCGCTCGGGAGACCCGCGGCTTCCGTCGAGTCGGGAACGGCGCCAAACTTCACGTGCGAGTCGGACTCCCGAAGTCTAGCGAGACGAACATCGGATCTCGGGCTCGGTGAACCTATTCCGGGGGAGGAAACATGCAGATGCAGGCGCGGGGCTCCATGATCCAGCGCATGAAGGGCGCAGCGCTGCTCGATGTACAGACTTATGAGGATGTGGAGGCGGACACCGCCGCGACGGGACAGGCGGCGGCAGTCGTGCTGTTGGTCGCCGCGGCTCAGGCCCTGGGGGCCTCGGCGTACGGTGGGCGCGGGATCCTTGGTGGTGCGGTGGTCGCCGTCGTCGGATGGCTGGTGTGGTCTGCGGTGACCTATCTCATTGGGGACAAGCTGCTCGGCGGCACGGCCACCTGGGGGGAGCTATTGCGGACCATCGGGTTTGCCCAGACGCCGGGGCTGCTGGCAGTGCTGGGATTTCTACCGGTGTTGGGAGCCCTGGCCTTGTTTACCGCGGCGATCTGGATGCTGGTTGCCGGGATCATTGCCATCCGCCAGGCCCTGGACTTCGGGACGGGGAAAGCGATCCTCACGGCGGTGCTCGGCTGGCTGGCTATCGCCATTCCCAAGGTGATTCTCGGGATAGGTGGCGGAGGGTGACGAGAACCCAAGCAGTGCCGGAGAACCCAATTCCGCCAGGCGAAGAGGGCTGCGAAAGGCGGTGGCTTCGTGGCCGTAAAGCATTTAGAATGCCACGTGCTCGAGGATCGTGATCGCGTCCCTCGACCCCAGGTCCGTGTTTCCAGAACGCAGGTGTGACGGGTACAGCCATGGCAACGATTGCTGTAGAGACCAGTGAATTCTTGAGAGCCCTCGGCATCGACGATATCAATGCCGGCGGTTTTTGCGGTGGGTGGATCGGCTCGGGTCCGGAGCTGGAGGTCATCACCCCCATCGACGGTTCCAGAATTGCGACCGTGCGTCAAGTCACCGAGGCCGAATACGACCAGATCGTCGACAGGGCGTACGGGGCGTTCTTGGAATGGCGTCGGGTCCCGGCTCCCAAGCGAGGCGAGATCGTCCGGCAGTTGGGGAACCGTCTGCGCGAAGTGAAAAGAGAGCTCGGCGCCCTGGTGACGCTGGAGATGGGAAAGATCATAGCGGAGGGCGAGGGGGAAGTGCAGGAAATGGTCGACATCTGCGACTTCGCCACTGGCCTTTCACGGCAGCTCTACGGTCTCACCATGCACTCCGAGCGGCTCGACCACCGAATGTACGAGCAGTGGCATTCCCTCGGCGTGGTCGGGGTGATCAGTGCGTTCAACTTTCCGGTGGCGGTGTGGAGCTGGAACACGGCCATTGCGTCGGTATGCGGCGATACTGTGCTCTGGAAGCCGGCCAGCAAGACGCCCCTCACGGCCATTGCTTGCGTCAAGATCGCCGAGCAGGTGTGTCGAACAAACGGCGTCGATCCCACGATCTTCTCCCTGGCGGTCGGCAAGGGATCGACGGTTGGGGACCGGCTGCTCCACGACAATCGGATCCCCCTGGTGTCGGCTACTGGCAGCTGTCAGATGGGGTATCGGGTGGCCCAGGTAGTGGGGAAGCGACTGGGCCGCACCATCCTCGAGCTGGGAGGCAACAACGCCATCATCGTAACGCCGAGTGCCAATCTCGAGCTGGCGCTCAGGGCCATCCTTTTTGGTGCCGTGGGAACCGCCGGGCAACGCTGCACGAGTACTCGGCGGATCATCGTCCACGAGTCCATCAGGGACGAGCTGGTTCGGCGGTTGGTGGCCGCGTACGAGGGAATCGCCATCGGGGATCCCAGGATAAGTGACACGCTCATGGGCCCGCTGGTTACCCATGGTGCCGTTGAGGACATGCACAACGCCATCGAGCGGATCGAGCGGGAAGGTGGCGACATTCTCTACGGCGGCGAGCGGCTGGAGGGGCCGGACTATCCGGGCGGCCATTACGTGAAGCCGTGCATTGCCGCCGCGCGGAACGAGTTCACCATCGTCCAGGAGGAGACCTTCGCGCCTATCCTCTATATCATCGGCTACGGCCAGGGCTCTTCGTCAACGCGGGCCGCCGTGGACGAGATCGAGGAGGCTGTGGCCCTGCACAACGGCGTACCGCAAGGGTTGTCGTCGGCCATCTTCACCGAGAACATGCGGGAGGCCGAGTATTTCCTCTCGCATCGCGGCAGCGACTGCGGGATCGCCAACGTCAATATCGGAACCAGCGGTGCGGAGATCGGCGGGGCCTTCGGCGGAGAAAAAGAGACCGGTGGCGGCCGCGAATCCGGCTCCGATGCGTGGAAGGCGTACATGCGCCGGCAGACCAACACCATCAACTGGAGCACGGAGCTGCCCCTCGCGCAGGGAATCACGTTCGGCGACTGAGGGGTGGGTGAGACGGGCAGTACGGTGACCGCAACCGTGAATGACGGCGAAGGGAAGAGGTAGAGGGTAGCGACCGGCAATTCGCCGCCCCTTTATGGATCCCGCCATAGCAACCACCGCCCCACCGGCGTTCCTCTCGGAAGTCGTGGCCTTGGTCGCGGCGTGCGCCTTTGTGGCGTACGTCTGCCACCGCTTCGGCATCATGCCCATCGTCAGCTTCCTCTTGACCGGCGCGCTCGTGGGCCCGCATGCCCTCCGACTCGTGCGGGATGAGGCGCTCATCGAAGCGGCTGCTGAGCTCGGCGTCATCCTTCTGCTGTTCATGATCGGAATCGAGTTCAGTCTCGCCAAGCTCGCGCGCATCAAGCGGATCATCTTCCTCGGAGGCGGTCTCCAGGTTGGCCTGGTAGTGGCGCTCGTGACGGGGCTCCTCGCGTTGTTTGGCGTCGACTGGCGGACGGGTGTCTTCACCGGTTTTCTCGTGGCCCTGTCATCCACGGCGATTGTGATGAAGCTGCTGATGGACGCGGGCGACGTGAGCTCGCAGGAGGGACAAGCTGCGCTGGGAATCCTGATCTTCCAAGACCTCGCCGTCGTCGCCATGGTTCTACTCATCCCGATTCTTGGCGGGACGGGCGTGTCGGGCTGGGGGATCGTGCTCGCGTTGGGTAAGGCCGCCGGAATCGTGGCGCTCGTCCTGCTCGTGGCCCGCCGCATCATGCCTCGGGTGCTCGAAGCGGTGGCTCGCACCTGCTCGCAGGAGATCTTCCTGCTCAGTGTCGTCGGCATTTGTTTGGGCACGGCTTTTCTGACCAGCCTAGCGGGGGTGAGTCTGTCCCTTGGTGCGTTTCTGGCCGGCTTGATCGTCAGTGAAAGTCGCTTCAGCCAGATGGCCTTCGGTGAGATTCTCCCTCTTCAGATCCTCTTCAGCGCCACGTTCTTCGTGTCGGTGGGGCTTCTGCTCGACCTGAGCTTTCTCGTTCAGTATCCGCTGTTGGTGCTAACCGTCATCGCGGCGGTGCTCGCAATCAAATTCCTGACCACCGGCATCGGGCTGAGAGTGTTGGGATACGGCACGGGTGCGGCGGCGTGCACCGGGTTGGCGCTGGCTCAAGTGGGTGAGTTCTCGTTCGTGCTGGAACGGGCGGGCCGCGCGTTGGGCCTGCACCCTGCCGGGTTTGAGGCAGGAGGCCCGGAGGCGTTCATCGGTGCCACCGTCACCTTGATGATCGCCACACCGTTTCTCTACCGCATGGGGGAGTCTCTCAGGAGGCGGGGCGCTCCGCGCCGGGATGAGCTAGTGGTGACCGAACCCGAGCAAGCAAAGCGGGCCGCTCGACCGGGCCTGCGTGATCACGTCATCATCGCCGGTTTCGGTGAGGTGGGACGCCGATTGGCCCCGGTCCTCGAGGATCAGCAGATCCCCTATGTGATCGGCACGCTCAGCCCCGAGGGTGCCCGAGAGGCCGAGCGCGGTGAACTGCAGGTGCAGCGCGGCAACTACACGCGCCAACACGAGCTCACGCTCTTGGGACTCCACGCGGCGCGGCTTTTGGTCGTAGCGGATGACGATTTCGAGACGACTCGCCGGGTTGTCTCCGCGGCACGCGCGCTCAATCCAGATCTTCCGGTCTTTGCTCGCACGCGCCTCACGGCCGAAGTCCACGATCTGAAGGAAGCGGGCGCCGACGAGGTGGTCTCCGATGAAGAGGAGAGCCTGGTGCGGCTCCTCACCAGAGTGCTGGAAACGAACCAGATCGACGACGAGGAGATCCGGCGGCACCAGGCGACGCTGCGCTCGACGAGCGGTCCGGTGAGACCGCGCGAAGTCGACATGGAACGCGGCGTGGCCATCACCATGAACGCGCGATTCGCCCTCACCGAGGCCGAGCGGCAGAGCAGCTGCTCTCACACTGACGAGACGAACGGAGTTTCTCCCAGCGCCCCCGGCTGCGAGGAGTGCCTGAAGACCGGTGACCGATGGGTCCACTTGCGAATCTGCATGACGTGTGGGCATGTGGGCTGCTGCGACTCGTCGCCGAACCGGCACGCCACGAAGCACCATCGAGCGACCGAGCACCCCATCGTCAAGTCACTCGAGCCCGGTGACCGCTGGGCCTGGTGCTACGTCGATCAGCGCTTGCTGTAGAGAAAAGCCGCTCAGCAGACGGTGGCGATGGGGTCTGCCCTGGACTTTGTGTCATTTATTTGCATGTTTATTGTATGTCTGACATTGAGATCGGCAACGTCTCCGACGAGCTCCGCGGTGAACTAGAGGAGCGTGCGGCGGTGGAGGGCGTCTCGCTGTCGGACTATTTGCTACGCGTGATCGAGCGGAACGCGACGGCCCCCACGCGTGGCGGTCGTTCGTCGTTCACCAGGGTACCCCGCAAGGCTCCACAACACCCGCGTTCGTCGCGGCCCGTCACGTTCTTGTCGAACGGTCTGCTGGCGCTGTCACTCTATCCGTGTTTGCGAACGGTGCGGATTCGCTGGGATCCGCCGGCCGGTCGACTGCTGCCGCTCGTGAGGACGAAGGGTCGACCGCTGATCTACTACTCGTGGCGCGCTTATGAGCCCCTCACCTTCCTCGCGTTCCGCGATGTCCCTCGGGAGCTCAGGCCAACGGGTATCGGACACGAAGGATTGCTCTCACGCATGCTCCAGCGTTCGACTGCACGGTTCGGGTATCACGTGCGGATATACCCGCAACGCTCAGCCATTCGATCCACGGACGAGATCATCGAGCTGGTCAAGAGGGGCAGGCCGAATATCGGACTCTTCCCGGATGCAGGCGGTCACCACGGCCGGATGAAGCCCGGGCTCACTGCCCTGGCGCGGGCAACGAAGGCGCTGCTGGTGCCCATTGTCCCACGTGGGCACCCCTCGCTCATGCTGCCCTGGCCGCGCCGCTACGGCGTCCCGCTTCCCTTCAGTTCTGTCGTCGTGCACAACGGCGATCCCCTCGACGGCACGACGGTTACCATCGGAGAATGCCAAGCCGCTCTCGAAGAGGTCGAGGCGGCCGCGTGCCCGGCGGGAAGGGCGGCTGAGGCAGCGATGGGTTTCTGGGAACATGTTCTCGCTCGACCGTCGAAAGAAGTCCTTCGCCGTGGACGGGCCAACGGGCAACGATCCCTTTAGGTCGTACACCTTCCTGCCGTTTGTCGTTCGCGAGTCCAGCGTTCGGTGAGCCGGGCGTGAGGGGATGAGCGGCACCAGCGCTGCTGTGATGGTCGTCAGTGATGGGTTAGGCTAAGGGAAGTGCTTAGGGGCCGGCCCGGCGTCCCGTCGGCAGACCGAGAAGCGGGGCTGGAGCGGGCGACGAGAGACTGTGCAGTCAGGTAGAGCCATGCGCCGTTCGATGGCGGTTGGGTCGAACGGCGCTTACACGTCTCCCGCGATTGTCAACTGGCGGAGCCTCGCCCTTTTCTTACTCTGGTGTTCCTGCATCCGCCGCAGAATATGATCGAGAGTGGTGACGGCGCGCGTAATGTAGGGCCCTTTGTTCAGCATCACGCACTCTGCACGTTCGGCCATCGCCGCGTCGGTGATCTCGGCGCGGGACGGAAGTCCCTTCTTCGCCAGCGATTCCAAGACCTGCGTCGCCCAAATGACGGGGACGTGAGCGGCCTCGCACAACCAGAGGATTTCCTCCTGCACCTCGGCGAGACGTTCCCAGCCGCATTCCACGGCCAGATCACCCCGTGCGATCATCACGCCCACCGGGTGGTTTCGCATGGCGGCGAGCAAGAGCCATGGTAGCTGCCGAAACCCTCGCCTGGTCTCGATCTTGAGGACGATGCCCAGGTGATTACCACCGCGATTCCGCAGCTCCTCCTGCAGCTGCAGCACGTCGCCCGGATCACTCACGAAGGACATGCCTACGATGTCGGCATGGCGGACGACGAAATCGAGGTCGCTTAGATCCTTGTCTGTGATGGCCGTTGCGCGCAACGTGCTCTCGGGAAAGTTGATCCCCTTGTCGGCACGCAGCTTGGTCCCGCCAGGCTTCGCCAGCGTGATCTCCACGCGCATCTCGTCATCCGTCACGCTGCGAATGACGCCCTCGACCTTGCCGTCGTCCAACCCGATGGTCTCACCGGTTCGGACATCCTGAAAGGCCTCCGGCATCGTACAGGAAACGTGTGCGGATGCGAGCACGCTGCCATCGGGGGCGTGCACGGCCGGAGCGCCGGGGCTCGGATCTCTGCGCAGGGTGAGTGTATCCCCCTCCTGCAGGAGAATCGGTATTTCCACCGGTGGGAGCTCGCCGACCTCCGTCACGGCCACCTGTTCTCCTTGGTCGCCGTGACCGCGCACCAGCTTCAGCTTCGTGCCCGTTTCCAGATACGTGGTCCGCCACGTCTCTCCCCAACATCCACCCTGCACACAGGCGACGATGCGGACTGTTCTTTTCGCTTCGCGTGCGTCCACGAACTCCGCGGTATCCCCAATCCGTGCCGAGCCGACCCAGTCGCCGGCGACCGGCACGACCGCGTCCGGTGCGGTCCCACCCGGGGGGGAGACCTCCGGCGGGGCGAACCAGATCCGCGCGGGTGCGAGGGCCCGCCCTCGCTCGTCCCGGGTCGTACGCACCTTGAGCACCTTGGGCCCAGGCTCGAGCGCGCCGGTGCGGAGCTTCGGGCCAGCGAGGTCCATCAGAATCTTGCATTGGCGACCGACTTCCTGACTGGCTCGCTCGATGTGTTCCACCATCCGCGCCCACGCTGGTTCATCGTCGTGGGCGCAGTTGATGCGAGCGCAATCCATGCCCGAGGTGACCAGATCGCGGACGAGTTCGTAGTCGCTGGCGGCGGTGGAGGGTAGGGTGACCATGACGCGGACGCCCCGTTCCGGGGGAGCGGGGCCCAGGAGACCCACCGTGTTCGCAGCGAGGAGCTCGGTTCCCTGGTGCATATCGACTGCCGGCCTCGGCGCGAGGCTGCGGGTTACGCGGCCGCCGGCGGCCCGTTCCAACGCGCGGCGGACAGCATAGAGGCTGCTCAGCGTATGGGCTTCGGTCTGTCCCAGGGAGGACAGTCCCAAAGCGGCGAGGCGTTCCTGAATGTTCCGGAGGTCGAAGTGACGCAGGGACAAGTAGTGGAGCAGGTTGCGGGCGCTTTCCCGGAATCGTGGATCTGCTTCTGCGATGTGTGATGCGAAGCGCTCTTCGACTTCTCCGGCGTATATCCGTACGGAATCCAACCGCTCGATCAGTTCCTTGATGCTTTGGCGGTCGGCCTCCCCGTTGGCATCGCCCCACAGCGGAAGCTCTTGCAGCGCCCTGAGGGGCAGGGAGAAGAGGTTGGACTTTGCGAATTGTCGGGTCATGGTCGAGCCGGTGTGATGTCGCTCGCGCGGTGGCCGCGGGTGTGGCCACGGTGCTCAGCGGCCGTCGGTGTTCATCAACAAATAAACACATTTGTCCTTATAGGAACAATGAAGAAAACTGCAATCGGCTCCGATCGCGTGGGCTCAGCCTGCCGGAAGCTCCGCGATAGTGCTAGCTTGGTCGCTGCCAACTGACGAGCCTCCTTCCCGCCAACATCGATGTCCGCTCTGCGCAGGCCAGTGAAATCGTTCGACCGCTCTATCGTCGAGGGCCCGATCCCCCGCGCGGTCTGGAAGCTGGCCTGGCCCACGATGCTCCAGAACGTGATCGGCGGGCTTCAGGGGATCGTCGATCACGCCATGGTTGGGCACTACGTCGGGTACACGGGGAATGCCGCCATCGGAGTGGCCTGGCAGATCTTCCTCGTGGTCATGGTCTTCATCGGGTCCCTGTTTACGGGTATGGGTGTTCTCGTGGCGCGGTTCGCCGGGGCGAACGAGCACGAGAAGGTGAACCGGACCGTCTATCAGGCGTTTCTCACCGCGGCCGTGATGTCCGTGGGCGTGCTCGCGCCGCTCGGGTACTTCCTCTCCCCCACCTTGCTCGAGCTGGTGAATGCGACGCCAGAGGTTCGAGCCGAAGCGTTGCCGTACCTGCGCATCATGTTCCTGTTCAGCCTCGGCATGTTGGTGTTCTTCATGCTCGGTGGTGCCCTCCGTTCGGCCGGCGACGCGCGCACTCCCCTGCGACTCGGCATCGTGCTGACGGTCCTGAACCTCGTACTGAACGTGGTGTTTATTCGGGGACTCGGTCCCATCCCAGGCTTTGGCACCACGGGGGCGGCGATGGGGACGGTGATTGCTGGCGGCGTGGTGAGTGTGCTCGCGGCCCACCGACTGTTCTTCTCCCACCACTGGGTCGTTCATTTCCACCGCGGCATGAGTGTAAAGCCCGACTGGCCGATCATTCGCGCCCTCTTCCGGTTCGGCATCCCGACCGGCATCCAGGGCGTCGTCATGAACGTTGGCGGCGTGATTCTGCTCGGCTTCATCGGATCACTGCAACAAAGCGGACAAGCCCAGGCCGCGTATGCGGTGGGCTACACGCAACTCTTTTCGTTGATCACGTGGACGTCGGTTGGACTGATGGGCGCCGCCGCTGCCGTCGCCGGGCAAAACTTGGGCGCTGGCCACCCGGACCGTTCCCTCCACGGCGTGCACGTGGCGTCGTGGATCGGCCTGGGGGTCGCGGGGACCGTGGGCCTCCTGTTTCTCGCGATCCCGCGAGTGCTGCTGGGGCTGTTTGGGATGGACGATCCGGTTGTCGTGGATCTAGGCGTCGAGCTGCTCGCCTATTTGAGTGCGTCCGGGCTCTTCGTCACCGTCGCACTGGCATACACGGGGGGGCTGCAGGGCACTGGTGACACCCGCAGCCCCCTCTACATATCTCTGGTCTCGCAGATCGTTGTCCCGCTCGGCATGTGCACCATCATTCAGCTGCTACGGGGCCTCCGTCCTGTCGACATTTGGCTCGCGATCCTGGTCGGCCACCTGACGCGGTCGACGCTGAGCATGGTCCGGTTTCGTCAGGGCGGGTGGAGGGATATCAAAGTGGAGATCGAGCCGGTCCGGTAGGTGGGGTGGAATACGGATGGTGCCGTGCGCCTCGGTGAGAGGTTACCGCGTCCAAATGACGATGGCTCCACATCCCAGACCGGTGACGTTGAACTGCACTGGGATGTTGGCCGCACCCGTATAGATCTCGATTCCCTCGATCCACGCGGGATTCGTGAAGGTATCGATGTCCAGTTCCTGGCCCGTGACGAGCCGAATGCCGTCCATGTAGACGGTGGGGCGGCACCGGCGTGTCGCTCGCGACGACAGCACGGCCGTGCCGCCGGATCCCGTGCGCACGACGCTGAGCCCTGGAACGGTGCGAAGCAAGTCGCTCGTGACTATCGGATTGCGCTCCTCGATCTCCCACCGCGTGATGAAGGTCCCCGGTCGGACCTTTCGCCGTTGCCAGAACTCCCGCATCCGTCCGAACGCGTAGACGACGCGATCTCCCTCGACCACGACCTCGGGTAGCTCAAAGGGCAGCGGCTGGATCCGTACGGTGAAGGGGTGATTCGACGTCGTCTCGTCGATCCAAACGGCATCGGTCAGCGCGATATAGCCGATGCGGCGTGCCGTGAACACGTTCGTCCCCCACACAACCGGTCCGGTTGCAATATCGAAGTTCCCTTCCTCGTCGGTTCGAGCGACGGAGTTGCCGTTCAACAGAATCTCGACCGCCGGAACCGGTTCGGCCGTAAGCGCGTCGCGGATGGTGCCCGAGATGGATGCGGTGGGACGGACTGGGACCCGGTAGCAGTCCGATCAGCCCGAGGTCGATGGGGCTGACGGCGTCTTCGGGGACCACGAGATCGAAGCTCTGGGGAGCCCAACCACCCTTGCGAAGGTGCAATCGGTGCGCACCGGGATTCACCGGCCAGAGGTGAAAGCCACCTGTGCTGTCGGTCAACTGGGTAATCGAGGCGCTGTCGAGGTAGACCAGGACAGACGGAATTGGAGCCGACACGGAGTCCACCACGACGCCGGTGAGCGCGAACGACGAGTCCTGCGACTCGAGGAGAGTCGGGCGAGCCACGGCAATTGCCCCGAGCAGAACAACGACGGCTTGGGATCGCAGCTCCAGACTCATCGTGATAGCGCTCCCGAGGTGCGAACTAACCCCTGCCGCAGCCTCCCTGGCCTTCTCGGCAAGTTACTCTGCGATCGAGGAGCTGCCAGGTCACGGGTCCAGTGGTCTCCAGGGGGCCCCGCCGCGGGCCCCTCGCCAGCACGGACCTCGGTCGCCCTGAGTCGCTTTGGCCAAATCGCGAAGATGGCGCAGGCGCTGGTGGTCGTTCGTCCCGGCTCGTATTCTCTCAGTGGTTTCCACACTGAGGAGAGAGTCATGTCTCTCAATATCAAGGCCGCCGCCGTCGCTGTAGCCATCGTATCGGGTGGGAGCTTCCTTCTCATCGGATTGCTGAACCTGATCTTCCCGTCGTATGGCGTGGCGGCGCTGGAGCTCGGTGCGTCGGTCTATCCCGGTTACCACGGAGCCTCGGGGTTCGGCTCCGTGCTCGTCGTAACGCTCTACGGTCTGCTCGACGGAGCCGTCGGCGGAGCGATCCTCGCGTGGTTGTACAACATGGTCGTAAAACCGGGCGAGCGGGGCGCGGTCATGTAGCGTTGCCGGTCTCGAGACTCCGTCATAGAGCCTCGGCTCGATCGTAACAGGCGCCGCACAGCAACGTGACGCCGGCGAACGCCTCGGATTCGTCCGTCCACTCCCCACCGGCAGCATGCACCTTCGCCTCGCAGGCCTCGCACCACGCATCTGGCCGGGGATTGTCGGGATCTTGGGCCCAGAAGAAACCGACCGCTCGGTTGGTCCTCAGGCTTTCCACGATATGTTGACACACGAAGGTTACCGGCTGGGTACCGTGTTCGCGGCACTCGATGATTTCCTGTCTCGGATCCACGGGTCAGCCTAGCGGCATCGGGTATCAGCGGGCGACGCGCCGGATTGGCGGCCGGCATTCGATCGTAGCATGCTGACGACGAAGGCGAGTGCGGCACCCACCGGATGGCCGATTCCGGTTGTGGGCACGAGCGCGGGGCGGTTGTCTGCCGACGCTACGGCACAGCCTCCAACCGGAGCCGAACCGCGTAGGCCTCCGGGGGGATCGTCTCGGTGGATCGCGGCTCCGGTGTCACCTCGAGGAGCGTCACGCGCACGCCGTTCCAGTCGACGGCGCGCGGTTCCAACATCGAATTGAGCTCCAGCGGGAAAGTGGGGCCCATGCCCATCGAGATCCCGATTCGTATCTTCGCATTGCCGGTCCAGACGCAGATGACGTCCACTGCACAGCGCGAATCTTCCAGAACCTGGGTGAAACTCAAGCGCAATACGCCGTCCACCCGCCGTTCCTCTCCGTATTGGAGCGTGATCTCCGTCGGGAGCGAGATGAGCGAGTTCGATGGCTCATCGACGGCATCGATGCCGTTCCCACCGCATCCCAAGACCACGACCAGTGCGACAGCAGACACGACGCGGTTCATAGGCGATCCCCCTGACATTTCAGATTGTGTCAGCGACCGTCGCGACGGACTAAACATACAGTGTCTGTCCACGACGATCTTCATTCATCGAGCGATTCTTCACTCCTGCACGGGTAGCCCGCTCGGCACCCGAGCGGGAATGAGCGAGCTCAGGTCCCGCGCCGCAGGATCCGTCAGCGACTTCAAGAACGCCACTAGCTCGCGCATCTCGTCTGCGGTGAAGTCGAGCGGCGCCCCGAATCGAAAGTCCAGCGTCGGGAGCAGCGAGTTGAGCGTCGCGTCGTCCCCGTGGTACAACTCCCGGAGCGCCGGAGCGAGCTGGGAGACCTCGTACTCCTGCAG
>JBDHDH010000069.1:0-19518 GCA_039591615.1 Gemmatimonadota bacterium | reverse complement strand
CATCGGGGAGCTTCGGCCGGAGGCGGCGATCATCGTCGCCACGCTTCGTGCCCTGAAGCTCCACGGAGGCGTCCCCAAGAACGGACTCAGCGAGCCGAACCCCACCGCGGTCGAGCGGGGCCTCGAGAATCTCAGCCGCCACGTGGAGAACGTCGCGAAGTTCGGTGTGCCCACCGTCGTCGCGCTCAACCGGTTCGTATCAGATACGGACGAAGAGATTGCCGTCGTCAGCGAGGGGTGCCGCACGAGCGGCGCCCGCTTCGGCCTGTGCGATGTCTGGGAGAAGGGCGGGGAGGGCGGCATGGAGGTGGGCCAGGCAGTCCTCGAGCTCCTCCAGAAGGGCGGCGGGCAGTTCCAGCCACTCTACGACACCAGCCGGCCCATACGCGAAAAAATCGAGACGATCGCCAAAGAGATCTATCGGGCCGATGGAGTGGATTTCGATCTTGCCGCCGCCCGAGCCATGAGCCAGTTGGAGGAATCGGGTTTGGGGCAAACGCCCGTCTGCATGGCCAAGACGCAGTACTCGTTCAGCGACAAGCCCCGACTGCTCGGGGCACCGGTGGGATTCCGGATCAGTATTCGTGAGGTGTATCCCTCGGCCGGTGCCGGCTTCGTGGTGGCGCTGGCGGGCGACATCATGACGATGCCGGGCCTCGGGAAGACACCGGCGGCGGAGAAGATGCGTGTGTGGCCCGACGGTACCATCGAGGGACTCTTCTGACGGGGAAGGGACACCACATGGAGATCGTGGCAACGAAGGGGGCACCCGAAGCCATCGGGCCCTACAGTCAGGCAGTCGTCGTAGGGGAGTACGTGTTCACGGCTGGGCAGATTGCCCTGCACCCCGAAAGCATGCAAGTGGTGAGCGAGGACGTGGCGGAACAGACGGAGCAGGTGTTTCGTAATCTGGCAGCGGTCCTGGACGCTGCTGGAAGCAGCCTCTCGCGCGTGGTGAAGACTACGGTCTATCTTTCCAGCATGGGGGATTTTCCCGTAATGAACGAGGTATACGCCAAGCACTTTGGCGCGCATCGCCCCGCCCGGTCCACCGTCCAAGCCGCTGCGCTGCCAAAGAACGTGCGCGTCGAGATCGACGCGATCGCCTTACGGAGCTAAGCTTGTCGGGAGCGGATTGGGCCTGGTGGCCTGCACGGTCTTCAAAACCGTCGGGAGGTGCCAGAGGCGGCTCCGGTGGGTTCGATTCCCACACGCTCCCGCCAGGCCAACCCAGTCTCCCCGCCACTCCCCATGCCCAGAGAGCGGTGAGCAGTGGGCCGTGAGCCGGGATCTGGGCGGGGTCTAACATACGGAGCGAAGCGTGAGGGCTACACTGTTGAACGCCGATGCTCCTCACTGCTCACTGCTCACTGCTCTCTGGGGGCGGGGCAGTGGGGCGGCGGGGCCCTGACGTCCATGGCCTCGGTCTCGGCAGTCATCATCTTGAATCCGCAGGCGGGACGCGGCCGTGCGCGACGCTTCGCCGCCCGGTTGCTGAAGGCGGCACACGACCACGGCTGGGACGTGACGTTGCGTGCCACGCAACACGCAGGACAAGAAACGTCGTTGGCGGCGGAGGCGCGCTCCGAGGCCTGGCCCCTCGTGATCGCTGCCGGTGGGGACGGAACGGTACACGGCGTGGCCAATGGTCTGCTGGCCGACGGAACCACCGACACCGTCCTCGGCCACATTCCCATCGGCAACGGAAACGACTTTGCCCGAAGCATCGGTCTCCAAGGGCGCTCGCCCGAGGAGAACTTCGAGCTCCTTCTGCACGGCAAGGTCAAGAAGCTCGATGTCGGCCGAGCTGTCGGTGAGGTGTTCATCAATGGCATGGGTGTGGGGTTCAGCGCCGAGGTCGTCCGGCGACTCCTGGAGTTCAAACACCTCCGCGGGTTTCCACTCTATCTCGCGGCTGTCTACCGTACCTTTGTGCACTTCCACGCTCCGGAGCTAGAGGTCTGTACCGAGGAACACCGCGAGCGGGGCCGCATCATGATGATAGAGGTCACCAATGGACCCACGGCGGGTGGCGGGTTTCGCCTGACACCGGATGCGGTGCCCGACGACGGCGTATTCGACGTGTGTGTGATTCGAACGGTCGGCCGCACCCAATTCCTGAAGCACCTCCCCAGCGTGGTGAGAGGAACCCACGCACGGTTGCCCGAGGTTACCCTCTTCCGGTCTCAGCGGATTCGACTCTCGGGAGGCGACCGGCCTCTCACGCTCCATCTCGACGGTGAGCTGCGTCGCGATGTGCAGGGCCCAATCACCGTCGAGCTGATCCCTCGGGGTCTTCAGGTGCTATGCGCCGCCCCCTCCTGATCGCCGGTCTCTTGCTGCTTGGAGCATCCGCGGCAACCGCACAGGTCCCACCGCCCCCACCCCAGCGCCGCCCTTCACCCCGCGATACGATGAAGGTACCCCAATTTCGTATCGAGCCCCCCGTGTCGCCCCTGGGAGCCATGTGGCGTTCACTGCTCCTTCCCGGCTGGGGACAGGCGATTCTCGGCCGTCGAGTGACCGGAGCGGCCTTCATCTTCTGGGAAGGGGTGACGGTCACGATGACCGTGAAGTCGATGCACCAGCTCGCCTACCAGGAGGACATCGACGCGGAGACGGTCGACGACAAGAGACAGGAGGTGCAGGACTGGGCAATCTTGTGGGGATTCAACCATCTTCTCGCGGGCGCCGAAGCGTACGTTGCGGCCATCCTGTGGGACTTCCCAACGGAGCTCGAGGCGCGGGCACTGCCGAGCGGCGCCACGGGCGTCGGTCTCAGGGTGTACTGGGACTGAACTGTTGGAGGGCGGGTCCCACATCCGTCACCACCAGATACCGCAGCCCATCCATCCAGGCGCCCGGATTGGCATACCAGCGACCGGGTCCAACGGGCGTGAGCACCGGCAGGTGCGTATGGCCGAACACCAGCAGATTCAGCTCCGGACGCCGTTTCAGCAGCTCCACTGCGTACACCTCTTGCGCGGCGGACGAGTCCTTCATCACGATGGCCCGGCGCGCATCGTTGACCACCGCCCTCGACATCCGACGCACCAGCGAGATCCCGACATCCGGATGGATCCATCGAAACAGCGCGGGTGTCAGCGGGAACCGAGAGATCGCCTGCAACACCCTCGATCCGAGAGTGCCGTCCATGCGGTCGCCGTGGGCGATGAGGGTGCGGAGGCCGGCGAGCTCGAGCTCCGCCCCGTCGCGATGAAAGGAGGCCCCGAGCTCGCGCTGCCAGAAACCCCGGCTCCACCGATCGTGGTTCCCACCGGTAATGGTGAGGCGGACGCCGGCACGACGGATGGCATCCAGCGCTGCAAGCGTGGGGAACGCCGATCGGGGAATGACCGTGCCGTATTCGAACCAGAAATCGAACAGGTCACCGTTGATGACGAGATGGCGGGCCATGTCGGGAACGGTTGCGAGGAACTGGTGAAAGGCGTCCACGATGGGCCGCGGCACCTGACCCAGGTGCGCGTCCGAGACGATGATTGCGTTATGAGCGAGCACGGCGGGAGTATAGGCGCCGACCGTCAGCTACCGCAACCTCCTGTCATTATTGACTTTTCCGGCGGGAGCACCTTAACTTGCTCCCGCTTTATCCCACCCGTGCTCCCACTGGAGGATGCCTGATGTCGGACAACGCGTTGGGGCTCATCGAGACGAGAGGCCTCGTTGGGTCGGTCGAGGCCGCGGACGCCATGGTGAAGGCAGCCCCGGTCCGGCTCATCGGTAAAGAGAAAGTCGGCGGCGGTTATGTGACGGTGATGGTGCGGGGCGACGTCGGCGCGGTGAAGGCGGCGACCGACGCCGGCGCGGCGGCGGCAGACCGGGTGGGTGAGCTGGTCTCGGTCCACGTCATCCCCCGCCCCCATCAAGAACTGGAGCTCATTCTTCCGCAACCAGCCGACGAGAGCTAACTCGTGGCCTGGTCGGGCCAAGCCCTCGGGCTGATCGAGACGCGCGGGCTCGTCGGCGCGCTCGAGGCGGCCGACGCCGGCGTCAAGGCGGCGGACGTGGAGTTGGCCGGCCTGGAGTACGCCGACGCCGGACTCGTAACCGTGCACTTCCTGGGCGATGTCGCGGCGACGAAGGCGGCGGTCGACGCGGGCGCGGCAGCGGCCGAGCGGGTTGGGCAACTGGTATCCGTCCACGTCATCCCTCAGCCGGATCCCGGGACCGACGTCATCGCAGGCGAGCTCCACGGGGTGACCTCGAGTACGACGGGTGGCGATCCGGCGGCGGGCGGCACGAGCGTCGATCCTGCCCGGCTCCGGTCGATGAAGGTCGTTGAGCTTCGTCGTGCGGCTCGCCGGATCCGAGATTTTCCCATTCGGGGGCGTGCCCTGGCCAGAGCGAGCCGTGATGAGATCCTCGAAGGGTTCGAGCGGCTGGGATTGCTCTAGGAGTTCAATGTCACCTCCCGCTCCTCCCGCGTCCCCCCTGCTCCCGTGTTTCCCACGTATGCCTCGGACGGGAAAGCGGGAGGAGCGGGAGCAGTAGGAGCCGCATGACTCCCATCGACCGCGATCTCCAGTCGATCCAAGAAGCGCGCGACCTCGTGCAGCGCGCGCACGCAGCGGCCGAGGCGTTCAAGTTTGCCTCGCAGGAACAGGTCGATCGGATCGTCGAGGCGGTGGCCGTGGCCTGCGAGCATGCGGCGTCGTCCCTGGCCCGCATGGCGGTGGACGAGACGCGGATGGGCCGTTATGAGGATAAGGTCACCAAGAACCTCTTCAGCGCCGTGGATGTCCGGAACTACATCTTGCCGCTGAAGACCTGCGGTGTCATTCGCGAGGTGGCAGAAGCGAGAGTACGTGAGCTGGCGGTTCCCATGGGGGTCGTCGCCGCCCTGATCCCCACCACGAACCCCACGTCCACCGCCATCTACAAGGCCCTGATCGCGGTGAAGGCGCGCAACGCGATCGTCATGTCGCCGCATCCCCGCGCCACGGAGTGCGTCGTCGAATCGTGTCGCATCATGCAGGAGGCCGCACGGGCAGTCGGCGCTCCCGATGATCTCATCCTGTCCATGGCGACGCCCACCCTCGACGGCACGAACGAGCTCATGCAGCACAGGCACACGGCCGTGATCCTCGCCACCGGAGGATACGGGATGGTCCGGGCGGCCTACAGCTCCGGCAAGCCCGCATACGGTGTGGGTCCGGGGAACGTCCCCGCCATCGTCGAGCGCACAGCCGATGTGCCGAAAGCCGTGGCGGACGTCGTCGCGGGAAAGAACTTCGATCACGGTTTGCTGTGCTCGGCGGAGAACTCGCTCATCTGCGATCGCCCGGTCGAAGCGCAGGTGCGGACGGAGCTCAAGCGACAGCGAGCCGTCTTCGTGACGGGTGGCGATCGGGCCCGACTTCAGCGGGCCATGCAGGATCCAAAGACCGGGGGCATCAACACGGCGATTGTCGGTCTCCCGGCAACGGAGATCGCGCACCGCGCCGGGATCGAGGTCCCGGGCGACACGCGGATACTGGTGGCCGAGTGCAGCGCCGTCGGCCCGCAGGAGTTCTTCTCGCGGGAAAAGCTGTCTCCCGTACTCGCCTTCTATTTGGAGGATGGGTGGGAGCGATGCTGCGAGCGCAGTATCGAGCTTCTGAACTTCGGAGGGATCGGACACAGCCTCGTCATCCACAGCCGAGACGAGCAGGTCATTCAGCGCTTCTTCGAGGAGAAGCCCGCGTTCCGGATCCTCGTGAATACGGTGGCGGCGGTGGGGGCCGTCGGGTACACCACCGGCCTCGCGCCCGCCATGACCCTCGGGCCCGGAACCTGGGGCGGGTCCTCGACCAGCGACAACATCACGCCGTTTCACTTGGTGAACGTGAAGCGTTTGGCATACGAGGTGAGACCATACACGGCGGTGGACGCACCAGGAGTGGTCGCAGGGTCGGATAGACCGGCCGACCGTTCCAGCGTACCGACGCCGGCCGAGCGGCCGGTTCGCCGGTCAACCGATCCCGCCGAGGAGATCGCGCGCGCCGTAGATGCGTTCTTGGCCGCCCGGCGTGTGCGGAGGCACTCGTGACGCCCGAAGAGATGCACGACCTGGCTGCCCGGATCGCCGATCGCCTGAAGCGGCCGCCCGGACCCTGGGTGCCCGGCCCGGTCCGTCCGGAACCACCAGGACCTCCCACCGCCGGACAGCTTCCGCCGTGGGCCGGATCGGCCCAGGCGTTGAGCGACGTCGCTCCCGTACCCGGGCGAAAGACGCATTCGGGCGCGCACCGGCCGGCCTACGATGCCATCACCGCAGCGTGGCGGGGAGCAGCGGCAGGTCGGGGCCCGTCGCCGATGCCGGGTGGAAAGCGCACGATCCAGGAGCGCGCCGCCTCTGGAAAGACGGTGACGATCGGCATCTCGAATCGCCACGTGCACATCACGCAGGAACACTTCGAACTTCTGTTCGGCCAGGGCAAGAACCTGACGCCTGACCGGCCGATCACACAGCCCGGCCAGTTCGCGGCGCGAGAGCGCGTCCGTGTGGTCGGGCCGAAGGGCGCCGTCGATGGCGTCCGCGTCGTGGGCCCGACCCGTGGCGCGACTCAAGTGGAGTTGTCTGCCAGCGACTGTCGTAGGGCGGGGCTGGAGGCTCCACTGCGGCACTCCGGATCGATCTCGGGCAGCGCCTCGGTTCGGCTCGACGGTCCGGCCGGCTCGGTCGACCTGCCCGAGGGTGCCATCATCGCCGCACGGCACCTGCACGTCTCGCCGGTCGACGCGGCGCGCCTGGGGCTGACAGACGGTGATCGGGTCACCGTGGTGGTCGGTCGCGGAGACCGCTTCACGACCCTGCACGACGTGCTGGTCCGCGCCGGCCCACGTCACGCCACCGAGCTGCACCTCGATGCCGACGAGGCCAGCGCTTTCGGCGTGCGGACCGGGGATGTCGCAAGCATCGTCGGTCGCGGTGAACGAAAAGCTCCACAGCGGACCACTGGCCCGCGACGTCTTCTCACCGAGCGAGACGTGGCGACCCTGGCCGCCGCCGGCGAAACGCTCAGCGCATCCGGCCCCTATCTGATTACCCCGGCGGCCCGCGATCGGGCGAAGGCGTTGGGCATTTGGCAAGACGAGTGAGGGGAGGTGTGCCATATCTCCCGCTTCTCCCGCTTCTCTCGCTGGCTCCCGCTTCTCCCGCCTGACCTGGAGGAGCAGGAGCTAGCGAAGCTCGACCGATGCCCGATCCCGTCACCGCCCTCGAGCTGCGCGTCCGCTACGCCGAAACCGATCAGATGGGCGTGGTGCATCATGCCAATTACCTCATTTGGTGCGAAGCGGCCCGCACCGACTACATGCGTCGCCACGGGGTCAGCTATCGCACACTCGAAGCAGGCGGCGTCCGTCTCCCGGTCGTCGAGGCCAAGCTCCGGTACCGTGCCCCGGCACGATATGACGACCTGATACGCATCCGGTGCTGGATCCGGGACGCCGGCAGCCGCCAGGTCACCTTCGGCTACGCCATCGAGCGTGCCCGCGACGATCGGCTCCTCGCCACGGCACAAACCTCGTTGATCGCGGTAGATTCGACGCATGCGGTCATACGACTGCCAGCATCCTTGCGTGAGAGACTGGTTCCGGTTCCCGATCCGCTTCGCGTGTAGCCTCACCATCACGGCCATCAGTCACGCTGCTGCCGCCCACGCCCAGGACGAGGCGGTAGTTGACGCGGTGGCGGCCATCTTGTTCGCGGAGGATGCCCGCCGCTACGACGAGCGGGTCCTCACGGAGGGAACCCGCCACGCCGACCCGATCGTCCGGAGACATGCGGCGCTGGCGCTGGGCCGGATCGGAGACCGGCGCGCTGTCCCACTGCTCTTGGAACAGCTCGCCGATCTCGACTCACTCGTCCGGCTCGACGCGGCTTTCGCCATCGGCCAGCTCGGCGACCCGCTGCCGTTGGGGCGGCTGCGTGAGCTCCTGATCGATACGCCGATCGAGGCCCATACCACACTGCACGCGGAAATCGTCGCCGCGGTCGCGAAGATCGGTGACCCGGAGGGGGGATCCGTGCTGCGCGAGCTCCTGACACGCTGGGGCACCACGGGTGGAACGGGCCAAGCGCCCGTCTCCGTCATTCGCGCCCTGCGGGAAGCCTGGCGGCTGCAGGACCATGCCCCCCATCTCGTGCTGGCGCGGTTCGCTCGCTCGTCCGTCACCGCCATACGTCGACCAGCCGTATACGCGCTCGCCCGTCTCGCCGTTCCGGAGACCATCGACGCGCTGTTGCAGGGGGCGACCGACCCCGATGCCGATGTGCGGCGGGTCGCCGTCCGCAGCCTGACGCGCGCGTACGCGGATTCCGCCGACCGGAACCCGAGCAGCGTGGCGGGGCTCGTGCGGCAACTGGTGGACGATTCCGTCGCCGCCGTCCGGATCGCTGCCCTGCGGGCGCTGGCCACCTACGGGAGTCCGGAGCTGGCGCGGGCCGCCGAAGATCGAGTGTCGGACGCAGATCCGAACGTCCGTCTTGAAGCAGTTTCGGCGCTGGGCGCGTTGGGGAATTCTGGCTCCGTGACGCTTCTGACGGAGCTGGTCAGGCAAGGCCCCGGCATGCTGCGCAGGCCGGCCCTCATCAGCCTGGCGCGCCTCGACGCACCGGCAGCCCGACGGTTCGCCCGATCGTGGATGCGGCAAGCGAGTTGGCAGGCACGCGCGACGGCCGCAGAGGTCCTGGCCATCGACGGGAGCGACAGCGCGGTGACCTGGCTCGGCTCACTGGTTCGAGACGCCGATGGGCGCGTTGCCGCCCAGGCTCTCGCGGCTCTCGAGCGGGCGGACTCGATCGCTGCTCGATCCCTGGCCCCGGCAATGCTCGCCCATTCAGACCCCGTCGTACGGACGTTCGCCGCGGAGATGATCACCCGTCGCCCAGACCGGTCTGATGTGGACCGCCTCGTCGACGCCTACGGACTCGCCCTGGGTGACTCGATTCCCGACGCGCGCCTCGCAGCGGTTGCAGGGTTGGGAGCCCTTGCGCGCTCGGGGTTGCCGGAACGCGTGGCAGTGGAGGACGCCCTGTTTGGCCGGTACCCGCAATCCGACGACGCGCTGGTTCGTCGCGCGGCGGTCCGCGAGCTACCTGGTTCGACGTCGCGCTGGGGTCCCGCTGAGCCTGTCGAGACTGGGCGCGATATCGGGGATTATCGCGACCTTGCCCGACGTTTCGTGCTACCTGTCGAGCGCGGAGCGTCCCCGCCGCGGCTCATCATCGAGACGGAGCGCGGCGCGATCGTGGTGGAGCTGTTCGCCGCTGATGCTCCGGTTACCATCGACGCGCTCTTGCGGCTCGCCGCGCAGCGGTATTTCGACGGCCAGGCCTTTCACCGCGTCGTGCCGGCGTTCGTCGCCCAGGGAGGCGATCCCCGCGGCGATGGTTGGGGCGGGCCGGGTTTCGCGTTGCGCGACGAGGTCAGCCGGAGACGCTATGAACGCGGTACGATCGGCATGGCACTCTTCGGGCCGGACACCGGCGGGAGCCAGTTCTTCGTCACGCTCGCCGCGCAACCGCATCTCGAAGGGATCTATCCTGTCCTCGGACGCGTCCTCGAGGGAGACGAGATTCTCGATCGCCTGATCGTTGGCGACCGAATCCGCTCGGTGCGAACACCGTGATGAGCCGCGACGGCTCTCGAGCAACGGGGCCCGGCGCCCGGCCGGCTAGGCGATCCGTCAGCGTCTGCGTATCTTCGAGCGCGGGCACCCAGGTCATTCATCTCTTGCGAAGATTAAGTGCTGATGAGACAACGGGTTGCGCTTGACCGTACCGCCCGTGCCTCGTATTATGGCGTGCTCGCTGCCTTCGTCGCGGCCAGTGCGGCGTTGGCATGTCGGGCCGGTGTGAATCCCATCGCGCCTCTATCGATGCCCGAGCTGTCTGGGTCGGTAGCGCGCCAATGGGTCGACTCGTTGGTCCCTGCGGGCCCGCGTCGCTTCGATGTCCGCTGGATGGTCGAAACACAGAAGGGGCAGGTTCGGGGTCGCGCGTCGGCGCGAGTCGTGCCGCCCGACTCGCTGCGGTTCGATTATCGAGCGCCGTTCGGACGGTCGGGTGCTGCGGTGCTCATTGGGGACTCCCTCTTGTGGGCGAAGCCCGAGGAGCGAAATCCCGTGCCGCCCGCCCCGCTGTTCTGGGCGGCTCTGGGGATTCCATTGCACGCGCCGGAGGGTGCGGTGATCACCGGACGCTCGCTCCCCGAAGAGCGCGCCTGGCGGTACGCCTTTGGCCGGGACACGCTCACCTACGTGATCTCGACGTCCAACAGACGCCGTCTTCGGGCGTTGTTTCGACGGGAGGGCGAGGTGGTCGGAACAGTGGAGACAGAGTTCGACGAGACCTCGCAGTTGTCAAAGCAAGCGACCGTGCTGTTCCCCCGTTCCGGGGCGTTGTTCGTCATGACGGTGCGGGAGGTGGAGACCCTGGCCGGCGTCGATCCCGCGATCTGGAAGGAGCCGTAGGCATGCGCGCCGAAGGTACCGTGGAACCTCCCGCTGCTCCGGCTTCTGCCGCTTCTCCCAGTCAATCGGGAGCAGCGAGATTAGCGGGAGCAATTCCGAAGCTCGTACCGATCTCCGTGCTCGCGTTCGCAGCCTGCCTCTACAGCTTCGCCGGCGGCGGACTGCCCGGCCACATCCGCACCGTGGCGATTCTGCCCTTCGACAATCAGACGCCGGAGCCGACGCTGACACAGGAAGTGTTCGAGGCGACCCGCGAGGCGATCGAGGGGCGGTTGGGTCTCCGGCCATCGGGTGAGGCATCGGCGGACGCGGTTGTTCGGGGCACCATTGTGAGTTACCGACCCGACATACCGCTCTCCTTTCAAGCAGGACAGCGCGTGGGGGACGTCTCGGTGACGCGACGCCGCGTCCAATTGACGCTCAACGTCGAGATCTTTGACCAGCGCGAACAGCGGGCCCTCTGGGAACGCTCCGGACTCACGATCGATGGTGAATACGAGCCTCCGAACGAGGCACAGGGTAGGGAGGTGGCGCTTGAGAAACTCGTTTCGGACATCGTCGACGGAGCGCAATCGCAATGGTAGCCACGAGGCTGCGGTTTCACCGTCAGTCCGGCAAGTCCCGCGCGGGTTGTCTCCTCACGATCCTCATCCTCATTCTCATAGGATACTCGGGATTCAACACCGGGACGGTCTACTACCGCTACTGGCGGTTCTCGGACGGCATGAAACAGCAGGCGAGGGCCGCACCCGGGATCGAGGACGAGGTGATCCGGCGCCGCCTCCTGCTACTCGTCGAGGAGCTGAAGTTGCCGGTAGAGGCCCGGCGCATACGTATTCGACGCACCGCACGGCCGCGAGAGATCCGTATCGGCTCGTCGTACGAGGACACCCTGGTTTTTCCGCTGTACAAGCGCCCAATCCGGCTCAACCCGGAAGCTCGCCAGCCACTCTGACGCCGGCATGCCCGTGATGCGAACCGTCGGTGCCCTGGTGTGTCTCCTGGCGGCCGGGGCCACACCGCTGTGGGCAGCGGCCGCTCCCGCGTCGGCGGACGCAGGCGGCTCGCTGGTGGTGCGTCTCTTCTTCGTGTTCGCCGTCATGCTTTTGGCAGGGAAGTTCTCGGGTGAGTTCTTCGAGCGCATCGGCCAACCCGCCGTGCTCGGTGAGTTGATCGCCGGAGTGATTCTGGGCGGCAGCCTCTTGGGTGTCATCCCGACCTCCCCCGACGATCCGCTCACCGAGATCGTCAAGCTGATGGCCGAGATCGGGGTCGTGATTCTGCTGTTCGAGATCGGCCTCGAGACCGACCTCAAGGCGATGTTCCGCGTCGGAACTGCTGCGTCAACGGTGGCGCTGGTCGGCGTCGCGCTCCCCATGCTGGGAGGCATCCTCTTCTGGCTTTCACCCCTGGCCAAGGCCGAATACAGCCCTGCGCACTCGACGACCACCGCGATCTTCCTGGGAGCGACCCTCACCGCGACCTCCGTGGGAATCACCGCTCGGGTACTCCAGGACCTCAACGTGATGCGGTCCGTCGAGTCGCGGCTCATCATCGGTGCCGCCGTGATCGACGACGTTCTGGGCCTGGTGTTGCTCGGACTCGTATCGGCCTTGGCGGCAGGCAACGCCGTGACGGTGCTGGGCGTCGGACGCACGTTGGGTGTCGCCGTGGGGTTTCTGGTGCTGGCCGTGGGCGTGGGATTGGCGGTGGCCCCAAAGATCTTCGACCTGCTCGAGCGCCTGCGGGTGCGCGGAATGCTGCTGGTGAGCGCCTTCGCCTTTGTGCTGATCCTCTCCGGGCTGGCCGATGTCGCCGGCTCGGCCATGATCATCGGTGCATTCGCGGCAGGGGTGATTCTGTCGGGTACGAACCAATTCGATGTGATCGTCGATCGCACCAAACCGGTAGCCGATATCTTCACACCCATCTTCTTCTTGAGCATCGGCGCCGAGTTGAACGTGATGCTGCTCAACCCGATGCGACCCGAGAATCTCCCGGTCCTCGCTTTGGGATTCTCACTCCTCGCGATTGCCATCATCGGAAAGGTGGCAGCCGGCTGGGCGGTCCCTTGGCGCAAATTCAACCGCGCCGCCGTGGGCCTGGGCATGATGCCCCGCGGAGAGGTGGGGCTGATCTTCGCGAATATCGGTCTGGTGATCGGCGTCCTCACACCCGAGCTCTTTGGCGCAATCATCATCATGGTGATTGGGACGACGTTCATGGCACCACCGCTTCTGAAATGGAGCTTCGGCCGCTGGGGCGTCACGGAACCTTCCGAAGCCGAGCCGCGGGAGTTGCCGCAGCGGGAAGAAGTCGAAGTCGAAAAACCCACCGAGGTGAGCGAGGATGCCGCGCCCTGACGGGCGACGCCTCGACGAGCTACGGGCCGTCGTCCTCGAGCGCGGCACCAATCCTTATGCCGAGGGATCGTGTCTCGCCCGCACCGGTGGAACCCTGGTGCTGTGCACCGCCAGCGTGGTGGAAGGCGTCCCCCCCTGGCGCCGCAACACCGGCCTCGGCTGGCTGACAGCCGAGTATGCCATGCTTCCCCGCGCCACCACGGAACGCACGCCCAGGGAGCGGCATCGCACGGGGGGTCGCACCTACGAGATCCAGCGACTCGTCGGCAGGAGTCTTCGGGCGGCGCTCCGGACGTTCGAGTTCGGGCAGTGGACGGTTCACATCGATTGCGATGTGCTCCAGGCGGATGGCGGGACACGCACGGCCGCCATCACCGGTGGGGCCGTGGCCCTGGCGGATGCCTGCGCATGGTTGGAGGAACGTGAGGGCACGAATCCATTCGGGCGGCTGGTGGCCGGCGTCTCGGTTGGCATCGTGGACGGAGAGACGAGACTCGACCTGGCGTATGCCGAGGACAGCGCCGCCGAAGTCGATGCCAATGTCGTCGTCGCTCATCCGGACAAGTACGTGGAGGTGCAGAGCACCGCGGAAGCAGGTCTCTTCTCGCAGCACTCGTTGGACGAGATGCTCGTGTTGGCGAGACGGGGTATAGCAGAGATCTTCGGCATCCAGCGCCGCGCGCTCGATTGGTGAGCCGGCCCCTCCTGGTAGCGACCCGCAATCCCGGGAAGCAGCGGGAGATCGAGGCCATCCTGCAGGACGTCGCGCGCCGCATCGTGTTTCCCGACGACGTGGGGCTCAGGGAGCGCCTCGAGGAAGCCCGCGTGGAGGTCGAGGACACTTTCGAAGGAAACGCGCTTCGGAAGGCCGAATACTTCGCGCGACGGAGCGGGCTTCCAACAGCCGCCGACGATTCCGGGCTCGAGGTCTTCGTTCTCGGTGGTCTCCCGGGTGTTCGATCACGGCGCTTCGCCATGGCGGGCGGGAGCCCGGCGGACGAAGATGCCGCCAACAACGCCGAGCTCCTGCGCCGGCTCGCCGGGTTGCCTGAGGCCAAGCGACGCGCCCGCTATCGCTGCGTCGTCGCCTACGTGCCGAAGCCGGGTGGCGCTCCCGTCACCTTCCAGGGGACCTGCACCGGACGCATTCTCGACGCGCCCCGTGGGACCGGCGGGTTCGGCTACGACCCGCTGTTCTGGTCCGATGACGTCGGGATGTCTTTTGGCGAGGCCACGCCGGAGGACAAACACGCTGTGAGCCACCGGGGCAGGGCATTCCGCGCCCTGGCCGAGTGGCTGAGGAGGAGGGAACAGGGAACGCAGGGAACAGGGAACAGGGAAGGGGATGATGGCAGCTAGCTTTTCCCCCTACTCCCGCTCCTCCCGCCCTCTTCTGGTGCCTCGACCGTTCACAAGGTAAGGTCTACTCATGCTCACCCCACCGATCCCGCCGATCTGGGAGGCCAAATGCGCCAGAGCCTCGCTCTACTTCTTAGCATCCTCCTCGCCGCTGCCTGCGCCAGCGGATACCAGGGAGGCCAACCGCTGGCCGGCCGGGACGTCATTACTGCGGCCCAGATCGAGGCGGAGGGGAACCTGCAAAGTGCCACGGCCTACGAGGTCGTCCAGCGATTCCACGCCGAGTGGCTGTTGGGTTCGCCCGCCACCTCGCCCACCGATCCTCCGAGGCTCTTTCCCGTCGTATACGTCGATGACATTCGCCTCGGCGAAGCGGACACGCTCCGCAACGTCCCAGGAGGGGATATCGCCGAGATTCGCTTCCTGGACCGCAGGGACGCTGACTTCCGATACGGAACAGGGCACCGAGGTGGCGTGATCGCGGTGCGAACCAAGAGCGGCCGCCGTTAGCGAGGCCTCATGAGCCGCTGATGAGGCGGACACTTGCGTCGCTCCGGCTGCCACGTACATTCGACATCGAGCGGGAGCGCCCGAACCGGCGTTCGGATGCGTCTCAATTGAGCGCCTGCGGTTGCGCGATGGGTTCCGCTCGTAAGTAGCCAGTAGTACTTGCAACAGGCCGATCTGCGGCCCCGCGCGCGGTTTCCTCCCTCCCAAGATGGGAAACCGACTCGCGGTTTCGCTTTTTGCAACCCGGAAGACCAACACTGGTGGCGCCGGTGCATCCGGCGTGCCCAGTCTGCGCGTGTCGACGGACACTGACGACACCGGGGGAACATGCGACCGGGAACGCGCTCGACAATCCGATACCCAATCGGAGGTGATGCCTATGACTACCCCGTTTGCTCTCGTTCGGAAGTGTCTCCCAAGAACCCCCAACCGAGGACGCAACACATGAGTTTGCTACGTACGTTCCTCGCCGCGGGCTCTCTGGTTGCGCTGCTGCTGGCTACACCGCTGGCGGCGCACGCGCAGACGGGAGCGATTCGCGGCACAGTAACCGCCAGGGCGACCGGGGAGCGTCTGCCCGCCGCGCGCGTGGAGGTGGTGGGAACCACGAGCTTCTCCTCCACCCGCGCCGACGGCACCTATGACATTCCCAGCGTGCGAGCCGGCCAGGTTCAGGTCCGCGTGGCCACCATCGGCTACCTGTCGCAGACGGCCACGCTCGACGTGCTCGCCGATCAGACGATGGTGCTGGACTTCCAGCTCACGCCATCGGTGCTCACCCTCGACGCCATCGTCGTCACGGCGCTGGGCGAGCAGACCTCTCGCGGGGTAGCCAACGCGCTGGGGACGGTCAACGTCGAACAGATCCAGCAGGCCGCCCCTCACGTCAACATCAACGAGGTGCTCCTAGGGAAGGCGCCGAGCCTCACGATCCTCCAGTCCTCGGGCACCACCGGGGCGGGGTACTCGATCAAGATCCGGGGCAACTCCAGCATCAACCTCAGCAACGTGCCGCTCATCGTCGTCGACGGTGCCCGGATGGACAACAGCAATCTCGAGGGCCCCGGACTCGGCGGTCAAGATGCGAGCCGGCTCAACGACATCAATCCCCAGGACATCGAGCGGGTGGAGATCGTGAGGGGACCGTCAGCCTCCACCCTGTACGGCACGGCGGCGTCCACCGGCGTGATTCAGATCTTCACCAAGAAGGGCCGAAAGGCTTCGGCGCCGGAGTTCAGCTTCCGCACAGATCTCGGCGCGAACTGGAAGAACGACTTCACGTACGCCCCGAATGTGTGGCACCCGCAGTCACTCGGCTTCAGCGCCGACACCCTGTACTCGATGAACCTGATGGAAGAGCCCGATGCCAAGGGCCAGTACGGCAGCCCGTTCGGCACCGGCTTCGTGCAGACCTATGCGGGAAGCGTGCGCGGCGGCACCGAGGACGTGACGTACTACGTGTCGGCCGAGTTCCAGGAGGAAGAGGGGATCCTGCCGAACAACCAGGCGCAGCGCTACTACGGGCGCGGGAACTTCAACATCAGCCCGAGTCCCAAGTGGGATCTCCAGGCCAGCGTCGGGTACACCTCTAACTTCCTCACGCTGCCCGACAACGACAACAACGTATTCGGATACATCGGCGTGGCCCAGGTCGGGTTCCCGTGGAACGCCGTCATCATGGCGGACGACCCCAACGCGCCAGGCACTTCCATTCTCACGTGTCCAATCGCGAGAGAGCTCGCGCGAGACCTGTCAATACCCCTCGACGTTCTCAGCCCGGGCGGCGCCAGCAATCAGTGCCCCGATGCCGCCGGCTTTGGCGGGCGCACGTTCGAGGACGTGGCGACGCTGGTCAACCGCCTGGACGTGGAACGCATGACCGGAAGCGCCACGGCCCGGTGGCGTCCCACCGAGTTCTGGAGCAATCGCTTCACCCTGGGCTACGATATCGTGGACGACCGGACGGCGACGCTCACGCCGGTCAACGCCGACCGGCCCTTCGGCGACCTATCCACGGGACGCCGCAGTCTCGACACCGAGACGAACCGCAATCTGACCGTCGACTATTCCGGATCGGTCACCTTCGGGTTCGGCGATCTGGGGACGGTGACCTCCTTCGGATTCCAGTTCTACCGAGACGTCACGGAGATCTCCGGATGCAACGGCGAAGAATTCACGGCGGGAGCGACGACTTGCTCCGACGCGGTGACCAACTTCGGCAACGAGACTTACACCGAGAACAAGACCCTCGGCGTGTACGTCCAGGAACAGGTGAGCTGGCGCGATCGCGTGTTCATCACGTCGGCCGTGCGGTTCGACGAGAACAGCGCCTTCGGTCGGAACTTCGACGTCCAGGTCTATCCCAAGGTCGGCGTGTCCGCCATCGCCATCGACGCGCCCATAGGGCCACTCGATCAGCTGAAGTTGCGCGGAGCCTGGGGCCGCTCGGGGAAGGCACCCGACAACACCGCGTCCTTCACGACGTTCAACTCCCGGGGATTCGTGGTCGACTTCCGGGATGTGCTGGGCGTTCAGCCTCTCCAGCCCGGCAACGAGGAGCTCAGCCCCGAGCTGGGCGAGGAGTGGGAGTTCGGGTTCGACGCGGGGCTGCTCAACAACCGCGTCGGCCTCGAGGCGACGTACTATTTCCAGAAAACCACCGACGTGCTGGTGACCCGGCCTCAGGCTCCGTCCCTTGGCTTCCCCAATGCTCGCTGGGACAACCTGGGTCGGATGGACAACAGCGGCCTCGAGCTGTCGCTGAACGCCGCCGCGGTCTCCACTCCGAATCTCCGCTGGGATGTGACCGTCAACTTCGCCACGAACGACAACGAGATCAAAGAGCTCGATCAGTTCGTCCCGTTGTCGTTCTCCGCGAGTCAGCGGCATCAGGAGGGGTTCCCCTTCGCGTCGTACTTCACCGAGAAGATCGTCATCGACGCCAACGGCGACCCCATGGTGGTACCGGTGGATCTCGCGCTCGACACGCTGGACGGGGTCGACGATGACCACCAGTTCCTGGGTCAGCCGACGCCTGAGTGGGAAGGCTCGTTCACATCGACCATCAGTTTCCTGAAGTACTTCACGCTCTACGCCTTCCTCGACTTCAAGGGCGGCCATCAGCTGTTCAACTCCACCACCGAGTTCCGCTGCGGCTTCCTGGGTGGCGGTGAGAATGGCGGCGTGTGCCCCGAGATGTTCGAGACGGATGCGAGCGGCGAGTACACCGACCGGGCGAAGATCATTCAGTTTGCGTCGTCCACCGACTCGCAGGATCCGTATATCGAGGACGCGAAGTTCCTGAAGCTCCGCACCGTGTCGCTCAAGTTCCAGTTCCCGGATAGCTGGGCACGGGCGATGCGCATGAAGCGGGCTAGCATCGCGTTTGCGGGGTACAACCTCAAGACGTGGACGGGGTACAGCGGCGCCGATCCGGAGATCAACAACTTCGGGACCAACGGTGTGATCCGCGCCGACTTCCTGACGCTGCCACCGCAGCGACGTTTCATCGGCACGTTCTCGGTCACGTTCTGATATGGCTAGAGTGGTCAGCGCGGCCGGGCAGCGCCCGGTCCCGCCGGACCTCGAGATAACTTTGGAGAGTGAGAATGCGAACCTTTTCTAGGCTGATAATGAAACGGCTCCTGATCGTCGCGCTGTTCGGCGCCACCGCCGGGGCCGCGGGGGCCTGCGGGTTCAGGGACCCGCTACGGGTCGAAGACCCCGGCACCCTGTCGGATGACGAGCTGACGGGCGTGGGCGCCATCCCGGCGACCGTCAATGGCCTCCGCGGTGGGTTCCACGAGGCCTGGGACGATTACGCCCGTTACGCCTGCATGTTCACCGATGAGTGCATACTTGCCGGGACGTTCCCCAGCCGCGTGGAGGTCGAGAACCGTCGTATCCTCGCCAACAACGTCTCGCTGGCCGGCGAGGTCTACGAGGATATTCACACGGCACGGTTCCAGGCCGATGACGTCGTGGAAGCGTTCTCGGCCATCGACAGGAACGACCCTCAGTTCGAGACGGTGCTCGACGTGATCGACGAGGGGATCGTCTCGGGCTACCTCATTGGCGGCTACACGCGGCTCATGCTGTCCGAGCTGTACTGCGAGAGCGCCATCGACGCGGGCCCGTACCTCTTCTCGGATGCCCGGATGGCGGAGGCGCTCGGCATACTCGAGCAGGCCGAGCAGGAGGCAAACGCCGTCGGTCTGGTCGATTTCGCCGATGCCGCCATCGTGGGGCAGGCCCGCGCCCACCTGTGGTTGGAGCAGGACACCGAAGCGGCGACCGATGCGGCGCGCGTCTCCTCCGGGTTCGAGTTCTTCGCGACGTATTCCGAGAACACGAACCCGACCTACAACGAGGTTCATGGTCTTAGTTGGGGTCGCGGCGGCAACCTGATCCGGTGGACCGTGGGCGACGGAACCGCAGCCGAGCGGAATAATGAGCGGTTTGGGCTCACGTCCACCATGCAGTTCGGTATCGACGACGCCTACGGTCAGTGGGTGAGTGTGGGTCTCATCGACCCGAATCCGGGGCCGAACTTCGTGGCGACCAACAGCGCGATCCCGGTGAGCCTGCAGCTTCTGTATGAAACCGGCTTCTCACCGATCCTCATTGCTTCCAAGGCCGAGGCGGATTTCATCGAGGCCGAGGTAGCGATCCGAGGCAGCGATTTCACGACCGCCAACAACATCGCCAACGCGTACCGCACCGCTTGGGGCCTGCCGGCCATCGACTACGCCGCGCTGGCGGATCTCAACACCCGCCTGGTCCAGGTAGCACAGGACCGAAATCGCGA
>JBDHDH010000068.1:0-21108 GCA_039591615.1 Gemmatimonadota bacterium | reverse complement strand
TCATCCCAGCGCGAGCCTAAGCTCGGGTTGGTTGATATGCGCTCCCGCGACGCGAGTTGGAGTACGCTCGCGCCCGTGGTGCGTCCGGCGCCTCGGCGTGGCAGCGCCGCCGAGGGGCTTTCAATCCCGGATTACTGCCAAACGAATCGGGTGGCACTCCACGACTGGCCGATCCTCTCGGAACCGGGCATCTTAGGGTTCCGCTATCGCAGGTGGCACAGCTTGCCGGACAATGCCGAGGAACTCGACCGCCTCATGCTATGATCAATTCACAATGACCAATATACGCTTGGACATTGGACATTCAGCATTGAGCGTTCTGCGGCTCACATGACCAGCCAACTCAATCGACTCACCTCGGCTCTCGCCGACCGCTACGCCATCGAGCGCGAGCTCGGCACCGGCGGGATGGCCACCGTCTACCTCGCCGAGGACCTCAAGCACCGCCGCAAGGTGGCGCTCAAGGTGTTGAAGCCCGAGCTGGCCGCGGTAATCGGCGCCGAGCGGTTCCTCAAGGAGATCGAGGTCACCGCGAACCTTCAGCATCCCAACATCCTCCCGCTGTACGACTCCGGCGAAGCGGGTTCTTTCCTTTATTACGTGATGCCCTACGTCGAGGGCGAGGCGTTGCGCGACAAGCTGAGTCGCGAGAAGCAGCTCTCCGTGGACGAGACAGTGGAGATCGCGAAGTCAGTAGCGGCGGCGCTCCAATACGCGCACGAGCGGGACGTCATCCACCGCGATATCAAGCCCGAGAACATCCTGCTGCAGTCGGGCCAGGCGCTGGTGGCGGATTTCGGTATCGCCCTCGCCGTGTCGCAGGCGGGTGGCGCTCGGCTGACAGAAACGGGCCTCTCGCTCGGTACCCCCCACTACATGAGCCCCGAACAGGCCACCGGCGATCGCGAGCTCGACGCGCGGAGCGACGTGTACTCCCTCGGCGCCATGGTCTATGAGATGTTGACGGGCGAACCGCCGCACAGCGGGACCACCGTGCAGGCGATCGTCGCCAAGATCCTGACCTCGACGCCGGAGCCGGTTACCAGACAGCGCGCGACGATTCCACCTAACGTGAGTGCCGCGGTACATCAGGCGTTGAACAAGCTCCCCGCGGATCGGTTTGCCAGTGCCGCGCAGTTCGCGGGTGCCCTCGCCAACCCGGCGTTCACCGGGCTCACCGGAGGGGGTCTCACCGCGGTCGCCGGTATCCCTGACGTCACACGATGGAAGCGAATCGCCTTTGGATTGGGGGCCGCTGCGGCGGTGGCGATCGGCATGGCGCTATGGTCGCTCTCCCGCCCCGATCCTCCGACACCCGTTGTCAGACTGAGCATACGGTTGCCCGATGCCGAGCAACTCGTCGACCATCGGCTGAGACGCTTCGACCTTGCTCCGGACGGCAGCCGGTTCGTCTACGTGGGATCGGGCGAGGGTGGTGGAACGCGGCTGTGGGTTCGGGACCTTGCGCAACTGAGCGCTACACCGATCCGCGGCACCGATGGCGGGTGCTGCCCGACCTTCTCGCCTGACGGACGGGCGATCGCCTTCATCCAAAGCCCTGACCAGTATGTCAGGGTCATCGATGTCGAGGGCGGCGCGCCAACCACCATCGTCGCGAGCGTGACCCCCCTCGAGGACATGGACTGGGGCGAGGACGGGTACATCTACATGAATTCACGAAGCGGTCTTGGTCTCGGCGGTTCGAATACCCTCGTGCGAGTGCGCGCCGATGGTTCGTCGCAGGAGTGGGAGCAACTGACCACTCTCGACAGTGCCCGCGCCGAGGACGAACACACCTCGCCCAGCCTTCTGCCCAACGGCAAGGGCGTGCTGTTCACCATTCTTTACGGCAGTGATGCCGCCCCCTCCATTGGCATCCAGGACCTGGAGACGCGAGGCCACCGATCACTCATCCCCGGGAGCGCGGCCCGCTACGTCCGGTCGGGACACCTGATCTACGCGGATTTCGACGGGTCGCTCATGGCAGCGCCGTTCGATCAGAACAGCATGGAAATCACCGCTCCCTCGGTGGCGCTCGGAGGCCGTGTCATCAGCCCGGGCCAACTGGGATCGCGCGAGCTGAGCGTAGCCGACAACGGAACGATGCTGTATGGCGCTGGCGAGCCAGGCACTGAAAACCTGGTGTGGGTGGATCGCCGGGGAGGCATCGAAGAGATGGCCAGCGGCTGGGTGGCCAACTTCGAGACCCTTGCCCTGTCTCCGAACGGGCGTCGACTGGCGGTGAGCATCGACGAGGGCGGCGACCAGCAGCTGTGGATTCGGAATCTCCCGGGCGGGTCCCTGTCGAAACTGACAATCGAGGGCAGTCGGAATTTCCGGCCGTTCTGGGCGCGCGACGGCGAGCGTCTGCTCTTCGTGTCGAACCGGAGTCCCACGGGGAAGCACGAGCTCTATGAGCGTCGCGTGGAAGGTGGGATCGGACAGCTCGTGCTCCAACTGGAGCGGGAAATCTGGGAGGGCGAATGGTCGCCGGACGGCCTGTGGCTGATCTATCGCACGGGCGTCCCTCCGACTCGTGACCTGTTCGTCAAACACGTTCAACCTGACAGTATGGGACGCACCATCTCGGCCAGCGATGATTTCCAGGAAGTGATGCCCACGCTTTCTCCGGATGGACACTGGCTGGCGTACCAGTCAGACGAGACGGGCCGCTACGAGGTTTACGTGCGCCCGTTCCCCAACATCGACGACGACAAACGGCCCGTCTCCACCGACGGCGGCACCGAGCCCAAATGGAGTCGGGATGGGACGGAGCTCTTCTACAAGAACCTGGACCGATACCTCGTCGCCGCGAACGTCGACACGCGAGCCGGCTTCTCTGTGACGCGGCGCGAGGTGCTTTTCCCGGTCCGCGATTTCCAGGCGGGAGACGAGTTCTGCTGTCACCCCACGTATGACGTCAGCCTGGACGGCCAACGGTTCCTGATGATCAGACGAAGCGGAGACGGGAGCGAGCTGATCTTTGTGCAGAATATCTCGGAAGAGTTGAGGTCGAAGCTGGGGAACCGATGATGAGAGAGTGTCGATTGCCGAGTGCAGATTGTCGCTCTCGTCCGTCATCGTTCTATCCTGGGCGGTGGCGCCGGTCAATTGCGTGGGGCGGCGGTTTGACGAGTTGGGAGCGCTGGCGCTTTCGCGGTGAGAAAGCGGTCGCGGCAGGCATCTCTGCGCAGGCGAACTCGAGCTTCCCGTCGTCGCTGTCAAAGCCCTACGTGTGTGCATTGGCATCCTCGGGTTGCAGCTCCAATACTCATGCTTCTACTGCGCCACCGCTTGGTGTTTCCGTTCCTCGAATGTCAAGGCCGACCCAACGCATCCCGTTTCGGCCACTTCCTTCATACTCTACCATGGGTTTTTCCTCTGAAGCCCAATCATCGGAGCTGAACTCGGCAGGCGGTGGAGCGCCGATGGTCAACCGCTTGGACTGGACGGAGGCTACTCCCTGGTCACGCGGTGGTCGGAGCGTGCGGTTGCTCCTTGCAGGACGGGTCTGTCGATCGCAGCTTATTGCTCACCGTCTGGTGGCTAGCATGCACCAACCCACGTGGCGGAGGTGAGGCGATGAGGTCAACCACCCGATGGACAACCAGCTTGCTCTGTGCGCTTTGTATTGCGTGTCCGTTTGCAGCATTCCGTGCTGCGTCTGCGCAAGAGATCCAAAGGCCCATCCCCGACGACACCGTGATTGCGGCCGCGCGCGAGATAATTGAGGCGGCTCGTTTCGGCGCCCTGATCACTCTCGACGAACGGGGAAGCCCCCGGGTCCGAGCCATGGACCCTTTTGCGCCAGACGAGCACATGGTCGTGTGGCTAGGCACGCATCGAGCCACGCGAAAAGTCGCGGACATCCAGCGCGATCCTCGCGTTGCGCTGTACTACCTGGCACCCGACGGGGACGGCTATGCGTCCATCTCGGGCATCGCCCGACTCGTGGATGATTCGGCAGAGAAGGCGCATCGCTGGAAGGATGAATGGGAGCGGTATTACGCCGATCGTGAGGCTGACTACCTCCTCATCATGGTGAGGCCGGTCCGATTGGAAGTTGTCAATTACCGACTTGGGGTGGTTGGAGATGCGGCGACTTGGCGACCGCCGGCGGTTGAGTTCCATCGCCGTTGAGTAAGCTGGCTGCCCAGTGCCTGCTTGGAGCTGCTGGGCGTCGGAACGGCGTGGCGATTTCAGTTTGCCGAGTGTCAAGGCGCAATCAACAGACGGGACCCAAGTCGGGGAACGCCTGCTCGACCGTCCACCCGGCTGCATCGTCCCAATGATGACCCTGGCCGAACATGGTGTGCAGCAACGATGAAGCAAGGCTCGACCTCCGCGTGATCGACGGCTTCAACCCGGCACGGTAACGGCCGCGACGCGAGACCCTTGTGGCAACCAAACGGACCTGCTCGCGACTACTTCCTGGTTGCCACGACATGTCACGAAGGAGCATGCTATGGATCCCGTGATGGTGCTCTTGCGACTGCTGCACATTGTGCTCGGCGTGTACTGGGCGGGCACGCTGATCTTCACGGCGCTCTATCTCGAGCCGAGCGTACGCGCCGCGGGACCGCCCGGTGGCCAGGTGATGGCCCAGCTGATCCGACGCGGCCATCTCAACGTCATGCCGGCCGTGGCGCTAATCACGATGCTCGCGGGGATCGAGCTGTACCGCAGAGTGTCGGCGGGTTTCCAGCCGGAATGGATAGCCTCCCCTCGGGGCATGACACTCACCATCGGCGCAGTCGCGGCCATCGTGGCGTTCGTCCTCGGCGTCTTCGTGATGCG
The DNA here is from genome assembly GCA_039591615.1 of Gemmatimonadota bacterium. GTDB lineage: Bacteria > Gemmatimonadota > Gemmatimonadetes > Gemmatimonadales > GWC2-71-9 > JBDHDH01. Next base: position 16,311 of record JBDHDH010000068.1, on the reverse strand, counting down.
GGCGACCTCGCTCCGGGTGATCGCCCTGACCAAGGCCGCCCAGGACGCTGCCGAGGGTCCCGACCGCGACAGCTGGCTCGCCGAGATCCAGCCGTTGCGTCGGCGCGTCACGCTGAGCGTCCGGTGGGTGGCGGCCCTCCTCGGAGTGAGTGTCGCGGCGATGGCGGTGGCGCGATATCTGTGACGCGGGCGTCGTGCCGGGCTCGTAGGTGCGGTAGACACGGCGTGATGCCCGGCGTCTATCGGACCCTCGCCACCCAGCTGTCGCTCAGCGCGGGCTGACGCATGCAACTCACGTTCAGCGATTGGGCGGTCGTGGCTATTTACGGCCTCGTCACGCTGGTCCTTGGCTTCTGGTTCACGCGCCGGGCGGGGCAGAGCGTCGAGGAGTACTTCGTGGCCGGGCGCTCGCTCCCATGGTGGTTGGCGGGGACGTCAATCGCCGCCACTTTTTTCGCGACCGATGCACCTCTCGCCACCGCAGCGCTCATTCGTACGCGCGGCGTGTTCGGAAACTGGCTCTGGTGGTACGAAGCAGCGGGCTTCCTGTTTCTCGTCTTCTTCTACGCCAAGCTCTGGCGGCGGGCGGAGATCCTGACCGACGCGGAGTTCGTGGAGCTGCGCTATTCGGGCCGGCCGGCCACCGTGCTGCGCGGCTTCTCGGCCGTCTTCAACGGCATACTCAGGAACGCCGTCGTGATGGGTTGGGTCATGCTGGCAATGGTGAAGTTCACCCGCGTGTTGCTCGGATGGCCCCCCTGGTTGGCATTGGTGGTCTGCGTGGGACTGGCACTGCTGTATACGATCGCTTCGGGGCTCTGGGGCGTCGTCGTCACCGACATTCTCCAGTTCACGGCTGGCATGCTGGGATCACTCACGCTGGCGGGAATCATTCTCGTGCGGCTCGGTGGTCCGGCCGCAATGGCACAGCAGGTTGGTGCATTGCCCGATGTCCCGGCTGGGACGCTCGATCTCGTTCCCAATCCGGCGCACCTCAGTTCGCTGGAGTTCGTCTCCTTCCTCTTTCTGATATTCCTTCTCTGGACGCGGAGCGGTCAGGGCGATGGTTATGTCGCGCAGCGCCTGTTCGCCGCGAAGAACGAGCGGCAGTCGCTCCTTTCCTCGTTCTGGTTCAGTTTCGCCGCGACGGTGCTCATGACCTGGCCGTGGGTCATCGTGGGCCTCGGGTCACTGTTGCTCCTTCCCATCGCGACCGCCGGCCCCGAGCTCGTCGCCGATCCGGAGCTCGCTTACCCGATGATGATCGTCGAGATGATGCCGGCGGGGCTGCGCGGGCTGATGGTGGCCGCGTTTCTCGCCGCGTTCATGAGCACGATGGACACGCATCTCTGCTGGGGCGCATCGTACCTGGTCAACGACGTCTACCGCCGGTTCGTGCGGCGGAATGAAACGGAGCGGCACTACGTCCTGGCGTCGCGGCTGGCGATCATCGCACTCGCACTGGTCGCCGCGGTGACCGCGTGGCAGATGGAGTCGATCCGGCGGGCGTGGATCTACGTCATCGAGCTCACCGCGGGTGTGTCTTTAGTCTGGCTGTTGCGCTGGTACTGGTGGCGGGTCAACGCTTGGGCCGAAGTGAGTGCCATGGCGGTGTCCTTCGCGATGGCGAACGGGGCGGTCTGGTTCGGCATGCTGCATCGTATGGGGATCGTCTCCGAACCGACCATGGCCGGAGTCAGCCGCTTTTACGCCGGCGAGTTCGACTTCATTCGGGCCACGATCATTCTCCTTGGGTGTACCGTTATCTGGCTATTCGTGACGCTCAATACCGCGCCTGATGAGGAGACCCGGCTGCAGATGTTCTATCGACGGGTACGGCCGGGCGGGTGGTGGGGCCCGATCGCCCGCTCGTGTCCTGAGGTGACCGTCCAGCATGACGCCCGAAGACAATGGCTGGGCTTTGGACTCGGTCTCCTCTTCGTGTACGGGAGCCTCCTTGGAGCGGGGTATCTGTTGACCGGGCGGCCGGTTCCCGGAACAGTGGCCATGCTGTTATCGATTGTGGGGGCGTGGGCGGCGTTGCGGTTGATCGCCGGCGATCGGGACGTGATGGCGCAGCCGACCAGCGGCGGCGGTGAGCTGTAAGGACGAACGAATCGAGCGAGGATCACTTCGTTGGTTGCCACAGAGCACACAGGGGTTTGTGAGAACACAGAGGCGCACGTTGTTACGATACGGCAGATGTCTGGTAGCCCAAGGATCAGCCTTGTGGCCCGACTTCTATCACGCTCTCTGTGTCCTCCATTCTCCTCCGTGATCTCTGTGGCTATCCGAGGCATGGATAATCCGGGACGACAAATCGGATGAAGATCACGATCATCGGGGCGGGGAGTCGCGAGTTTGGGCCGGCTACCGTGCGGGACCTGCTCCTGAGCGACCCGATCTGCGAGCGGCAGCCAACCGTCACGTTGATGGATGTGGCGGAGGGGGAGTTGGAGGTGACGGCATCCTACGCCCGAGACGTTACGAAGCGGCACGAGAAACCGGTGACCATCGAGACCACGACGGAGCTGGATCGCGCACTCGATGGAGCCCAGGTGGTCGTGACGGCGATCGCGCGGCGGCGCTATTACTATTGGGCGCAAGATTTCCACCTGCCGCGCCAATTGGGTTTCAGGCAGATCTATGGTGAGAACGGCGGGCCCGGCGGGCTGTTCCATGCTCTGCGGAACATGGGACCGTCTTTGGACATCGTCCGGGCCATGGAGCGCCGCTGTCCGGAGGCGTGGCTGCTCAACTTCACCAACCCGCTGACCAAACTCTGCGAAGCTCTCACTCGGCTCTCGTCCATCAAGGTGGTCGGACTCTGTCACGGCGTCTTCCATGGCATTGCCCAGCTCGCCCAGTTCCTTGAGTGCGAGCCGGAGGAGCTTGAGACGTATGCCTGCGGACTGAACCATTTCAGCTGGTTCCAGGAGGTGCGGGACCGAGCGTCCGGCGCCGACCTCTACCCTCGGCTGCGGGATCGGGAACGAAAGGCACACTGGTTGGCGAGGTGGGACGAGCTTGCGCTCACCCGGATACTGTTCCGCGTGGTGGGTCTCTATCCGTCTCCCGGCGCCAACCACATCGGCGAGTACGTGCGGTGGGCCGAGGAGTACCTGGCGAGTGCGGCGATGCAGTTCTTTCACGACCCGCGCGAGGGCCGACCGTGGGAGGGTGGCGAGATCCCAACGTGGGTGTATAACCTGAGCGACCGGCCGCACGAGGTGCCGCTGTTCCCGGAGGGCCGCTTACCCCGACTGCACACCAACCCTCGGCTCGCAGTGGATCCGGCCGCGCCGCTCGAGCCGTCCGGTGAAGTCACCGTACCGATCATTGAAGGGCTCTACTGTGGATGCCGCAACGAGGTTGCGGCGGTGAACATCGCCAACGGCGGCGCCATCCCTAACCTCCCCGACGATGCGGTGGTCGAGGTCCCGGCAACGGTGGACGCTGGCGGCGTGCACGCGAGACAGATGCAACCGCTGCCCGAGCTGGCGGCCGCCCTCCTGCGTACCCAGATCAGCATCCACCGCCTGCTGGTGGAGGCGTTCGAGCACGAGTCGCGGGTCGCGTTGCTGCAGGCGATCCTGCTGGATCCCACTACGGTGTCGTACCGCGCGGCGGTAGACCTGATCGATCTGATGTGCGAGAAGCAGGCGGAGGTGCTGCCCCGACTCGAGTGGTAGCCTGGCCGCCCGCAGAGCGCTGGACCGGAGGGATCCTATCTTCGCCCTGTCACCTAGATGCTGGCCGGAATACGCGTGGCTACGCCCCGATCCGCGCGTCGGTGAGGATTTTTGTGAGCGCGCTGAAATTGCCATGACACTGCGAGGTGTGGCGGTTCGTAAAGGCAGCAGCGCAGTCGAGCACATCTCAGCCTTGAAGCCACGATCACTCCCTTCTCCTCGCAGATTACTCGACCGCCATCCCGGAGCACTCGATATGTGTCCGATTCGCGTTTCTCGAACCACGATACACCTGGCGATCCTGCTCGCACTCGCGGTCGCGTGCACCCCGACCAGTCCGGTCCAGAGCACGAGCTACGACGATTTAGTCGCCCTATTCGAAGAGTGGCGGGAGTTCGAGCGCCCCGAGTTCATCGGCGGCGTGTCGGACTATTCGGCCGCTGCGATGGCCGCGCAGCATCGGGAACTCGCCGCGTACAGGCGGCGCCTAGGGGCGATCGATCCGAGCGGGTGGCCCGTAGATCGACAGATCGACCACTATCTCGTCCGTGCCGAGATGAACGGTCTGGACTTCGATCACCGCGTGCGCCGACCCTGGGCGCGGAATCCTGCCTTCTACACGATGATCTTCGCCGCCCAGAGCGATGTGCCGGCCCACGAGGGCCCCGTCATCCATGGCTGGATCGACGTGTGGCAATACGACTATCCGCTGTCATCGAGCGACGCCGCGGAGCTCGCCGAACGGATCGGTGCGATTCCCGGCGTGCTCGATCAAGCGAGGGAGAATCTCGTCGAGGATGCGGCCGATCTCTGGCGGGGCGGGATACGAAACATGGCCGGGCAGAGCAGGGACCTCGAGGCCCTGGCGAGTCGCGTGGCGGGAACGAGCGCCGAACTGGATGCGGCGATTCGGCGGGCGCGGGAGGCGACCGATGCCTTCCGCGCATGGCTCGAGCGCGAAGCGCCGTCGAAGACGGGGTCCTCGGGCGTCGGGAGAGACAACTACACGTGGTATCTCCGGCACATTCAGTTGGTACCGTACAGCTGGGAGGAGCAGATCACGATCATGTATCGCGAGCTGGCTCGTGCTCATGCGGCGCTCCGGCTCGAGGAGAATCGCAACCGCAACCTCCCGCAACTAACGCGCGTGGCGAGTGCGGCGGAATACGATCGGATCTTCAACGCCGCCGTGGACGAGTTCTTGGATTTCCTCGAGAAAGAGGAGATCGTGACCGTGAAGGATTACATGGATCCGGCGCTCCGCGCGCATATCGGCCGGTTCACCCCGGTCGAGGGATTGCGCGGCTTCTTTTCGGAAGTGAGCTACCGAGACGCCCTGACGATGCGCACCCACGGGTACCACTGGATAGAGCTTGCACGTATGGCGGCCGAACGGCACCCGAGCCCGATCAGGCGTGTGCCCTCACTCTTCAATATCTTCGCGGCGCGGTCCGAAGGACTCGCTACCGGTATGGAAGAGATGATGATGCACGCGGGGCTGTTCGATCGGCGGCCACGCGCGCGGGAGTTGATCTACATCCTGCTGGCCCAGCGGGCGGCGCGCGCCATTGGCGGCCTGATGCTGCACGCCAACGAGTGGAGCGTCGCGGAGGCGTCGGCGTTCGCGTCAGAGTGGACCCCGCGTGGGTGGTTACCGGCAGATGGCAACACGGTGATCGGCGAGCAGCATCTCTACCTCCAGCAGCCCGGCTATGGAACGAGCTACGTGACCGGGAAGGTCCAGCTCGAGCACCTAATGGCCGAGCGAGCGATTCAACTCGGTGACGAGTTTTCGCTGAAGCGGTTCATGGACGAGTTCACTGCAGCGGGTGTGATTCCCATATCGCTGGTTCGGTGGGAGTTGAGCGGCCGCGACGACCACATCGTCCGGATGCTCGCGGGTGGGTAGCGCCACGCACGGCGCACGATACCTCTCAAACCCACGCAGCCCGTTCCGGAGCCCCTCACCGCGTCCGCGGGCCTGCGCTGGCCCACACCCGTGTTGCGCCCCATCTTTCAGGTGCTCCCGGTGGAGCACGGGAGCGTGTCCGGTCCCCCTTCCCCGGTGCCGAACGTACCTTGGCCGCATAGCTCGGCGGGAGGCGCAGATGACATCACCCGATACCACGCTGGATACCGGCGCGCTCAGAAAGCCGCGCGACGACGAGGTCGACGTACATGGCTTGACGCATCCCGGCAGGGTCCGGAAGGAAAACCAGGACCACTTCCTGATCTGTTCTCTCGACAAACGGATTCGGGTGCACCAGACGAGTCTGTCCGAGGCGGACCGGCTGCCGTTGCACGGAGACCGGATGGCGTTCCTGGCCATGGTAGCGGACGGGGTCGGGGCTGGTGCGAAAGGGGAGGTGGCCAGTCGGCTGGCCGTCGAAACGATCACGCGTTACGTCGCCGAGACGATGCGCTGCTATCACGATTCCGACGGGCACGACGACCAGGCATTCGATGATGCGTTGCAGGATGCCGCGTGGAAATGTCACGCGAGCGTGGTGGCCGAGGCGGAGGCGAATCCGGACCGCCGCGGCATGGCAACGACGCTCACCTTGTGGATCGGTGTCTGGCCCCGGGCCTATCTGCTCCAGCTCGGCGACAGCCGGTTTTACCTCTTCCGCGACGACAAGCTGTCGCGGATCTCGCGGGATCAGACGATGGCGCAGGAACTCGTCGATCAGGGTGTGCTGTCGCACTCCACCGCATTCAACACCAAATGGGCAAGCGTCCTGTCGAGCTCGATCGGAGGCCAGCAGACCGCGCCGGTGGTGACCCGCATGGATCAAGACTGGAACAACATCGGACTCCTTTGCAGTGACGGTCTGACCAAGCATGTGCCAGACGAGCGCATCGCGGAGCGACTCCGCCACATGAACTCGGCCAAACAGGCGTGCGAGAATCTGCTGCAGGATGCATTGGACGCCGGTGGGAGTGACAACGTCACGATCATTGTGGGTCGGGATGTGAAGAGGGGGTAGACGGACGCGCTCACCTCTGGCCTTCAGATCGCATTCTCCGCGCCCGACGATCGAACCGATCCGGGTGGAGACGTCCTACCAAGAGTTGAGCGCAAAGTGGGGCGCCAACGATTGCAGTTGGGGGATTGACTCCCTCCCTTGTGCGCTTTCTCACAGCATATCGGCGGCCCGGATGGCTCATTGATTGCTTCCGTCCTCGGTACCGATTCAGGAGGAAGTGATGGGGCGTATCGTAAAGTGGCTCGTCGTGCTGTCTGCAGTGGGGGTGGCGGTGACGTTGGCTTCGTACGCGGGTGCCATGCTTACGGCTGGGAAACTTCTCGGGCCGGCACCGCCGCTGACGAGTCGGACCGTCCAACTCGCGTTCGAGGAGGTCAACCACATGCCAGGCGACCCGCCCGCCTGGGTGTTCACCTACCAGGCCAGCCAACTACCCGGCGTGACCTCGGCTCGGGTCTTCGTCTCGCCAACCGGCAAGCTCATGGGGACCCTACCAGCCGACTTGGAATCCCGTCTCGAGAACTACCAACGTTCTCGGATGCCGTAGCCGCCCTCCCTGCCAGCCCAGACGGCTGGATTCCACTCGCAGACGGGATCGGCGTCGCCCGTTCACTCGCAATTGATTCTGGGCGCCAGCGGGTAGCTTGACGGTTGCCGAGCAAGTGGGAGGCTCGGATGCCGCTGCTCGGTCCCGAGAAACGCCCGGGGGCTGACCGCGCCAGGAGAACGGTTTTGACCGGTGGCTCGCCTGGCCGCGCACAGCCGCGGACTCCGTCTTAGGGAAGCCTCGAGCGGGAGCCGCTCAGCGCGCCGGACGAAGCCGACCAACTCAACCGCCTCGAGCATGTCGCCGAAACTGGGTCGGTGTCCGCCGATCAACCCCGATAGAACCGAATCTGATGTGGCATGCCCTCGGGTCTCGCCCGCATTGGGCTAGCCTGTTCGCTCACCAGACCCCATCTTGGGCACGCTCCCGCCAGGAGCGCCGTGCCATGCCCCAACCAATCCGACCCACTGGACCGCCTGAAGGTCGCTCTGGCTGACCGCGACGCCAGCCAGGGAGTTTGCTCATGCCTGAACCTCGGAGGCGTTGATGACTGATGTCACGATGATTACGACAGATGGCAATACCACCACGATCGGTCAGAACGAGATCGACGAATTGGCGTCCAGTCTGCGGGGTAGGTTGCTGACGGCTGAATCACCAGGCTACGACGACGCGCGGTCCATTTGGAATGCCATGATCGATCGACGCCCGGGCTTGATCGTCCGGTGTGCCGGAGCGGCGGATGTCGTCCGGGCCGTCAACTTCGCCCGAGCGCATGAGCTGGTAGTCGCGGTGCAGGGCGCCGGTCATAATATCGCGGGGAACGCAGTCTGTGACGGAGGCATCATGATCTCCGTCGCCGACATGAAATCGGTGCGCGTCGAGCCGGCGGCCCGCCGGGCCTGGGTGGAGCCGGGCGTTACCCTCGGCGAAATGGACAACGAGACACAGGGGTACGGCCTCGCCACCCCCGTAGGCATCAATTCCACGACCGGCATCGCGGGGCTCACACTGGGCGGCGGTTTCGGGTGGCTCAGCCGCAAGCATGGGCTAACGATCGACAACTTGATCTCGGCTGACGTGGTGACGGCGGACGGCGAATTGGTGCGGGCAAGCGCAGCCGAGAACGCCGATCTTTTTTGGGGGATCCGTGGAGGAGGAGGGAACTTCGGGGTCGTCACGGCTTTCGAGTTCGCCCTCCACCCTGTCGGGCCGGAGGTATTGGCTGGCTTGATCGTGCATCCGTTTGATGCCGCCAGAGAGGTTCTCAGGTACTACCGGGAGTTCGCGGCACAGGCTCCCGACGAGTTGACCGTCTGGGTCGTGCTGCGGAAGGCTCCACCGCTTCCATTCCTCCCCGAAGAGGTACATGGGACCGAAGTCCTGGTGCTCGCTGCGCTCTACGCAGGTGACATGGCCAAAGGGGAGGAAGCGCTAGCACCACTGCGGGCGTTTGGGAGTCCAATTGCGGACGTCATCGGTGCGAACGCCTTCACGGGCTTCCAGGCTGCGTTCGACCCGCTGCTGACGCCCGGCTCCCGCAACTATTGGAAGTCGCACGATTTCCTGGAGCTGAGCGATGAGGCGCTCGACATCATAGTGAGATATGTCGGGACGCTTCCCGATCCTCAATGCGAGATCTTCTTGGCGCAGATGGGCGGCGCGACGAGCCGGGTGGACCCCAGCTCCACGGCCTATCGCCACCGGGACGCCCAATTCATCATGAATGTCCACGGACGGTGGGAAGACGGAGCTGACGATGAACGGTGTATTGGGTGGTGTCGCGACTTGTTCGCGGCAATGACTCCCCATGCCACCGGCGGCGTGTACGTCAACTTCATGACCGAAGAGGAAGGACAGCGAGTGCAGGCTGCATATGGGGACAGCTACGAGCGACTGGTGGAGCTCAAGAACAAGTACGATCCGGAGAACCTGTTCCGGCTGAACCAGAACATCCGGCCGGTCGCGGTCGCCTAGCAGACGTCGCCCGTTGGCGTGACCAACTCGACCGAGGGTTCGTCCCCGTCTTCCGCGCCGCTTGGCGGGATCCGGTGTTTGACACGTGCCCGTATCGCTTGCGTCCTTTCGTCACGTTCGTCCTCGACTCGTCGGGTCAGGTCGCCGAGATGCGGTTGGATGGTGCGGGAAGGTTCCGGAAAATCCAGTGAGCTTCAAGCCCCTCCGTTCGGGAGTTCGACAGTCGCTGTACCAAGACTCATATTTCCGTCCGTGTTTCGCTCACCCTCGAGGAGGAAAACCATGCCAGCGCATACGACCCAGCTCTCCCAGGACCAGCTCATTCAAGCTGCCAAGGCCCCCCTGGTTGCCTACAGCAAGAAGGACTGGGAGGCCGTACGAGCCAGCATCACCTCCGACTTCGTGTACGATGAAGTCGCAACGCATCGAAGGGTGAAGGGAGTCGACGAGGTGATGACCGTGTGGAAAGGCTGGGCCACGGCGTTGCCCGACTCCAAAGCCACGTTCCACAACGCATTCGTCAGCGGCACCGCAGTCGTCCTCGAGGTGACCTGGCAGGGCACGCACACCGGACCGCTCCAGACACCCGACGGTCCGATAGCCGCGACCGGCAAGCGCATCGATTTGCGGGCGTGTAACGTGATCGAGATCGCCGGGGAGAAAGTCAAGCTACAGCGCCAGTACTTCGACATGGCGACGATGTTGCAGCAACTCGGCGTCACTACCTGACCGCGATCGGGCGCGCCCCGGGCAGACACCTTCGCTCGGGCCGCCTGCTTCGCCCTTGACCGCCACCCATACGCACCACCGCTACTATTGAGTGGAAAGCGACGTCGCCCCGTCGAGCAATCGGCGGGGCGTTGCGTTGGGGCGAGCAATGTGGCAAGTGGACTTGGCTGGAGTTCTAGCCGGCCACAGAGAGCGCGGAGGAGAACCGAGGACGGGCGAGGCGTTGATGGAGGAGCAACGCACCGGGGAGAGCATCGGGGCCGCCATCGAGGTACATCGGGTGCCGGGTCCCGGATTGCTGGATCAAACGAGTGTCTCTGTGACCTCCGTCTTTTTCTCGGTGCACGCTGTGGCCGAGATCCGATTCATCTGAACCCCGTAGGGGTCACACGCTCGCCTCGGCCCGTGCCCCGATACGCCCGGAAGAACTTCACTTTAGAAGGCGAGCCGTCACCGTATCCGCCGGAACCTCATGTCCCACACCCGGCTCTGGCTGAGGCTCAGCGCCGTGACCCGGCCGGCGTCGTCACGACGGAAGATGTACATGGTCCCTCGATCGCTGAACGCATCGGGGTACGCAGGAACGGGGTGCCGGCCCGAACCGTAGCGGTCCTTCACGACGAGCGCGCCACCCTCCACCACGACCGTGTAGGTGGCCTCGGCCTCGTCACTCCGGTAAGCGCCGGTGTACTCCGCGAGCTCGGCCGGCGTGGGCTCGAATGCCGGAGCGGGCTCTAACCGAATGGCGTCCCCATCGGGCAGCGTCACCAGCGCCCCCGGCCGGCTTCCCGTCTCCGGTGCCCGATCGAACTCAAGGATCACGCCATCGCGACCCTCGAACCGGATCTGCGATACCGGTAACAGGGTGTCGCCCCTCGCCACCAGGTTCCCGCCCGACACGGTAAGCGTCACGACCGTATGCCTGCGTGTTTCCCGGTATCCCCCGGCGAGCGCCTCCAGCTGGGCGGAAGACAATTCGATGGCTGGTCTTTCTCCACCCGGCGCTATCTGGTCAGTTATCGCGGCGCCCAGATAGAGATCCGCCACCTCGTGTGCCAGCCCCCAAGGGTTGGCGTTCCCAACGTTGCACATCACGGCCACAGCGATCCCCTGGTCGGGGAAACGCGTCAGGTATCCCCGGTATCCCGCGGTGGCGCCGCTGTGCCCGACCTCCGGGACCCCACGGTACTCGCCAATGCGGAGGCCGCTCGCATACGCGATCTCCCGGCCCGAGTTGAGCACCCCACGCCGATGCATCTCCTCGAGGAACGCCGGACCGCCGACCTCTCCCGTCTCGAGGTTGTGGGTCCAGCGGAGGAGGTCTCCCACTGTCGTGAGGAGGCCGCCGTTCCCGTGCACGTTTTCGAACGGCATGTTCATGCGGAACCCGCCCTCCGGCCTGGGGCTGTAGGCCACCGCCCGGCCCTTCACGATGCGCGTGAAATCATCCCGCCATTCGGTTCGCGTCATGTCCAGTGGTTCGAACAGACGCTTCTTCGAGAACTCGGCGAACGTCATCCCGCTCACTCGTTCCACCAGCACGGCCTGGAGGTTGTAACCGGTGTTCGTGTACGAGTAGTACTTGCCTGGCCGGTAGTTGAGCGATTGCTGGCGGCTGGCAATGTCCAGCACGTGCGTGTGCGTGTGAACCCGCATCGTGCGGGGCCACCCCTCGATATCAGCCACGGCGCCCCAATCCCGAAGGCCGCTGATGTGATTCATGAGGTGGCGGATCGTGATGGTCTCGCCGTAATCCGGCAGCTCGGGGATGTATTTCCGCACGTCGTCGTCCAAGGAGAGCTTCCCATCCAGCGCGAGCAGGATGGTTGCCGCGGCCGTGAGCTGCTTCGAAACCGAACCCGGTTCGAAGATCGTCTCCGGAGTGTTTGGCGCGTCGCGTTCGAGATCGGCCATCCCGTAGGCACGCGAGAGCACTGGCCATCCCTCGTGGCCGACGGCCACGGCGCACCCCGGGTTGCGGGTCCCGTCGAAGCGCTCGAAGATCGTATCCACCGCTGCTAGTTCGACGGTGGCGATCTCTTGAGCAGCGGCGGGGGCGAGGCCGAAGGACAGGAGAAGAATGAGCAAGAGCGGATGGGAGCGATGGATCCTCATGTCTCACCTCGGTATCAGACAGGGCGTCAAACGGTCAAACTGGTCCGACGTGAGGGTGAAGATGCAGCTTCACGCCGGCACCCGCGAGTGGGTGGGCCGATCAGCAGGAGGCACTTGGGCTTCTCGCGTTCGGGTGCTTGACGCCCGTTGGCCATGGGAACCTCGCATCGGGAAAGGGGGTTCAAGGAAAGCATGGGCCACCAACGAAGCGAGGACCCGGGCCGGGCTGGAGGGGTCACAGCCGCCTCGTAAGGCCCGCCATCTGTCGCCGGGCGCGAGCATGTTAGCAGCGGTTCAGCGGACGATTACCAAATCAACCTTTTGTTGTTTCCGGCGAGCGAGCAAAGTCGGCCGGTGCGGTATCGTTATGTAATCAGCAGAGCAAAGCGACTTCAGTGGGAACCGGCCGACAGTCTGCGGCTGGTTCTTTTGTTCATGGCCGAAATGATCTTCCACGGAGGGGCTCGAAGGGAGCCTGCAACAGTGCATAAGATCTACGTGATCCACGAGAATGACGCCTGGGTCGAGCCTCTGCGTGCGGCGCTCGCGAGACAAGGGTGGCAGTACGAGGAGTGGTTCCTTGCGGGGGGCGCGGTCGATCTTCAGGAGGAGCCGCCCGAGGGTGTGTTCTACAACCGCATGAGCGCCTCCTCGCACATCCGGGGGCACCGCCTTGGGCCCGAGCACGCGGGAGTGGTCCTGGGGTGGCTGGAACGCCACGGTCGCCGAGTGGTGAACGACAGCCGGGCGTTGCGGCTCGAGGTGAGCAAGGCGCTGCAGTACAGTGCGCTCCGCACGCACGGCATCAGAACACCCCGCACTGTCGTCGCTGTCGGCCGCGAGGCGATCCCGGCCGCCGCCGATGCGTTCGCCTCGGGCCCCATCTTGCTCAAGCCGAATCGAGGCGGGAGCGGAGCTGGCGTGCAGCTGTTCGAGACCAGGGGTGCGCTAGCGGCGTTCCTTACGAGCGATGCGTTCGAGCCGTCGATCGACGGGGTGTCGCTCCTCCAGGAGTATGTCCGCTCACCAGAGGACGTCATCACACGGGTCGAGTTCATCGGCGGCCGCTTCTTCTACGCGGTCCAGGTCGACACCCGTGGAGGCTTCGAGCTATGTCCAGCGGACCACTGCGTCGAGCCAGGCGGTGTCGGCGACGGAGCTCGGCGCCCCATGTTCTCGATCATCGACGAGATCGATCCGGCCCTGACACTTCAGTACGAGGCGTTCCTGGCGGCGCACGGTATCGAGATCGGTGCCCTGGAGTTCGTGCGCGATGCGGAGGGGCGGGCCTATACGTACGACGTCAACACGAACACCAACTACAACCGGGACGCCGAGGCTCGAGCAGGACGGTGGGCGTGGGATGAGGTGACGCGGTTTCTCGGTGAGGAGGTGGAGAGGGTGGCGAGAGGGGGTTCGCCCCAAACGGTGGTGGTGGGCCGGTAGGGTAGGAGGAGAGATCGCTGCAGCTGGCCATCGGGCACATTAGGGCGCTCCACGCCCCTTTCGGCACGCGGGTGCATGCTCTCAGTAGGTGCACATTCCCGTGAATTCCTGGAACCGGTAGAGCACTCGCTTGAACCACGCATCGTCGCGATACGAAGCGAATTCGACCGTGTAGTGACCGTCCCGGTTCGACCAAATCCGCTCGAAGTAGCCCGCCAGCGCCCGGGCGAGGGGCGACTGGCGATGCGTCCACAAACGGACATTTGCCTCCAAGTTGTAGTCACCGACGTTGCGACGGGTGAAGTTGGCCGATCCGCCGACGACGGTGACGCTGTCCCCGCGAGTAAACACGGCGAGCTTCGTGTGGAACTGCTCGCCATGCGTGTCATACCATCGCACGGCGATCCGCCCGTTGGATCGGTCCCGTAGCTCCGAGGCAACTGGTCGGTTTGGGATGCCGCCCTTCTCACGTCCAAACGCGTCTTTGTTGGGATCCAGCACGACGCGGAGCGTCGCACCACGACTCGTGGCATCGATGAGGGCTTCGATGATCGAGCGTTCTGACAGGTAGAAGACGGCGATGTCGATGCGATCGCCTGCCTCCGCACGTCCGATTTCCTGCAGGAGAGCGGTCCGAATCCGTCCCTCGGTAACGTACCGCATGATGGTCGGTTCCTGTACCGCTTGCCCGACATCCGTTACCCTGTGTGGTCCGATGACGCCGCCCGAGAAGGCGGCGAGATTTCGTTCCCCCTCCAGGATGTCCTGACAGATCGGTCCAGCTAATGCGAATGCGATGTTCGAATGAAAGCTGCTCGCGTCGTGTGGATTCGCCGAGCTGACCAAGCATCCGTGTTCGGTAACGATCAGCTTGCGATGATTTGCCTTGAAGTTGAGCAGTTTCAAGTACGACCGGGCGGTGACCCGCTGCCCGCGACTGCTGAGTGGGTGAGGTACCAGTCCCGGGCCAGCGGTCCCGAACCAACGCGGGACGAGGCGCCATCCAGCGGAATACAGTGGATTCGAGTCGCGGAGCCGTGTGAGGCGCGTCATGACAACGTTGATCCCGGCGTCGCGAAGCCGCTCGATCTGCGGCAACGTGTAGGCGCCGTAGAAGTTGTTGATCGGGTCGGTAATGAACGTGACGTCGACTGCCGAAGCAGCCGCTTTCCGCGCGATCAAGCGGTCCGTGAGCTCGTCCGTGAGTGGCCGGTATTGCCGGTCACCCGTGTGCTCGTCATTGAACAAGAACATATCGATCACGACGAACCGGTCCGCCGAGTCGATCATGGGTTCGTACGTGATGTCGAAGAGGAACTCCACGTTACCGCGGTGCAGGTCACCTGCGAACGACATCCCCGACGGTAAGGACTTCCGAACGTGATAGATGAAGAGCGCCAGCCACAATACGGCTAGGATGCCGGCTGCGAAGACAAACCGCTGTCGATGCCGTCTGAGAAAGCCACCAAAGCGAAACTGCATCTGCGATGTCTCACCTCGTCTGGAATCGGCGTGGGATGGACCGACCTGCGCGTGGCTCCGTCGCCACGCGACGCAGCGGGCTGCGTCAGGACTGGGCAGGCGTTCGGGGGGTCCTGTCGGTGCCCAAGGTAGTCACAACTGGCCACGAATGGCCACCCCGGTATGGCAATCTTCGGTGGTGCCCCCGACACGAGTGTTTGTCTGTTTGGGTAGGCTCTTCATCGCGGATTCATCAACTACCCGCTGCTGTCCGAGACGGATCCGTCACTGCGTAGCCTTCGAGGGGATCCGCGCTACGTGCAGCTCATGGAGCAGGTCAAGCACAGGTGGGAACGCTTCGAGGTGTAGATCGAGGTCGCGGTCGGGCTCAATCCACGCGTCCTACACGTGCTCATTTGATAGCGGTCAGGTCACCCTCGACGGAAGGCGTTGGTCAAGTGCCGCTCTGCGGATCATCCCCCCCGTGCCACGCGATGAACCGCCATGTCTCCCCATCGCGCACTAAGATGTCCGGGTAGCGACCATGCGTCGTTTGACGCTCGCCCTTTCGATTCTCAGTTGCGTTTGAGTAGAGATAGTGCGCGACTGCGGTGTTTCCGTGCACCGCGATACCGATGGGGTAGAGCTCCTGCATGAGTGTCGTGGAGTTCTCATTGCCGTACCGGGTCCACTGGCTGGTGGACATTTTGCTCCGGGGAGCGGGGTTGTCGTTCGCCCAGCCGAGGAATTTTTCATGCAGGACGCGGTCGGGCCAGGTGCCGTCCTTTTCCATTGCCGCCTGCCACTGGGCCTGAATCACGGCCCACACCCCCAGCTGCTCATCGGACCAACTCTGCGCAAGGACGGGGGTGGCTATCGTGGCAAGGACACCGGTCAGCAACACAAAACGAATCACATTTCGCCAGCTCATCGTTGGACTCCCGGGAAGAAAGAATGAACGCGTTGTGTCGAGCCAAACGAGGCACGTTGGTCAATTCGGCTGCCTCCATGTCATTCAACCGCCTTTTGTGGTTACCAAGATGGCACCGTCCCCGTGGTCCGTGCCGAAGCGCGTCGTTGCCTGCCGGGGGTCGTGGTATCGAAGCTCTTGAATGTCTGATGCCCGGATACGCTCGAGCTGTTCAACGTGACCGCGCAGACCACCATCGATGTACACTTTGATGCCCGCGACCTCCTGCCGATTGAACGTTGCCAAACCACGGATTCTGAGCCAATTGGGTCGCAGCCGTCGAATCGCCTCGAACGCGTTCAGGTGACTGACTTCGGCCAGCTCTTCCACCTGAATCGAGTTGGCGGACGCCCTTGGTGCGGTGGATGTCGTCCCAGCTGTCGAACT
>JBDHDH010000067.1:0-20313 GCA_039591615.1 Gemmatimonadota bacterium | reverse complement strand
GGGTCTCATCCGCGGCGACTTTGGGGATGTGTTTGATGAGGTGCTGCGGCTCCAGGGCCTCGTGGGAATCGGTGGGCCGAACCCCGGCATGGATTTGAACTTCGACCATGCCTTCGACGCCCGCGACGCCGGCACACCGACCTTCGGTGGATCCCTCGATCCGAACGACCGACTCATGTTCGCGGCAGCTGAGGCCCCCACTATCGAGGTGTTCGACACCTTCTTCTACATCCTCGTCGGCGTGACATCGGCAGGGGTCGTGGTCGTGACCTTGCCTCCCATCACCAACATCTTCCAGGCCCGTGAGTGGGGCGAGCCCGTGACCAACTGAGTCGGGACGCAAGCGACACGAATCCCCAGGCCCGGCCGGCGTCCCCGGTCGGGCTTGGTTTTTCGGTGGATTTGAATGCAAAATGTGGAGGGCTGTCGGTCAACGGGGGTGCTGGAAGCACTGTTGGCTGCGAGGAACAGCAAAGTGAGGCTTGCTGCGCATGATTCCGCGCTACCGAGGCGCGTTCGCCCGATTCAGTGACATGCAAGAGCGGGAATGACCGGATGATCCGATTCACCACCGCAGGCGAATCCCATGGGAAGGGACTGGTAGCCGTCGTCGAAGGACTACCGGCTGGGCTGCGCCTGGTCGCCAACGATGTGAATCACGAGCTGCGCCGCCGCATGGCCGGCTATGGACGCGGCGCCCGCATGAAGATCGAGGCAGACCAGGCGGAGTTCCTCAGTGGAGTCCGGGCCGGCGAGACACTCGGATCGCCGGTCGCGATGCTCATCCGGAATCGCGACTGGGAGAATTGGACGGATGTAATGGCTCCGGAGCCGGACACCGACGCATCGGGCAAGCGCCGACGGCGTGTGACGCGTCCGCGGCCAGGGCATGCCGACTTGGTCGGTGTCTTGAAGTACGGCCGCTCCGATGCCCGAGACATCCTGGAGCGTGCCAGCGCGCGCGAGACAGCAGCCCGAGTGGCGTGCGGAGCAGTCTGCCGCCGGCTCCTGGCGGAGTTTGGAGTCGCAATCGGGAGCCATGTGGTGGAGTTGGGCCCGGTGAAAGCCCCCAAACTCGGCCGCCCTCCGGTCCCCTTGAATGAAACGGCCGATCGATCGGCGGTTCGATGCCTGGACGAGGAAACCTCGACGAGGATGGTCCAGGCGATCGATGAGGCCATCAAGGGTCGCGATACGTTGGGCGGCATCGCGGAGGTGGTCGTCTCCGGTCTCCCCGTCGGCCTCGGCGCGCATGTGTCATGGGACCGGAAGCTCGACGGCCGCCTCGCCTACGCCATGATGTCGATTCCGGCGGTGAAGGGCGTGGAGATCGGGCTGGGATTCGAAATGGCACGCCAGCCAGGATCCCGGATACACGATGAAATCGTCCGAGGGGGCTCAAGGGCAGCCGGGGGATATGCTCGCGCGACCAACAGGGCAGGAGGACTCGAAGGTGGCATGACGACGGGCGAGCCCGTCGTCATCCGGGTGGCCATGAAACCGATTTCCACGCTTCGGCGTCCGCTGGCGACGGTGGATATCGCAACGCGAGAGCCCGCACGGGCGCAGTCCGAGCGATCGGATGTCACGGCCGTTCCAGCGATGGGTGTCATCGCCGAAGCGATGGCGGCCATCGTTCTCGCGCAGGCTATGCAGGAGAAATTCGGTGGAGACTCCGTCGAGGAGATGCGGGCCGCCGTGGATCACTACCTCACCTCCCTGTCGGGTCGGTCTCCAGAGCCCGGAACCGCGGAAGGGTGAGGCGACACCTCATCCTCGTCGGGCTTCCAGGCTCCGGCAAGTCCACTGTCGGACGGCTGCTTGCCGAACTGCTGGAGGTGCGTTTCGTCGACCTCGACGAGTACATCGTGGCACGGCATGGGCGGTCTATCGAGCGGATTTTCGAAGAGCAGGGTGAGCCGGCGTTCCGCGAGCTGGAACGGAGGGAAATGGAGCGCGTCCTCGAAGCACCGGCGAGCGTGGTGTCGCCCGGGGGCGGATGGGCGGCTCAGCCGGGTGCCCTCGAAGCGGCCGCGGGCCGCGGGTTCGTCATCTACCTCGAGGCCGACCCGGCCACGGCAGCCCGGCGGGCGGTCCCACCGGGCACACGACCACTGCTGCGAGGAGCGGATCCGGTCGCGCGCTTGAGGGCATTGCTGGATGCTCGTGCGGGCTTCTACGAGCGCGCCGACGTCACCCTGGCCACTCAGAGCCGGACACCCGTCGAGATCGCCACCCAGGCCGTCGAGCTTGCGCGATCTCGGGCGGGATGGTAATAATGCGCCCCGCCGCCCACGGACCGGCGGCCCGGCGAAGGCCCTGTAAGCCCTTGCAGGATAGCGGGTTACGGTGTGACGGCCTAGGTGGGAGCGGCGTTCCCCCTAGGCCGTTGGGTCTTCGGGGGCCGGAACCGCGGCGGGGAGCGCCGGTTAGACTGTTGAGGGCCCGTTGAGACCTTGGCGCCATGAGATCAGCGGCTGTATCGGATCTCACAGCAGCGGGCCTCGCAAGGAGTCTATAAAGGATCATGGCAAAGAAGAGTAAGCAGGATAAGCTCGTCGTCGTCGAGTCGCCGACCAAGGCCAGGACGATTGGCAAGTACCTCGGCTCGAGCTACCAGGTGAAGGCTACGGTTGGTCACGTCCGCGATCTGCCGCAGCGTCAGCTGGGGGTCGACGTGGAGAAGGGCTTTCAGCCGAAGTACGTGACCATTCGGGGGAAGGGGAAGACCCTGGCGGACCTCAAGAAGGCCGCCAAGGACTCCGCATCAGTGTATCTCGCAACCGATCCGGACCGCGAGGGCGAGGCGATCGCCTGGCACGTTGCCGAGCACATTGGAAACGGCAACAAAGTGCACCGCATTCTTTTCCACGAGATCACGAAGGATGCAGTGGCTGAGGCGCTCGAGAATCCGGTCGACATCGACGGCCGCAAGGTGGAGGCGCAGCAGGCTCGTCGCATCCTCGATCGTTTGGTCGGTTACAAAGCCAGCCCGCTTCTCTGGAAGTCGGTCAAGACTGGACTCTCGGCCGGTCGCGTGCAGACGGTTGCTCTCAGACTCCTCGTGGAGCGCGAGCGGGAGATTCGTGCGTTCGAGGCGCAGGAGTACTGGTCCATCGAAGCGGAGCTGGAGGCGCAGAAGAAGCAGTTCACCGCGAAGCTCCACAAGGTCGACGGTAAGAAACCTGCGTTGCATTCCGAGAGTGACGCGCGAGCAGTTGTGGCCGACGTGGACGGGAAACCGTTCATCGTCACATTGGTCGAACGCAAGAAACGTCGCAAGCGACCCGCGGCACCGTTCATTACGAGCACCTTGCAGCAGGAAGCTGCCAAGCGTCTCGGTTTCTCATCCAACCGCACTATGCGAGTGGCGCAGCAGCTGTATGAAGGTATCGATATCGGGGACGAAGGCGCCGTCGGTCTCATTACCTACATGCGCACCGATTCGACACGCGTGGCATCGGCCGCCATCGATGCGGTTCGCGATTTCATCAATGCGAACTATGACCAGCCGTATCTGCCGCAGAAGCCGAATGTCTACAAGACGAAGAAGTCGGCTCGCGCGCAGGACGCTCACGAGGCCATCCGACCGACCGACGTGCAGCGGCGGCCGGACCGCATCAAGAGGTATCTGTCCGCGGATCAATCCAAGCTCTATCAGCTTATCTGGCAGCGCTTCGTCGCGTCGCAGATGACGCCGGCGGTGTACGACACGACGAGCATCGACTTCGATCTCGGCAAGTACCTCTTCCGTGCCACGGGATCTGTGATTGTCTTCGACGGCTTCCACGTGCTGTATTATGAGGCGAAAGAGCAAGGTGACGCCGAGACCTTCGAGGATCTCTCTCCGATTCCCGCAATGCGGCAGGGAGACGAGGCGGCGGTTCTTGGGATCCATCCCAACCAGCATTTCACCGAGCCGCCGCCACGATACAGCGAGGCAAGTCTCGTGAAGGAGCTCGAGCGGCTGGGCATTGGGCGCCCGAGCACGTACAGCTCCATCGTTTCAACGCTCCGAGAGCGAGAGTACGTACGCGTGGAGAAGCGTCGTTTCCATCCCACCGAGCTGGGCGAGACCGTGGCGAGAGTGATGGTGAGCCGATTCCCGGACATCTTCAACGTCGAGTTCACGTCGCAGATGGAGAACGAGCTCGACAAGGTCGAAGATGGCGATCTCGGATGGCGGCGAGTGCTCGAGGATTTCTATGGTCCGTTCCGCAAGGCGCTCGAGGGTGTCGATGTGGAAGCGATGATCCGTGAGGCACACGACGTTTCCGATCTCGACAACGAGCCTTGTACGGAATGCGGCAGCAAACTCACGGTGAAGAGCGGGCGGTTCGGGCCGTTCATTGCCTGCACGAAATACCCCGAGTGCCGCTTCACCCGCCCCCTGAAGCGGGACAAGGTTGCCGATCGGCCCACCGATGAAGTCTGCCGGGATTGTGGCGCCGCCATGGTCATCAAGACGGGGCGATACGGAGAGTTCCTCGCCTGCACACGATACCCTGACTGCAAGCACACGCGACCGGTTCCCATCGGGGTGGCGTGCCCGCAGTGTGGGGGTGATCTGACCGAGCGCCGCACGCGGCGGGGCCGCTCGTTCTTCGGATGTTCGAGTTACCCGGATTGTACCTTCTCGACGTGGTACCGGCCTGTGCCGGACGAGTGCCCAGAATGCGGCACGGTGGGCGCGGAGCAACGCTCGACCAAAGCGCGGGGTGAGTACCGTCGCTGTCTCAAGTGCGGGCACGAGTTCACGGCCAAGGAGGCGGCGGGTCAGCCGGTCACGACGTGAACGCATCGGTGGTCGGCGGCGGCCTCGCCGGTTGCGAGGCCGCATGGGCGCTGGCGGAGCGTGGTGTGGAGGTCACGCTGTTCGAGATGCGCCCGCAGCGCAACACCCCTGCCCATCAAACGGACCACCTTGCCGAGCTGGTTTGCAGTAACACCTTCAAGTCCCTCGACGTCAACAACGCACATGGGCTCCTCAAGGCCGAGCTGCGCCTACTCGGGAGCGTCTTGCTGGAATTGGCGGATGGGGCCCGCATCCCGGGGGGCACGGCGCTGACCGTCGATCGCCACCAGTTCAGTCGGGTCGTGACGGAGCGGGTCACGGCGCATCCCAACGTCACACTCGTTCGGGCAGAGGTGACCGAGCTTCCCTCACCCGCGATCGTGGCGACAGGACCGCTCACTTCCGATGGCTTGACGGGAGCCATCACCCGACGGCTCGGCCTGGACGCGCTGGCTTTCTACGATTCCATCGCCCCCATCGTGAGCAGCGAGACGCTTGCCTTCAACAGGTTGTACCCAGCCTCGCGGTACGGAAAAGGCGCCGGCGACGATTTTCTGAATGCTCCGTTCACCGAGGCGGAGTACGAGCAGTTCATCGACGATCTTCTTGCCGCCGACCAATACCCCGGTGAGGAGTTCGACCCGATACCGTACTTCGAAGGTTGCCTGCCCATTGAAGAAATGGCGCGCCGTGGTAGGGAAACACCGCGGTTTGGTCCGATGAAGCCTGTGGGTTTGCCTGATCCTCGGACGGGACGAGAGCCGCATGCCGTCGTGCAACTTCGGCGAGAGGATAAGGCGGGGCAAATGTGGAATCTCGTGGGGTTCCAAACGCGCCTGCGGACGGGGGATCAGCGCCGTGTGTTCCGCACGATCCCCGGTCTTGAGCGGGCAGACTTTTACCGATACGGCAGCGTACATCGCAATACGTATCTCAACGCGCCCGCCGTGCTCACGGCGCATCTCTCGGCACCGGACGACCCTCACTTGCTGTTCGCTGGACAGCTGGTGGGTGTAGAAGGGTACACGGAATCTCTGGCCACGGGGCTGCTGGGCGGTGTCAATCTCGCGCGGCTGCTCGATGGTCTCGATCCACTCGTTCCACCTCGCGAGACGATCCTAGGGTCGTTGATGGCCTATCTTCACGATGCGGCCCCGACCGCCTTTCAACCGATGAACGCGAATCTCGGACTGTTGCCACCTTTGGCCCGTCCTACCCGCGACAAGCGGCGCAAACGCGAGGCACTCTCGGCTCGTGCCCTCGATGCCATGCGGGAGTTCGTGAGCCGACTCGCCGCAGTTCCCGCGTGAGCCGTCGCATCCGGCGTCGCACTCCCACGTTCAACGCCCGGCCCGAGCTGGCAGACTTCTTGGTCTACCTGGAGCGGGAACGAAACGACTCCCCCCACACGGTGAAGGCGTATGGCCGTGACCTGGGGGCCCTCCAAGCGTTCTGCGACGACTACTTCGGTGGTTCGCAAAGCTGGGATTGGGGCACCATCGATCGGTTGGCGCTCAGGGCCTTCATGGCGGCACTGTCTCGCAAAGGGCTCGCGAAGCGCTCGGTCGCCCGAGCCATGTCTGCGCTGCGCACCTTTTACCGCTTCCTGAATGTGCGGTACGGCGTGAGCGTCAACCCGGCTAGCGCCGTTCGACTCCCGAAGCTCGAGCGACGCCTACCGACCGTCCTCGACCGAGCGCAGGTGAACTGGCTGTTCCAGTACGCGGAGTGGCTGGCGGGCCGCGGTGGCTTTCGGGCCACCCGCGACCTTGCGGTGCTCGAGCTCTTCTACGCATCCGGTATGCGGCTGTCGGAGCTCTCGGGCCTGAACATGTCGGACATCGATCTCGTATCCGAACAAGTCAAGGTGCGCGGGAAGGGGAGAAAAGAGCGCATCCTCCCCCTCGGCGGTCACGCGGGAAGGGCGCTCCGGCGCTACTACGTGGAGCGGGAGGCGTTGCTCGAGCGAGTCGCGTTGCGGGGAGCGGATCGCCGTGCCGTCTTCCTCGCTCAGAAGGGCAAACGGCTTTCGGCTCGGGGTGTCCAATACGTCATGAATCGGCTCCTCAAGAACCTTGGGGAGACGACCGGCGCAAGTCCCCACAGTCTTCGACACAGCTTCGCCACGCATATGCTCGATGCCGGCGCCGACCTGCGGGCCGTGCAGGAACTCCTGGGCCACTCCTCCCTGAGCACGACCCAGGTGTATACTCATACTAGTGTCGAGCGACTCAAGAAGGTCTACCAGCATGCGCACCCGAGGGCGTGACATCGTCCGCACAGTGGCCCGCTGATCCGTCATGACTTATCACGGTACTACCATTCTCTGCGTCCGTAGAGACAGCCAAGTCGCGATGGGTGGCGATGGACAGGTCACTGTTGGGGACACCGTCATGAAAGCGTACGCCAACAAAGTTCGTCGGCTGGCCGAGGGCAGAGTGTTGGCGGGATTCGCTGGGGCAGCTGCAGACGCGCTCACGCTCTTCGAGAAATTCGAGGAGAAGATCAAGCGGTTCCCGGAGAACCTGCCCCGAGCGGTGGTGGAGCTCGCGAAGGACTGGCGGAGCGACCGCGTCCTCCGTCGTCTCGAGGCTCTGCTGGCCGTGGCCGACGGCAGTCACGGATTCGTGATCTCCGGAACCGGAGAGCTGATTGAGCCGGACGACGGCATTCTCGCAATCGGGAGCGGGGGCAATTACGCCCTCGCCGCCGCTCGAGCGCTGTCCGCGAATTCCGATTTACGTGCAGCGGAGATCGTTCAACAGGCGCTCGAGATCGCCGCTGATATCTGCGTGTATACAAACCGCAACATCAAGATTCTCGAGCTGGGGGCAACTGCGCCACCTTGACCACGGGATCCACTGGACCCGCAAGCGTGTTGCGGGCACGAAAGAGATGATGGGAGCAGACACCGACTCGATTGCCCAGAAACTAACCCAGGTTGACTCCGGACCTGACCCGCTTCCGTGGCTCGAGGAATTGGCACCGCGCCAGATCGTTGCCGAACTGGATCGGTACATCATCGGCCAGGGAGCCGCGAAGAAAGCGGTGGCCATTGCTATCCGAAACCGATGGCGTCGGCAGCAGGCGCCGGAAGAGATCCGGGACGAGATCCTCCCCAACAACATCATCATGATCGGCCCGACGGGAGTGGGCAAAACGGAGATCGCTCGCCGGCTCGCGCGTCTTTCGGGCGCCCCGTTTGTGAAGGTCGAGGCCTCCAAATTCACGGAGGTGGGATACGTTGGCCGTGATGTGGAATCCATGATTCGCGACCTGGTGGACGCTGCCATCAACATGGTCAGGAGCGAGCGGGAGGAGGAGATGTATCCGACGGCCGAGCAGCGGGCCGAGAGTCGGTTGCTTGAGCTCCTGCTGCCAGTCCCGCCGGCGACGTCACCCGAGCCACCGGGTAAGGAGCAAGAGGGAGTTGTCACGACTTCCGAGGCCGGGGCTGAGAACCACCCACTCTTCATCGTCTCGGCCGATGGTGAGGTTCGAAAAGAGGACGAAGCCGGCCATGCCATCGAAGAGGGAATCGGGGAGCGTCGGCGGCGTACGCGCGAGAAGCTGCTCCAGCTTCTTCGGGATGGGAAACTGGAAGATCGCGAAGTGGAGATCGAGATCTCGCATCAGGCGTTCCCGATGCTCGAGTTCATGCAGCCGCAGCCCGGTATGGAAGGGACCGATATCAACCTCTCGGATATGCTCCAAGAAATGCTCCCGAAACGCACCAAGAGGCGTTTGCTCCGTCTGAACGAGGCGCGGCGCATCCTGATCGACGAAGAGGTGAGGAAGCTCGTCGACATGGATGAAGTCGTCAACGAGGCCCTCGACCGGGTGGAGAATCACGGAATCATCTTCGTCGACGAGCTGGACAAGATCGCGGGCGAGCGCGCCCAGGCCGGACCTGACGTCTCTCGCGAGGGCGTGCAGCGAGACCTGTTACCTGTCGTGGAAGGTTCAACGGTGCAGACCCGGTATGGGTATGTCCGCACCGATCACATCTTGTTTGTCGCCGCGGGTGCCTTCCACGTCTCCAAGCCGTCCGATCTCATTCCGGAGCTCCAGGGTCGATTTCCCATTCGGGTCGAACTCTCGCCGCTCTCGCAAGACGATTTTTTTCGTATCATGGCAGAGCCGGAGAATTCGCTGATCAAACAGTACCAGGCGTTGTGTGCGGCTGAGGGTGCGGAGCTCTCGTTCACGGAGGACGGCGTACGAGAGATCGCACGAATCGCGATGCTCATGAACGACCGCATGGAGAACATCGGCGCCCGCCGATTACACACCGTCATGACCACTCTCCTCGAGGACGTACTGTTCGAGCTTCCCGAAATACCGGACAAACACGTCGACTTCGACGGACGCCAGGTGCGTGAACGCCTCATGCGCATCGTGGAGGATGAGGACCTGCGCAAGTACATCCTCTGACGCAGCGCGGATCGGAGGCGATCTACTTTACACCCCGGGGCGGCGCTGCTAAAATCCGTGCCCCGAACTGTCAAATTGGCCGACCGTAACCGTCAGATATGCCGAAACGAGATTTTCTCAGCGTCCCGGATCTCTCAGCGGGTGACCTCGCAGGCCTGCTCGCGCTGGCTTCCGACATGAAATCGGGCAGGTATCGCGAGCGTCCCCTTACCGGTAAGACGCTAGCGATGATCTTCGCGAAGAGCAGTACGCGGACGCGAGTGTCGTTCGAGGTCGGAGTGTTCCATCTGGGGGGACATGCGCTCTTTCTGTCGGCGCGAGACATCCAGTTGGGTCGGGGCGAGCCCATCAAGGACACGGCTCGAGTGCTCTCTCGCTACGTCGATGGCATCATGATCCGCACCTTCGATCACGCCGACGTGGAGGAGCTCGCACGGCATGCGACCGTGCCCGTCATCAATGGCCTCAGTGATCTCCTGCACCCTTGCCAGGTACTTGGCGACCTGCTGACGGTGTACGAAGCGTTCGGTAGCTGGGA
The DNA here is from genome assembly GCA_039591615.1 of Gemmatimonadota bacterium. Taxonomy (GTDB): domain Bacteria; phylum Gemmatimonadota; class Gemmatimonadetes; order Gemmatimonadales; family GWC2-71-9; genus JBDHDH01. The sequence goes on along the minus strand of JBDHDH010000067.1, from coordinate 10,546 downwards.
CAGCAAGGTGGTCGCGTGGATCGGGGACGGCAACAACGTTGCCAACTCCTGGCTCCATGCAGCAGGATTGCTGGGACTGGAGATGCGCCTCGCGTGCCCGGAGGGGTACGAGCCCAACCGGGAGATCTTCGAGTGGGCGAAACGAACCGCCCAGATCTTCATTTTTGAAGACCCAGACGACGCGGTGCGCGGTGCGCACGTCGTGAACACCGACGTATGGGCTTCCATGGGGCAGGAAGACGAGGCAGGAACCCGGCAGCTCGCTTTCAAAGGTTACACGGTCGATGAGGATCTCATGAAACTCGCTGCACCCGATGCGATCTTCCTTCACTGCCTCCCCGCCCACCGTGGGGAGGAGGTGCTGGATGCCGTTATCGAAGGTCCGCAGTCGCGCGTTTTCGAACAGGCCGAGAATCGCCTGCACGTTCAAAAGGCATTGCTCGCGACCTTGCTGGGTGGAAAGGATGGACGATGAGCGGCCAGGCACTCAAACGAACCCCGTTCTACGACTTGCACCTCGAGGCGAAGGCGAAGATGGCACCCTTCGCTGGGTTCGAGATGCCAGTGCAGTATGCGGGGATCACGAAAGAGCACGAATCGGTGCGGAGGGCCGTGGGAGTGTTCGACCTCTCACACATGGGGGAATTCGAGGTCTCCGGCGCCGACCGGAACGCCTTCGTGAACCGAATCACCTGCAACGACTTTGGCACGCTCGAAGAGGGTCGTGCGCAATACAGCGCGTTGCTCACGGAGGAAGGAACGTTCATCGACGATTGCGTGGTGTATCGATTCGACGACAAGGTCATGCTTGTGGTGAATGCCGCGAACATCGACAGAGACTGGAGCCACATGGTGGGCAAGAAGGGCGCCGTCAACGTCCGGTTGAAGAACATTTCCGCTGATGTTGCTCTCCTCGGCGTTCAGGGACCGAACAGCCAGGCCCTTGTCCAGTCCCTGACCAACACGAACCTGCCGGAAATTCCCTACTACGGCTTTGAGGTTGGCGAGGTGGCTGGCGTGGAGTGCTTCATTTCCCGCACTGGCTATACCGGTGAGGACGGTTTCGAGCTGTACTTTCGGGCGCGACATGCCCACGTCATGTGGCGCTCGCTCGTAGGAGCTGGACGGGCGGAGCCGGCGGGGCTGGGTGCCCGCGATTCGCTTCGCCTGGAAATGGGGTATGCCCTCTACGGAAATGAAATCGACGAGACGGTAAGCCCCTATGAGGCACGGTTGGGCTGGATCGTCAAGCTGGACAAGGGGGCACCCTTCGTTGGGAAGAAGGCGTTGGAGGCAATCAAGGCAAAGGGCCCAACTCGGCGGCTCGTTGGCTTCGTGTGTCCCGAGAAGGGCGCGATTCCGCGGCATGGGTATGACGTGTACCTCAACGGGCGGAAGGTCGATGTCGTGCGCAGCGGAGGGTACAGCCCGAGCCTGCAACAGGCCATCGGGACGACCTACCTACCGACGCATTCCACCGAACCCGGTACGCAGTTCGAGGTCGACTGTCGTGGGAGGCGCGTTGCCGCTGAGGTTGTGAAGATGCCGTTCTACGAGGGCGGCGGCGCGAGGCGGTAGCAGGTTCCGCGCGTGGCCGGCGCGCCGATCCGCATAGCGGTCTTGACGGCATCGGACCTGGGAGCCGCCAGGAAGCGTACCGATACATCGGGCGATGCCATCGTGTCGTGGGCGAGGACGCGGGGATTCGAGGTTGGGGCCCGAGAGGTGGTGCCGGATGAGAGCGATCGAATCGCGGGCGTACTCCTACGATGGGCGGACGCTGGCGAAGTGGACGTCATTCTCACCACTGGTGGGACTGGGTTAGGGCCCCGGGACGTCACGCCGGAGGCGACACGGGCTGTGCTCGAACGTGAGGCGCCTGGGATTGCCGAAGCAATCCGGGCCGCCAGCCGCGACACCTTTCCGCGCACGGACCTGTCGCGAGGCGTCGCGGGTGTGCGGGCCTCAACTCTCATCGTGAACCTGCCTGGCAGTCCAAGCGGTGTGCGGGACGGCCTTGCGGTGCTGGACCCACTGGTCGATCATGCCGTGCAGCTGCTTCGAGACGAGCCGACGGATCACTAATGGCGGACAAGGTTCTCATCACCATGGATGATCTGGAGGTCGCGGTTCAGAGCAACGCGGCCTTCGAGGCGGCTGGGACGGAGACCATCCTCGTTTCGTCGTTGGACGATTCCAAAGCGGTTCTGCGTCGGTCCGATCCGGATGTCGTGGTTCTCACGAATGCGTTACACGAACATCGAGTGGAGGTCCTGGTCGCTCTGGCGCGCGATCGGGAGATCTCTACCCTGGGGCTCATCGAAGCAACGACGCCGGACGCGGCCGGTCTGGTGCGGCGGCTGGGGCTCACCGCGTGGATGCGCAAACCGGCGGAGCCCCGAGAGATCGTGGCCACCGCGACACGCCTCATCGAACGTCGGCGACTGCAGCAGCGGACGAAGATTGTTGGCGAAAGCCCCGCCCTCCAAGAGGTCCTGGTCAAGATCGAACAGATCGCTCCCGTCGCCAGCACCGTGCTCGTCGAAGGGGAGTCGGGGACGGGGAAGGAGCTCGTGGCGCAAGCGATCCACTCCCTCTCGCCGCGGAGGGACAAGCCGTTCATTGCCGTCAACTGCGCGGCGCTGACGGAGACGCTTCTTGAGTCGGAGCTGTTCGGTCATGAGAAAGGAGCCTTCACCGGCGCGGCTGAGCGGCGCTTGGGCCGATTTGAGCTGGCAGATGGCGGCACCATCTTTCTCGATGAAGTGGGCGCGATGCCTGGGGCTACACAGGTGAAGCTGCTGCGGGTCCTTGAGACGCGGGCGTTCTTTCGCGTTGGCGGCTCCCAACCCATCCGCGTGAACGTACGCGTCGTCGCGGCTTCCAACCAGTCGCTCAAAGAGCTCGTGGCGATGGGGAAGTTCCGCGAGGACCTGTTCTTCCGACTCAACGTCCTGTACATGTACCTGCCACCGTTGCGCGAGCGAAAGAGTGACATCCCGCTCTTGGTGAAGCAGTTCGTGAAGGAGCTGAGTGTGGCGCATGGCCGGTCCTTCCGCGGGATGACCGACGGCGCCATGGAGATACTCGTTAATGCGCATTGGCCGGGGAATGCCCGCCAGCTCCGGAACCTGATCGAGTCGATGGTCGTTCTCGCGCCGGGGAAGGAGATCCATGCGAGCGACATACCTCCGGAGATCCGCGAGGGAGGCACACGCCTGCTACCGGTGCCTGTGCCGGGTGCGACGCGCGACGTGCAGGGTCAGGAGCTCGAGTTCATTCTTCGGAGCCTGGTCGAGCTCAAGCTCCAGATCGAGGATCTCCGCCGCCGACTCGACGAATCACCGCAGCGCGTTGAGGTGAGCGAGATGGCCTGGCCACAGGTCACAGAATACGAAGACATCACACCCGGTCGAGAGCGACCGTCCCGAGGGGAGCACGACGAGAGGGAGTCTGCGGTCGTCTACCGGCCGGGCATGAAGATGGCCGAGGTGGAGCGGGCTACGATCGAGGCGGCCCTGCGCGTGACGGAAGGCAATCGTCGCCGCGCTGCAGAGGAGTTGGGAATCGGCGAGCGGACACTGTATCGGAAGATCAAAGAATACAATCTCACGTAGTTGTCGCCTACCGAGTTCGGGATACCAAGCGCCGCCTGTCGGATACGTGGCGCGAATCCGGCACCCAACACCCTCTTACCTGCCCAGCAACCTCGCGGCGCGCTCCTCTGTAGGCGGGTGCGTGCCGAACAGCGCGAGCACACCTTGGCCGGCGAACGGCTTGACGATGAACATATGCGCAGTGGCCGGGTTCGCAGGAAGAGGTTTCCGTTGCACCGCGGCTTGGATTTTACGGAGCGCCTGCGCGAGACCGTTGGGGCTGCCGGCGATCTCCGTACCACCTCGGTCAGCTGCGAACTCGCGGGAGCGCGAGATTGCGGCCTGAATGAGCACCGCCGCCAGCGGCGCGAGGATGATCATGCCGATGAGCGCCACCGGGTTTCCCCCCCGGTCGCGGCTGCCGCCAAAAAACATGCCGATCCTGGCGAGGAAGGTGATTGCAGCACCGATGGTCGCGGCCACGGAGCTGATGAGGATGTCCCGGTGCTTGACGTGGGCGAGTTCATGGGCCATCACGCCCTCGAGCTCCTGATCGTCGAGGATCCGCATGATCCCGTTCGTTGCCGCGACGGCTGCACGCTCGGGGTTGCGACCGGTCGCGAACGCGTTGGGCGATTCGCTGGGAATGGCGTACACGCGGGGCATAGGAAGCCCTGTCCGTTGCGCCAGCCGCTCCACGATGAGAGAGAGTCGGTGGTTTTTGTCGACCTCCCACGCGCGCTACATCTTGAGGACGAGCTTGTCGGCGAACCAGTAAGAGAAGAAATTCATAGCGGCCGCGAGACCGAAGGCGATGACGAGACCCTGCGGTCCGCCTGCATACTGACCGATGGCCAGGAGGAGGCCCGACAGAGCGCCCAAGAGCACCGCGGTCTTGAGTCCGTTTGGCATGTCCAAAACCCAACACTGTGGCTCCGGTGCAACACAGGAGGCAGCATGGTCGTGGAGAATCACTCCGGGGGACCTGAGGTGATTGGCGTCACAGACGTTGCTGTCGGAATCGCTAGTATTACCATTGACACGGCCTCTAACGCGGGGCATAGTACTTCCGCAGCGACGCCCTCCACGCTCTCCGCGCCCGGCTGGCAGGTCTAGTGCGATTCGAGGTCAACGAAAACTGCGTGAGCTGCCTCGCGTGTGTGCGGGCATGCCCCGCGCAGGCGATAGCAGTTGACGGCTATGACGTTCGCATCGTCGACGAAGCCTGCATCCGAGCCGGAGCCTGTGTCCCGGCTTGTCCCCACGATGCGATCGATATCGTCGGTGATCTCGGCCGGGCGCTCACGCTCGCCAGGAGCAGTGAGGCGGTGCTCCTTCTGGGAGCCGAGGCCGCGGTGTTCTTCTACCCGAACACGCCGGAGCAGGTGGTCAATGCCTGCTATCGTGCGGGGTTTCGGGCGGTACATCGTGGCGTCATCGGCGATGAGCTGGTCGCAGCCGAGTACAGTGTCATCCTAGCTGATCGAGTATGGGGCACGCTCATTCGGTCGACGTGTCCAGTCGTGGTGGAGCGAGTCCGTCGCTGGTATCCGGAATTGGTTCCCTACCTGGCGCCGGTCAAGACGCCCTTCGCAGCGGAAGTAGAATATCTCCGATCGCTCTACGCAGGGGACGTTCCATTCGTCTATGCGGGGCTCGGCAACGTGGGAAGTGACGTGACAGTGGAGGCGCTCATCACCTTCGAGGAACTGGGCGAGCTCTTCCGCGCGCTCAGAGTCGACGTTGGCTCGGAGGCGCAGTACTACGAACGGATTCCGGAAGTGGGGCAACGGCACCTGAGTGCTCCAGGTGGCTTGCCGTATGGGGTGCTCCAGGAGATGCGGATGACGAGCCGCCGGTTCATCAAGGTCCGTGGGCTCGAGGCGTTGGAAGCCATCGCAAGGGCCGTCGCCGACGGGGTGGAATTGGGATTCGTCGACATCTTGGCGAACGAAGGCTCACTCGACCATCCCATGCTGGGGCCGCGGGAACAGCTCTTCTGGCGTCGTCGGGTGGCGGAGGAGGGGTCACCACCTCGAAGTACGGTTCCGGTGATCGACCCGTCGGTTCCGGTTGATGTGCGCAAGGCCTTCGAGTTCTCGACGAACGGTCAGCGTCCGTCGGAGGGAGAGATCCGGGACGTGATCGAGCGAATCGGTACCGTGGCCGATGGGAGCCACTGGAACTGTGGGGCGTGTGGCTATGACACGTGCGTGGAGTTCGCCAAGGCGTTTCTGCGAGGTCGGGCGACCCTCCGACAGTGCCCGCCGTATCAGGAACGGCGAGCCGAGGAAGCACAACGGGAGGTGGCGGTGGACGAGCTGACGGGATTGGCGAGCTACCGTGTGCTCAAGGCACGGACGCAGCAGGAGGTAGCTCGGAGCGGCCGAACCGGCGAGCCGTTCGGGATCGTGTTTATCGACGTGGACCGATTCAAGGCCATCAACGATCGTTACGGTCATGAGGCGGGGAATCGTATCCTGGCTGCCATCGGTCGTGACCTGAAGCGAATCGTTCGTAAGACGGATGTGGCGGCGCGCTATGGCGGGGATGAGTTCGTGATCGTGCTGTTCCGCACCGACGCGGAGGGCGCGTGGCGTGTGGGGGAGGTGGTGCGTCACTCTCTCGAGCGGGTGGGGCGGGAGTTGAACTACGGGCCTGGCGTCGTGACGGTCTCGGTTGGGACGGCCAGCCACGATCCCCGGTTTCCCGAGCATGGCGACGCGCTCGAGGCAGCGGATCGGGCACTTTACCGTGCAAAGGCAGCCGGCGGAAACCGGGTGGAGGCAGCAGAGCGGTTCGAGCTCGCCGAGAACTCGCACTAAAAGGACAGTGACGTGACACCGAGCAAAGCCGAAATCGAGCGCCCGGAGAGAGCCCCTGGGGATCGGCCAGGGGCGGTGCCGGACCCTTGGGGGGTAAAGCGGGCCGAAAACCTGCTGACAAGCCTCCAGGGGGTGTTATCGGCGCGTGTGGTGGTGTCTGCGATTGGGGAGGTTACGGAGATCCACGTCCTCGCGCAGAGCGGGATCTCGCCGAAGCAGATCGTTCGGAACGTGGAAAGCGCGTTATTGGCCCACTTGGGGCTCAAGGTCGATCACCGTAAGATCAGTGTCGCTCAGACGGCAGAAGTGCGCCCCATTGAAGCACTTGAGGGCTCTGCGGTCAAGCAGGAGGCGCGCCGGCGGGGTGTCGTGTTCCAGAGCCTGGATGTACGGACGGGGGGCCCGCGCCGGGTGCAATTGGTGGTCACGTTGCTGGTGGACGGTGAGGAGATCACCGGGCAGGAGGAGGTGGCGGATGCCCCTCGGGCCCGGCTGCAGGGGGCGGCCCGGGCCACGGTGGAGGCGGTGGACAAGGTGCTCCCGTCCTTTACATTCGAGCTCGAAGGTGTAAAGATTATCGAGGCGTTCGACACCGAGCTCGCAGTCGCCGGGGTTCACGTCCTGGACGGGCGCCAGTCTACGCTCCTCGTCGGCACGGCGGCAGCGAAGGACAGTCCGGAACAGGCTGCCGTCCTCGCCGTTCTCGATGCCACGAACCGGTGGGTTCAGTCCCACCGTGAGTAGTACGGTAGATCACAGCCCCGTTGGCGGTTTTCCGGCGGGGTTTTCGAGTCTCTCCAAAGGCCTGTTTCGCGCACCGTGATGGTTTCGTTGCGGGAACGGGCGACCACACAGGAGGAAACAGGGGGCCCTCGGGGGATAGCTCAGCCACGGAAGTAGCGGAGCGGATCGGTCAGCATTAGGAGCGGAGCCTCGGGCATGCCGTAGCGAGGCGTGCCACTTCTCGCGACGCAGCCAAGCGCTGCTGGGAAGGAGGTGACGCGATATGCTCAGCTGGCTAGCCGCGTTCTTCGGCGCCGTCTTTATGGCGGGCACTCAGACGTGGGACTGAGCGAATCATTCGGGGGCACCCCCTCCCAATCATGCAGCTTGCATCCCGTGGTGAGAGAAGGGTCGCGCTTTACGTCGGTGCTGTGGTCGCGGCGTCAGTCGGTGCCTTGGGGTTTGCTTCCTACCTACACCGTACCTTCCTCGTCCCCACTGGAGGTGCGGACCATGTCACGCCCGCCGGAATCCTGGCGTTCATCGCTCTGGGAGTTGGCCTGCAATTAGCGCAGCACAAACTCCGAGCCAGCTCAGTCCATGGGGCAATCTCATTCATCGTGTATATAGCGGCGGGCCTGGTTTTTGGTCCCTTGTGGGGCGCGATAGTCACAGGAATCAGTGTAGGGTTTGCGAAGCTCGTAGCGCGGCAGTCGCTGCTCAAACTCGCATTCAATGTAGGCCAGCTGGTGTTGTCGGTTGTTGTAGGTTGTGCTATCTACCTGCTCCTAGACGGTACTATCCCACCAGTTTCCTTGAAGGAAGTCGTCGTTCCGTTCGTTGGCTTTGTCGTTGGATTCTTCGCAATTAACTCGGCTGCGGTAAGCGGTGTTGTAGCTGTCAGTGAACATAGACGCCTCACGGACGTCTGGATCAGCAACACCTGGAGTTTTGCTGTATATGATCTTGCGGCGAGTACGGTGAGTCTCGCTATCGTCTGGCTATACGTGCACACCACCTTGGGGGTACTGGGCATCGCTTTCGTAGTTCTCCCGATCCTCTTTATTAGACACATCTACCTGGTCAATCATCAGCTCCAGGAAACGAACCAAGAACTTCTGGAACTGATGGTAAAGGCCATCGAGGCACGTGATCCTTACACGAGCGGCCATTCACAACGCGTGTCGGATCTGGCACGTGTGCTTGCACAAGAGATAGGCCTTGGATATCGAGAAGTCGAGACTATTACAACAGCCGCATTGCTCCATGACGTCGGAAAGATGCACGAAGAGTACGCTCCACTACTAAGGAAGGAAGGGAAGTTAACGCCGGAAGAGAAACTCGTGATGGATTCGCACGCGCTGCGAAGCTCGGACCTGGTTTCCACGATCTCAAATCTGCGTGGCCCGGTTGAGAAATGCGTGAAGCACCATCACGAGTGCTATGATGGCACGGGATACCCGGATGGTCTTGCAGGCGAGGAGATTCCCATTGGAGCGCGAATAATAGCGATTGCTGACACGGCCGATGCCATGACAACTGATCGGCCCTATCGAGGGGCTCTTAGTTACGACAGAGTCCTCAGCGTACTGGCTCGATATTCATGGAAGCAGTTTGATCCGAGGCTGGTGTCGGCGTTCCGGACGAGTGCGACAATCCGGCAGGTGATTGAAAGCAGGCTTGAAAGAGACGTCGAGCACCTGGTCCGAACGGAAATCCCCGAGCCTGATGCTATTATTGCCTTACCCACGCCGCCCGGAGGTCGCGCGGCGCGCAGCCAGGCCTCAGCACCCTCCGCCGCAGTCAGCCAATAGGCTCTCCCCGACAACGAAGGTAGGCATAGTTGACCTTCTCCGGTCGGGGAACAAGCGCGCCACGACGTCCGCTCCAGACTCTTCACCCAGCTGTGTAAAGCTGTTACTAGTCGGGATCCGCAACGTTACCAATCGGGCTAGAATACCGAAAAGGTGCCGTTCAACGATGTCCCGGACTGCGGAGTAGCCCGCCTTTGTTTCGCGATCCGTATCTTGCATCAGCTCAAGGAATGCCTGCACTTCGAGTTGCCGTGCGAGTCTATTCCCTAATCCGCCGGGCTCCGTGCGCGGTGTGGTCAAATCGATGGCATCAATGCCCTTGGTCGCCCACAGGAAATGAAGCTTGAGCCGCTGAAAATGCCCCGTTGTACCATCCAGAGGGGGTTTACCAGCGGTTAGCGTTAAGACCTCTTCGACAAGCTGCCATGCTACTTCGTATTGAACACACGCTAAATTGAGGTCTGCGCGAGTTACCAGCACTTCCACGAGCGCAGCCGCTCCGTCATGTTTCCTAGCCTGTTCTTCTGCCCTTGCAAGGAGGTCTTCCGCTTCTCGAAAGTCGCCCAGTGAGGTTGCAAGGCTTGCAGCATTTGACAGAATGTGAGCGACGCGTCGTGGCGTCGGCGACCGTAGGCACAGTCTTAAAGCTCGTCGATAAGCCTGAGCTGCACGGTTGAACCACCCCAGATCGTCGTATAGAACCGCGAGATTGTCCCAGGCTAGGCTCTCAGAGAAGGCGTCGCCGAGGCGGTGGGCCAAGCTGGCTGCCTCCAAGAAATGTGATTCAGCCTTTAAGAACTGTCCGGTGTTCGTGCGGCAGATCCCTAGGCCGTTTAGGACCATACGGAGATCGACGTGTCTTGACAGACGACGCATAGTCCCTTCGGCTCTTCTCAGATTACGTGTTGCGCCTCGGTATTTACCCTGCACCATTTGACAAAACCCGTGCGTCATGGAGGAAAGGCTACGAGCCTCCTCGTCCTCCGTGAACAGGACAATCGACCGTGTCCGTGCTGCTATCTCTTCCAATGTGTTGAGATCCGTTTCATTGGCGGCAACCTCGGCTCTTATTTGCAGTGCTCGAGCCAAGAGCACATGCTTTCCTGGGCCTTCAGCTGCTCGCGCCGCGTCCCTGGCAGCTCCAGCTATCGTGGGACTGTCAGCTAGAGATCCCCTGTGCAAGGACTCTGCTCGCAGGATGCTAACTTCAGCACTTTGCAGACTATCCAAGTTGAGAGTCTTGAGTCGCGTGACAACCTTGAGGGCCGGGTCGTACTGCCCTTGAGCGACCAACGACCTCGAGAGCAGGATTAGGATCATCGGTCGGCTATCGAGATTCGGGTATCTCAACACCTCCTTCAGTGCACGCTCGGCCTCGCCGGGCCCCCCCATGGAGATCGCCATTTCCGCCCCTTTGATCACCTGCACGACTGCCGTCTCCGGCATTCCTGCGCGTAACGAATGATGCGAGGCCTCCAACGCTTGTTGAAAATCGCGTTCATCCGATCGTGATTCGAGTACCTTAGCGAGCCGCGCGTGATGGTACTTGCGGCTGTCTTCCGACAAAAGGGCAAAGTAGACAAATGCA
>JBDHDH010000066.1:0-20139 GCA_039591615.1 Gemmatimonadota bacterium | reverse complement strand
GGCGGGATAGCCAGTTACAAAGCGTGCACGGTGGCCAGGCGGTTGACGGAGGCTGGCGTGTTAGTCGATGTCGTTCTCACCGCCTCTGGCGCGGAATTCGTGCGACCGGTAACGTTCGAAGCCCTCACCGGGCGCCCGGTTCACACGTCCCTGTGGGATCGTGACCGGGCGCTTTCGCATATCCGATTGGCCCGCGATCCCGATCTCATTGTCCTCGCCCCCGCGACGGCTAACCTCCTGGCTCGTGCCGCCCAGGGAATCGCCGACGATCTTCTCACGGCCGTCCTACTCGCCGCTGACGAACCCGTGCTGGCAGCGCCGGCGATGAACGATGAGATGTTCGCCAACCCCGCGACTCGAGACAACCTGCGGATTCTCACCGCGCGCGGCTGGCACATTCTTGGCCCGGCCGTTGGGCCGTTGGCCGAGGGGCCCAGCCAGCGACCGGGCCGCATGGTTGAGCCGGAGGAGATCGTGGCTCATGCAGAACGTCTGCTCCGGGCACCTGCCAGCCGCCTCCGGGACCGATGCGTTGTCGTGACGGCCGGTCCGACGAGGGAATACCTCGACGCGGTGCGGGTCCTCACCAATCCGTCCAGCGGGCGGATGGGCTACGCAGTCGCGGAAGCCGCATTTGCGCGCGGTGCGCGGGTGGTGCTGGTGAGCGGGCCCACGACGCTGCCGCCACCCGTGGGCGTGGAACTCCGTCGGGTCGAGTCGACCGAGGATCTCCTCTCCGCAGTGGCGAAACTCCTGCCTCAGGCGGACGTGCTCGTGATGGCTGCGGCACCCGCCGATTTCCGACCTGGGACGCCCGCGGATACCAAGCAGCCACGTGCTGACGGTCCCCTCGAGCTCACGCTCCAGCCGACGCCTGATGTGCTGGAGCGCACGATCGCGGCACGCCGCCGGAGTGCGGTCATAGTGGGCTTTGCCCTCGAATGCGCCAACGGACTCGATCGCGCTCGGGAGAAGCTGGCGCGCAAGCAACTCGATCTCATCGTGCTGAACCACTTCGGGGAGCCGGATGCCGGGTTCGAGGTCGACACCAACCGCGTCACGCTGGTGATGGCCGATCGCGCCGAAGCCTTGGGGCTCCTACCGAAGCGGGCGGTGGCGGAACGGGTGCTCGACCAGGTGGAGGTGCTGCTGTGAGTGACGCCCGGGTCTTGCTGGAGCGCTACTTGGCCCAGCGGGCCGAACTCGGGGAGGGCCCGGTTGTCACCGGGGTGCCCGTGGCTGGGGAGCCCGAGTCGGGCCCGACTGCCGCGGAAGCGGAGACCCCGACGCCGTCGAACTCAGCCGTGCGTATGCCGATCGATGACCGCGAAGAAAAGTGGAAACGCGGCGCGCCCGACATTCCCTCGGCAGGGATCGTGATCCCGCCCGCCTCCCAGGACCTGTTCAGCGGAGACCCGTTGGCCGACAAGAGCCTCGGCCAGATTGCCGATCTGGTCCGGAGCTGCACCCGATGTCCCCTCTGCGATCAGCGCGCCAACACCGTGCCCGGGGAGGGCCCTGCGGACGCGCGACTGGCCGTGGTTGGTGAGGGCCCGGGCGCCAGGGAGGACGAGACGGGGCGCCCGTTTGTGGGTCGAGCCGGAGAGCTCCTCACTGATATTCTGGCGGCGATCGGTTTGCCGCGGGAGACCGTCTTTATCTGCAACGTCGTGAAGTGCCGACCGCCCAACAATCGGAAGCCGCAGCCGGACGAAATCGAGACCTGCGTGCCATTCCTCCACCGACAGCTTGAAATCATCGAGCCCGCGGTGATACTTGCGATGGGCGGCACGGCCGCCGAGACGCTACTGGGGACCAGACAGTCCCTGAGCTCGCTGCGCAATCGCGTACACGATTTCCGCGGCATCCCGCTCATCGTGACGTATCACCCTGCCGCGCTCCTGCGAAACCCCAACTGGAAGAAGCCGACCTGGGATGACGTTCGTATCGCACGCCAGCTCCTCGACCAGCGACCCTGACACCCTGGCCGGCCGGCCAGTGCCGTGGCGTCTCGACGCCGAACAGGCCGTGCTCGGTGCCATGTTGCTGGACCAGGATGCGGCACTGAAGGCAATGGAGATTCTGGAAGATGGGGCGTTCTACCGCGACGCCCATCGCCGAATGTTCCGGGCCATGGCGCACCTGGCCGACAAGGGGGACGTCATCGACCCCGTGGTCCTCCGGGACGAGCTGATGCGCCGCGGTGACTTGGAGGCGGTCGGGGGAACGGACTACATCGCCGAGCTTCTGGACGTCGTTCCCACGGCGGCGAACGTGGAGTTTCACTGCCGGATTGTCCGAGACAAAGCCCTCGTGCGACGGCTCATCGACGCGGGGACAGACATCGTCCAGTCCGCCTACGAGGGACGGAGCGATATCGACGCCCTCATCGATGGCGCAGAACAACGTGTGTTCGAGGTCTCTTTCCAGCGTGGGACGCAGGAGGTCGTCCGCATCAAGGAGCTGATGTGGAAGGCGATGGAACGCATTGAAGCGCGCCATCGGGGCGATGATTCGGTGCAGGGCGTCCCCAGCGGTTACGTAGATTTGGATCAGATGACGAACGGGTTCCAGCGAAGCGACCTCATCATCGTCGCCGCTCGCCCGTCAATGGGAAAGACCGCCTTTTGTCTCAACGTGGCGGCGAACACCGCGCTCGAGGCGAAGATTCCGACGGCCGTCTTTTCTCTCGAGATGGCCCGCGATCAGCTCGTCGAGCGCCTCCTGGCCGCCGAGAGCTTTGTGGACTTGAGCCGCCTGCGAAGCGGTCGGCTTCGGGACGACGATTACCCCAAGATGTCCCGCGCGGCCGGGCTGCTGGGCACGGCCCCCGTCTGGATCGACGATTCGCCCGCGCTCACGTTGTTGGAGCTGCGGTCCAAGGCGCGCCGCATGAAGGCCGAGCACGATATCGGTCTGATCGTGGTCGACTACTTGCAGCTCCTCCGAGGGCCGCGAAGCGACAACCGACAGGAGGAAATCAGCTACATCTCCCGCTCCCTGAAGGCGCTCGCCCGGGAGATCGAAACGCCCGTCATCGCGCTGTCGCAATTGTCCCGGGCGCCGGAGCAGCGAGGTGGTGACCGGCGACCGATGTTGTCCGACCTCCGGGACTCGGGGGCCATCGAGCAAGATGCCGACCTGGTCTTGTTCATCTACCGGGCGGAGATGTACCCCACCCTCCTCGAGAGAAGCGAGGCAGCCCAAGAAGGAGTGGCGGAGCTCATCGTCGCCAAGCACCGTAACGGACCGACCGGCACGGTGAAGCTCGTGTTCCACAAACAGTACACGCGGTTCGACAACCATACGGAACGGCAGCACGAGGAGCCGGATGGCTGATCCACGGGGTGGGGCCGTGGGGGTGATCATTGCGGCGGCGGGGCGGGGTGAGCGTGTGGGCTCGGGCGAGCCGAAGCAGTTCCGCGACATTGCCGGGATGCCGATGCTCCTGCGTTCGACCAGGCCGTTTGCCGCACACCCCGGGGTGCGGAGAATCGTGATTGCGCTGCCCGCGGAGTTCGTCCGCTCGCCGCCGGGCTGGCTCGAGCCAATCGCCAGCGGACGCATCCGTCTGGTGCCGGGCGGCGCCGCGCGGATGGACTCCGTTCGTGCCGCGTTGGAATGCCTGGATATCGATTGCGGAATCGTCCTCGTGCACGACGCGGCTCGGCCGTTCGTGTCTCCCGAGATCATCGACGCGGTCATTGCGACGGCCGCCCGGGGGGTAGGCGCCGTTCCGGCCGTCGCCGTGCGTGACACCCTGAAGCGTGCGGAGGACGGGTCGCCCCGAGTCGCCGAGACCGTGGACCGGGCTCGCCTGTGGTGCGCGCACACTCCCCAAGGGTTTCCTCGCGCCATGCTGACGGACGCCTATCGACGGGCCGATGCCCAGCCACTCGGGTGCACCGCGACGGACGAAGCAAGCCTCGTCGAGGCGGCGGGTTATCCGGTTGAGCTGGTGCCAGACCGACGCTCCAACATCAAGATCACCACACCAGACGATTTCTCCTTGGCTCAGGCGTTGGCCAGGCCGTGACGGTCCTGCCTTTTCAAGGAGCCGACGCGGTGAGGGCGGTGACGCCGCGCGTGGCGGAACACATGTCCAGGGGTGGGATCATCGCATACCCCACCGAAACCGTCTACGGCCTCGGCTCACGTCCCGTCACAGCGGACGTCGCCACGCTAGCTCGGATGAAGTCACGTGGCCTGGGCAAACCGTTCTTGCTGCTCGTTTCGAGTCGACGCATGGCCGAGAGGTGCGGCTTGGTCTTTACCCCGGTCGCCGAGGCGCTGGCTGAGCAGTTCTGGCCGGGGCCGCTGACCCTCGTGCTCGTCGGTGGTGAGGGGAAGCTCCCAGACGCGCTTCGCGGGCCGGAAGGTGGGATCGCCGTCCGCTGGACCTCGCAGCCCGATATGGGCTTGCTGATCGAGGCGCTGAACACACCGATCACGTCCACATCGGCAAATCGGCCTGGTGGACCCACGGCCCCGGGGGTGGGGGCCATCCTGGAGACGTTCAAACCCGAGCTCGAAGCGGGAGGGCTGCTGGTGTTGGATGGCGGCGTTCTCGGCAACGTCCCACCGTCGACGTTGGTCGATTGCACGGGACCGCAGGCTCGGCTGATTCGACCTGGCGCGATCCCCCGTCGCGAATTGCGCGCCCGCGTGGGGAGTCTGGCACCGTAATGAACGTTCTCCTGGTTTGTACCGGCAATATCTGCCGGAGCCCACTCGCCGAGGCGCTGATGCTGCGGGAGCTCGCCCAGCGGGAGGTCGACGGGGTGGGCGTGGCGTCTGCCGGGACCGGAGCCTGGGAGGGGGCGCCAGCGTCCGAGGGTGCTTACTTGGTAGGGTTGGAACATGGGCTCGATCTGTCGGAACATCGAGCGAACCTTCTCACGAAGGATGTCGTGCGGAGCTCGGATCTGATTCTCACGATGGCGCGACACCACCGCGCGCGCGTGGACGAGCTGGGTGGGGAGGGGAGGGCATTCGTGCTCGGAGAGTATGTCGGGCGCAAGGGTGACGATGCCGAGGTCAGCGACCCGTTCGGGAGTGATCTCGACATTTACCGCGAAACGTATCAAGAACTCACGGAGCTCATCGAAAAAGCCGTCGACCGGCTCCTGACGCAAATCCGTGACGCGCACCACCGCGACCAGTAGGCTGCTCGCCGTTCTCGGCGACCCCATCGAGCATTCCCTGTCGCCCACCATGCAGAGCGCGGCGATCGCTGCGCTTGGCCTCGATGCCGTCTACGTGGCGCTGCGGGTGGACACTGGAGCATTGCCGCATGTGATCCGCGCGTTCGAGGCCGTCGGTATCGCCGGGAACGTGACGGTGCCCCACAAGGTCGCCGTTGCCCAGCTCCTCATCCGGCTCACGCCGCTGGCCAAGGAGCTCGGGGCGGTCAACACATTCTGGCCGGACGGAGGCCGCCTCGTTGGGGACAATACGGATGTCCCGGGAATCCTCGATGCCCTGGACCGGCTGGAGTCGACGGGCCCCTGGCTCGTGACGGGAACGGGCGGAGGCGCAAGAGCGGTAGCCGGCGCCGCCCGCGAGCGTGAGGTCAAGTTGCTGGTTCGCTCGCGCGGAGCGGACCGCGCGCGCGCGTACGTCGAGTGGGCGACCTCGCTGGGCGTGGACGCACTGGTCGATGACGGCAGTCCAGTCCAGACCGCTATCAACGCCACACCCGTTGGCTTCAAGAACGGCGACGGTGCACCCATACCCCTCGAACGGCTCCACGGATGCCGCGCGGCCCTCGACCTGGTGTACGCTCCTGGTGAGACACCGTGGGTGCGGGAGTGTCGGGCCCGGGGGCTGCGGGCTGCCGACGGTCGGCAGATGCTGATCGCGCAAGGTGCACGAGCATTCGAGCGCTTTTTCCCAGACGCCGACGCGCCGAGAGAAGTGATGTCCGCAGCGGTTGACCGAGCGCTCGCTGGGTGAGCGGAGAGATCCTCCCCGCGCTTGAGCGGTTCGTCCTTCCCAACGCGTGCGTTTCCTGCGAGCGGCCAGTGGAGACCCGTGCGCCGGACGCGCTGGTTTGCGGCGTCTGCCGGGGACGCATGCGTCCGCTTCCCACCGGATGCCACCGGTGTCGCCAGCCGCTCCCCGCAGTGGGTGCTTGCCGGTTCTGCGCTGCCTGGCCCGCGACGCTGCGGTGGGTTCGGAGCGCCGTCTGGTTGGGCCCCGAGGCCCGGGCGCTGGTTCATCATCTGAAATACGATGGGTACCCCGCTCTCGCAGAGCTGGCAGCTGAGCGTATCGTCCGCACTATCCCTCGACCTCCGGCCACGCAGGCCGTACTCGCGCCCATCCCACTCACGCCGAGGCGGTTGCGGATTCGGGGATACAATCAGGCAGCTCTCATAACGCACGCGCTTGCGCGGCGCTGGCGGATGCCTTGCGTCGAGAGGCTACTCAGCCGGGAAAAGGAGACAGACTCTCAAACCGCACTGACGCCCGAGGAGCGGATACGAAACGTCGCCGGGGCATTTCGGGCTGCAGCTCCGCCGCCAACGCCCAGCCCGCGTCAGAAAGGGCGGCCACCCGGCCTGTGTCCGAGCCCTGATGGGCGGCAGCGAGGAAGCGACTCTGGCGCTCGTCGAGTGGGTCGGGAGACGGGTGGGGGGGTGGCTGCCTCTTCGCGCATGTCTGCCTCTTCAGAAATGAGAGGTGACGGGTCCACGGTTATATTGGTGGACGACGTGCTCACTACCGGTGCGACGGTTGCTGCCGCTGCGTCCGCCCTCGAGGAGGCAGGGTGGTCCCAAATCGCCGCCGTCTCCTTCGCACGTGCCTTGGCGTTCGAGCTGCGTGCGCTACACGGCTGAGCACGCGTTCTTCTCATACGCAACAGACGGGCTCGCCGATCACACACGTACGAGGTACACATGGCAACGAAGGTCGGTATCAACGGATTCGGGCGTATCGGGCGTCTCGTTCTGCGCGCTGCGCACAAGCGTGGTGCCTCCCTCGACGTCATCGCGGTGAACGACATCACCGACGCCGAAACGCTTGCCCACCTGCTCAAGTACGACTCCATCCACGGTCGCTATCCGGGAGATGTCGCAACCGAAGGCGACGATCTCGTGGTTGACGGTCAGCGGATCCAGGTCCTCTCGCAGAGGGACCCGTCGAAGCTCCCGTGGAAGCAGCTCGGCGTGACCGCCGTCCTCGAATCCACGGGCATCTTTCGGGATCGCGAGAAGGCCGCCCAGCATCTCACCGCCGGCGCTCAGAAGGTGATCATCAGTGCGCCGGCGAAGAAAGAAGACATCACCCTCGTTATGGGCGTCAACCATGACAAGTACGATCCCGAAACGCACCACATCATCTCCAACGCCTCGTGCACGACCAACTGCTTGGTGCCCGTCGTCAAGGTGATCGTTGATTGCTTCGGCTTCGAGCGCGGATTCATGACTACCGTGCACAGCTATACGAACGATCAGCGGATCCTCGACTTGCCGCACAAGGATCTCAGGCGAGCCCGGGCGGCGGCCACTAACATCATCCCCACGAGCACGGGGGCCGCCAAGGCGACCTCGCTGGTGATTCCCGAGCTGGAGGGGAAGATCGACGGGGTCGCTCTCAGGGTACCCACCGCCGACGTGTCCCTGGTGGACCTCACCTGTGTGGTCAAGCGACCAACCACTGCTGGGGAAGTGAATGAGGCCTTCCGCCAGGCCGCGGCGGGCGCCATGAACGGGATCCTCGCGGTGAGCGACGAGCCCCTCGTGTCGTCGGACTACATCGGCAGTCCGTACTCGTCCACCGTCGACGCCCTCAGCACCACGGTGATCGGCGGGGTGCTCGTCCACGTCTCCTCGTGGTACGACAACGAAATGGGCTACGCCGCCCGCTGCGTGGATGTGTTGCAGTACGTGACCCAGCCGCGATGAAGCGACAGCTGAGCGAGTTGGATGGCCAGCCCCTCGAGGGCCTCCGGGCCTTCGTGCGGGTCGACTTCAACGTGCCTCTGAAGGGTGGGCAGGTGGCCGACGCCACACGGATCCGTGCGGTGCTTCCCACCATCGAATGGCTGCGTGCGAGGGGCTGTCGCGTCGTGCTGGCCTCTCACCTCGGTCGGCCCGAGGGGCAGCGTAAACCCGAGTACTCGCTCCGAGCCGTTGCGGGCGAATTAGAGCGGCAACTGGGCTCGCCGGTGACCTTTATCGAGGATCCGCTGTCCGCCGGGGCGGAGCGTGAGACACGGCAGCTCCAGCGGGGCGAGGTGGCACTGCTGGAGAACACGCGTTTCCACGCGGGCGAGGAACGCAACGACCCGGAACTGGCGGCCGCCTTTGCCCGGCTCGGTGACTTCTACGTCAATGACGCCTTCGGGACGGCGCACCGAGCACACGTCTCGACCGAGGGGATGGCACACCTCCTCAAGCCTGCAGTGGCCGGTCTCCTCATGGCGAAGGAGCTCCACTACCTGGAGGGTGCGCTGACGCAGCCAAACCGCCCATTCGTGGCGGTGTTGGGCGGTGCCAAGATCTCCGGCAAGATCGACGTGATCGAGGCGCTGCTTCCGAAAGTCGACGAGATCCTCATCGGTGGCGCGATGGCTTGCACCTTCTTCTTGGCAATGGGTCTCGAGGTCGGGACGTCGCTCGTTGAACCCGACAAGGTGGCCCTCGCCAAGGGACTGCTGCAGCGGGGGCGCGGAAAGCTGTTTCTGCCGTCGAGTGTGATCGTGGCCAGCGAACTTTCGTCCAGTGCGATCTTCAAGAGCGTAGGCCGCGACGCGATTCCGGCCGACTGGGCGGTGTACGACATTGATCAGGATGCCGCCGAGCAGTTCATCGCGCGTATCATGGGTGCGAAGACGGTGTTGTGGAACGGACCCATGGGTGTGTTCGAGACCCCTCCATTCGACGCCGGTACCGTTGCCATTGCTCGCGGCCTGGCGGCCGCAACCGGTCGCGGAGCGACCACGATCGTCGGTGGTGGAGACTCGGTCGCTGCGCTCGCGGAGGCGGGCGTTCGAGAGAAGGTCACGCACGTATCCACCGGTGGGGGCGCGACGCTCAAGCTCCTGGAGGGAAAGGAGCTGCCGGGAGTGGCAGCCCTCGACGACCAATGAGCCAACTCATCTTTGCCGCGAACTGGAAGATGCATCACGGGCCCGAAGCGGCCCTGGACTTCATGAAGGCCTTCTTGCAGCGCTACCGTCCGCAATCCGACCGCGAAGTCTGGCTGTTTCCGGCCGCGATCTCGCTCGCAGCGGTGGCCGACGCCTGCCGGGATCGCCGCGAAATCCGCGTGGGTGCGCAGAATGTCTTCTGGGAGCCGAAAGGAGCGTTCACCGGGGAGCTCAGCGTGCCTATGGCCCGAGAAGCGGGGGCGCAATTGGCACTCGTTGGGCACTCGGAGCGACGACACGTCTTCGGTGAGACGGACGCAGAGACGGGGAAGAAGGTGCGGGCGGCGCTCCAGATGGGGCTCACGCCCCTCCTGTGTGTCGGCGAAAAGATCGGTGAGCGCGACGCGGGACACACGCTCCAAGTGGTCGAGCGCCAGCTGCAAGCCCTCAGTGGCTTGGATACCGCGACCCTGGGGCAGGTGCCGATCGCGTACGAACCGGTGTGGGCCATCGGAACGGGGCGCACTGCAACGCCGCAAGACGCCGCGGAGGTGCACGCCCACATCCGGCGGTGGTGCGTCGATCGCGGTCTGGCGGCGCGGGACACCCGCATTCTGTACGGTGGGAGCGTCAAGCCGGACAACGTCGGGGCACTCGTTTCCGAGCGGGAGATCGACGGCGTCCTGGTGGGAGGAGCGTCACTGGACGCGTCGTCCTGGACGGCGATGGTCCGCGCGGGAGCCTGATTGCGGCAAGACGCCGCCCCGTGTATCTTCCGGCGCTTCAGGAGATTAGAATGCTCAACGGCGTCTTGATCGCGATCCTCCTCATTGTGGCGATGCTCCTCCTGGTCGTCGTGCTGCTGCAGGCCGGCACCGGCGGTGGCTTGGCGGCTATGGGCGGCGGAGCCTCCACCGACACCTTCTTCGGCGGTCGGCAGGCGGTCACTATCCTCACGAAGGCGTCCTGGTGGCTCGGCGGCATCTTTCTCTTCCTTTCCTTGGTCCTGGCCGGCCTCAGTGCCCGTGGCTCGGCCCCACGATCGGTGCTGGAGGCCGAGCCCGTTGCGCCGAGCCCGGTGGCGCCACCGGGGCGGTTGCCGCTGGATGTTCCTCCCGAGCCGTCAGGGCAGGAGACCCCGCCCCCGCAGAACTGAGGAGTCCGAAACGCTGCACCCGGCCTACATCCTTCTCGAAGACGGCGCCGTGTTTCCCGGGGCCATGCGGCGTCCGGTCGGCCCGACTCCTGGCGAGGTCGTTTTCACAACGAACCTGACCGGCTACCAAGAGGTATTCACTGATCCA
Source organism: Gemmatimonadota bacterium (assembly GCA_039591615.1). Classification (GTDB taxonomy): domain Bacteria; phylum Gemmatimonadota; class Gemmatimonadetes; order Gemmatimonadales; family GWC2-71-9; genus JBDHDH01. The sequence continues at coordinate 9,738 of JBDHDH010000066.1, read as the reverse complement.
TCCTACCTCGGTCAAATCGTCGTGATGACCGCGCCCATGATCGGGAATTACGGCATCAACGAGGAAGACATCGAATCGGACAAGCCACAGGTTACCGGCGTCGTCGTTCGCGAGCTCGCCCAGCGCCATTCGAACTGGCGGGCCAGTAGTTCCCTCGACGAATGGCTCGCGGCCCGGAACATCCCTGTCGTGGAAGGCGTGGACACGAGACGGCTCGCCCGGCACATCCGCTCGGCGGGCGCGATGCGAGGTATCATCGCGCTGGAATCCGATCCGACTGCTGAGATCCACGCCCAGCTCAGGGAGAGCCCACACATGGAAGGGCTCGACCTCGCATCCCGGGCCACGACGGATCGAGAATACCTCGTTGGGGACAGCGGAGCGCGACACCATGTCGTCGCTATTGACTTTGGGATGAAGCGGAACATCGTGCGCATCCTCAACTCGCTGGGGTGCCGGTTGACGGTTGTGCCGTCCACGACACCGGCAGCTCGGGTCCGCGAACTCGATCCCGATGGGCTATTCCTCTCGAACGGACCGGGCGACCCGGCGGCGGTACGGTACGTGATCCCCGTCATCCACGAGCTGGCGGGATCCGGGCTCCCAACCCTCGGCATTTGCCTCGGCCATCAACTCCTCGCGCTCGCGTTCGGCGGCCGAACTGAGAAGCTCCCCTACGGCCACCGAGGAGGCAATCACCCCGTCCGCGACCTCGAAACCGGCCGGGTGCTCATCACCAGCCAGAATCACGGATTTGCAGTCGTGGGAAGCGGTAAGGACGTCCCAGGTGCGAGTGCACTTGAAGTGACACACCGTAACCTCAATGACGACACAGTAGAAGGGCTTCGACACAAGGAACAGCCTCTTCTCGCCCTTCAGTATCATCCGGAGGCCTCACCGGGCCCCCACGATGCGAGGGGGCACTTCGCCCAGTTCGTCCAAGCTCTTGACACACAACAGGTAAGCCGGTATTTATGACCGCCCGGCCCACCGCCTGCCGGTTGGCCACCGCCGTTTCGATGGATCACAGTAGAGGGGACGGATGACCAAGGCGGATCTCGTCGAGAAAGTCACGGCCTCGATTGCCCGCACCGCCGGCCCGATGATCTCGAAGAAGGACTGTGCGAGGGTCGTCGACGCGTTCCTGGACGCGGTGAAGCTGGCGTTGTCGGATCAGAACAACATCGAGATCCGAGGCTTCGGAACGTTCAAGATCCGTTTGCGGAAAACCCGCATGGCTCGAAACCCCCGCACGGGGGATCCGGTCGAGGTCGCGGCGCGGCCCGTTCCGGTGTTCAAACCGTCCAAGGAACTCCGCGCGATGGTGGCCAACCAGCCTTCCGGCGAGCAGATAGCGCAGGAGCGGCAGCCTTAGCGTTCACGCGCGACCCCGTGTTGCGCGTCCTCCCATTCCCTCTCTCGTGGCTGTCCTGGCTCGGTGCGGCGGACGCCTCTTTGTTCGCAACATGCGCCCGCTCGACCCGAGCGACCGTGTGGCAGTCTCTGGGTCATCCCCTTCCATCGGTGCCAGAGCGCTGATCCCACCCCACTTGAAACGTCGCGCGGCGGGGATGCCTCGAGCGCCTGGCTGGACTATATTTTTCCAGCGTATGCGACTTCCGCACTATCGCACCACCGCTTCTCAGTCCACGATCACCATTCGGTGCCGCCTTTTCGGGCGATACGCCGACGCCCTCGGAGTGGAGGCCCTCGACCTCGACCTGGCACCAGACGCATCAACCCGGGACGCCGTTGCCGCGCTGCGATCCCAACTCGAGAACGCCGAGCTCATTCCTGAACGGCCACTCGTCGCGATCAACCAACGACACGCGCTTCCCGATGCGCGACTCCGGGACGGCGACGAGCTGGCCATTCTCCCTCCGCTCGCCGGGGGTTGATCTGAATGGAACACGTTACCAGCGAAGCGATCGTCGTATCGGACCTCCTGAGTCACGTCTCTGCTGTCGAGCGCGGCGCCGTGGTGTTGTTTCTGGGAACGGTGCGACGGAGCGCGGAGGACGGGCCGGTCCGCGGCATCGATTATTCCGCGTACGTCGAGATGGCCAAGGGGGAGTTCGGGCGCATCGTTCAGGAGGCCGGGCTGCGTTGGCCGGAGGCCCGCTTTGCCGCACAACATCGCATCGGACACGTGCCGGTGGGCGAGCCGAGCATCGCAGTCGCCGCAGGGGCGCCACACCGAGCGGAGGCGTTCGCGGCATGCCGCTTCGTCATCGAAGAGGCCAAGAAACGCCTGCCGGTCTGGAAGAAGGAGTTGCTCGATGACGGACGAGCGCGTTGGAGGGAAGACCGGCAGCGCGACTCGGCGCCACCACGATCCCCATGCTCGTGACAGGCGTCTGACACCAGATGGGGCTCGCTATCGCGCTGATCGAGCCGCAGATCGCCCCCAACACGGGGAACATCGCCCGCCTCTGCGCAGCTACCGATACCGCTCTGCATCTCATCGAACCGATGGGTTTCCGCCTGAACGATGCACAGCTGAAGCGGGCCGCGATGGACTATTGGGAGCACATCGATCTCTGGGTGCACTCGTACTGGCGCGTCTTTCGCGAGGCGGTCGCCCGCGAGCGGTGCCTCTACTTCTCGGCTCATGGGACCCGTGCCTACCTGGACGCTCCGTACGCGCGGAATTCGGTGTTGGTATTCGGCAATGAAACGAACGGTATGCCGCCTCGCATACTGGAGAAGTATCCCGAGCGCATCTTTCGAGTGCCGATGCGCCCGGCGATTCGGAGCCTCAACCTCGCAACCACCGCGGGGATCGTTCTCTACGAGGCCGTTCGTCAGGTGGGGATCGAGTTGGAAGACGCAGCATCCGTGCAGCCGCTGGCGGCTGACTCTGGCACGAACGCTCATCAACGCTCAAGGGAAACGCAATGAACAAGATCACTGTTGTCGGGGCTGGGAATGTCGGTGCGACCGTCGCCCAGCGCGTCGCCGAAAAGGAGCTCGCGCGCGAGGTGGTGCTGATCGACATCGTGGAGGGGATCCCGCAGGGAAAGGGACTCGATCAGTGGGAGTCAGCACCCATCGAGGGGTTTGACAGTCGAGTGCGCGGCGCGAATGACTACGGGCCGGCGGCCGGGAGCGAACTGGTTATTGTCACCGCAGGTATCGCACGCAAGCCGGGGATGAGCCGCGATGACCTGGTGAAGACGAACGCCGAGATCGTGAAGGCCGTGAGCCAGGAGATCAAAGCATCCTGTCCGAACGCGATCATCATCATGGTGTCGAATCCCCTCGACGTCATGTGCTGGGTGGCTAAGGAGGTGACCGGATTTCCCCGCGAACGCGTGATCGGCATGGCCGGTGTCCTCGACACCGCTCGCTTCCGGAGCTTTCTCGCCGAGGCCCTGGACGTATCAGTGGAGGATATTCAAGCGATGGTGCTCGGCGGTCACGGAGACAGCATGGTCCCGCTGATCTCGTACACCACGGTATCCGGGATCCCGGTCTCGCAGCTCATCGATCGACAGCAGCTGGACGCGATCGTAGAGCGGACGCGCAAGGGTGGCGGTGAGATCGTGGCATACCTGAAAACCGGATCAGCCTACTACGCCCCGTCCGCGGCGGCCGCTCAGATGGCCGAAGGCATCGCGAGGGACAAGAAGAGAGTGCTGCCGTGTGCCGTATGGCTGGACGGAGAGTACGGCATCGAGGGAATCTACCTCGGTGTTCCGTGCAAGCTCGGTGCAAACGGACTCGATCAAATCATCGAGGTCGAGCTGACCAGCAAAGAGCAAGTCGCGCTCCGGAAGTCCGCTGACGCCGTTCGTCAGACTATGGAGACGGTAACGCTCTAGACGCAGGCCGCGCTCAGCCTCCTCTGGCTTTTCGAGCACCCGAGTGTAGCTTGTCTGCCGACCTGCTTTTGGAGGCCCACCATGGTCACCATCGCCTCGTTGTGGCTGCCCATCCTGCTTTCGGCGGTATTGGTCTGGATCGCCAGCGCCATCGTGTGGATGGCCCTGCCGCATCACAAGACGGATTGGAAGCCGCTACCAGATGAGGAGGCGCTGCGCTCGGCGCTCAACGCGCAGCAAACCGGGACCGGCCAGTTCCTCGTTCCGTTCGCGGCGTCCCAAGCAGCCACGAAGGACCCGGAGTACACGAGGAAGAGAAACGAGGGGCCTGTCGGGTTCCTGACCCTCACGCCGCCCGGAGCCGAGGGCATGGGCGGAAAGATGGCGGGGTCGTTCGTGTACTACCTCGTTGTCGGCGTGATGGTGGCGTACCTGGCTGGACGCACCCTCGGACCCGGCACGCAATACCTTGCCGTGTTCCGGATCGTCAGCACCACGGCTTGGTTGGCGTACGCATTCGCCATCGTGCCCGAGTCCATCTGGTTCGGCCGACCGTGGAGCACGACCATCAAGCACATGGCCGACGGACTCGCATACGCACTGATCACCGCAGGAACGTTCGGCTGGCTCTGGCCATCCGCCTGATCAGCGACCGTCGTATTCCACGTAGTTACGGGGCGTTTCCCAGAGCACGATCTTCGTCAGGCGGCCTGGGAGACGCCCGTCGAGCAGCCGCCAGATGGCGACGGCAATATTCTCGCTCGTGGGGTTGCAGTCCTGAAAATCCGTCACGTCCAGGTTCAGGTTCTTGTGGTCGAACCGGGCAACGACGAGTTCTTCGACGATCCGCTTGACGTACCCGAGGTCCGCGACGAATCCCGTCGTCGGATCGATCTCACCCTCGACGGAAACGTCTAGCTCATAGTTGTGACCGTGATAATTCGGGTTGTTGCACACCCCGAATGTCTTGCGATTCTCGTCGTCCGTGAGCTGTTCGCTATGCAACCGATGCGCGGCGTTGAAATGCACGCGGCGGGTCACGGTAACGGTCGGCATGGATGGTAGTTACCCAGGTCCTTTGGCGTGCGCAACCAAGATGCACGGTCCGTTCCCGGTCGAGAAGCGGCGGCTCACGGCGACCGGGTCGGCGGCGATCTCTCGCACATCAGCGCGCCGGTTGCAACGGCACATGCCGATGCCGGTCACCTGGCTGATCGCCCTGCTCCTAGGGGACTTCACGCACGTCTCGATCTTGGTGAGCTCCGGCAGTGAGGGCTGCGAATCGTGCCGATACGCAGCTGGCGCCCGGAGTATCGACGGAACCGTGTCGTGCTCCCCCTCACAGAGGTTCTGAGTAACGTGCAGCTCGTGTTGACTTGGGGTCGGGCTCTCAGGACGGACCCCGCTCACCGAGAATGCACCCTGCCACGCGTGGTTGGTCTTGCAGCCGATGCCAACCGCGACTCAGCGGGCTCGGCGAAGGGGTACGGACGGGCCCGGTGGATTCACGGAGGATCTCCTAGGATTTGACCGAAATCTATCGTGTTGCTACGTTGGCACTTATCTAACGTGATGCCTTCTGTAGCAGACCTGACCCGGTGGCTTCTCGGAGCCGTCATGCTTCTTGGGCACCCACTGGCCGCTCAGGAGGGGGGGGTCGATTTCGCCTACGGCGCTTGGTGGCATGGCGACGGGGCCGCGCTCTCCTACACGCTGTCGTACCATCATCTCCTCGTCGGGCCGCTGGACTACGGGCTCGGGCTCTTCCACCTGGATGACGGACGCGCGATCGACGATCGCACACAAACCGGCGCTGTCGTCTCTCTCGCGATCAACCGCTCCGGACAGGGGCCGTATCTCTTCGGAAGCTGGGGTCTGGGGTTCCGCCATACCGACCGCAATCCGGATGGGTATTGGGCGCTGGGGGCGGGCTACTCGGTCCGGCCGGTGGCCTTCCTAACGCTAGGCCTCGAGGGTGCGTACCGGGTCGAGGATCGTGGGATGCGGGGGTTCTGGCAACTCGACCCCGACGATCGCCGCGGGTTCCAGCTCCAGGGTCGTCTCGCCATCGGGTTCGGCAGCCGACCGGCACGAGCTCCGCGGCCAGCACCGCGACGGCCAAGCACGCCAGGCACGAGACAGGGCTCCACCGACCGGGGATCTCCCGACACCGACGACGGTGGAATGGCCGGCGGGTCGGAAGCTTCGGCAGACCTGGGTCTACGGGTCGTCGTGACCGCCCTCGACGCGATGGGGCTCCCATACCGTTGGGGCGGCAGCGATGAGAATGGCTACGACTGCTCGGGGCTCATTCAATACTCGTACGGTGAGCACGGGATCCTGCTACCACGGCGCAGTCGGGATCAGGCTCGCACGGGGCAGCTGGTGGATCCCGACGTGAGAGCGCTGCGGCCCGGTGACATCCTGGGCTTCTCGATCGGTGGCGGTGGCGTGTCTCACGTAGGACTGTACGTCGGTGACGGTGATTTCATTCACAGCACGTCCTCGGGAGTGAAGCTCTCGAGCCTGACCGCCAGCGATCCCGACAGCCGCTGGTGGCAGCAGCGTTGGATCACGGCTCGCCGAATCCTGAACTAAGGATGTGCGCCCTCAGTCTCTCCGGCCCCTCCTGCAACCACGGAGAAGGGCGGGGAAAGGAAGACCATCGGTGGCCTGGATCGAGTGGATCGACGAACGAGACGCGACGGGGTTGCTTCGCGAGTTGTACGAACAGTACCGCGGACGGGCCGGAATCGACCACATCTTGAAGATTCACTCGCTCAATCCCGAGTCCATGCGGGGGCACTATCAGTATTACCGCCACATCATGCATGGCCCTTCCGGCCTATCTCGAGCTGAGCGCGAGATGATCGCAGTGGTCGTCTCCGCGGTAAACCACTGTCGCTATTGACTCCGCCACCACGGAGCGGGGCTCCGTCGGCTGATCCGGGACGAACAGAAAGTCAACGCCGTCGCGTCCGACTTCCACCAGGCCGGGCTCCTGCCGAGGGAACGCGCGATTCTCGACTACGCCGTGAAACTGACAGCGTCTCCCGAGGCGATGGAGCCCGGCGATCTCGATTCACTCAGGGTCACCGGGCTCTCCGACGCGGAAATACTCGACGTCTGTCAGGTCACGGCGTACTACAACTACGTCAACCGATTGGCAGATGGCCTTGGCGTGGAGCTCGAGCCGTACTGGCAAGACTCCCCGTGATTCGACCGACGCTTTCAACTCCCACCGCCGTGTTCGTCGCGGGCCTCGGCCTCCTGGCTCACGTCGCCACACCGGCCGAGCTCAGCGCCCAGCGTGCCGACGGTGCGTACGAGGGCTACTCCTCGCCCGCGAAGGAAGCCCAACGGCTGTTTGAGGCGCGTCTGCAGGCCGCCATGGACACCGGGCACGCCCGGAGGTGGTCCAGGGTACTGAGCGCTCAAGCGCACGTGGCCGGAACCCCCCGCCAGCGATGGACCGCTGGCTACGTCGACAGTCTCACCGGCGATTGGGGTCTTGAGTCGCGCGTCGACTCGTTCTTGGTGTTCCTCCCGCATCCCGTAACCGTCTCACTCGAGCGCACGGCCCCTGCTCCGGACGAGCTTACCATCGTGGAGCCGAAGCTCGAGGTCGATCCCGCAACCCAGCCCGCGGTGTTTCCCGCGTTCAATGGGTATTCCGGGCGAGGCGACGTCAGCGGTGAGGTTGTCTATGTGAACTACGGTCTCATCGAGGACTACGAGCTCCTGGAGTCCCTGGGGGTGAGTGTCGCCGGGAAGATCGCCATTGCCAGGTACGGCCGCTCCTTTCGTGGCATCAAGGCTCGCGAGGCCGAGAAGCGAGGTGCCATCGGGCTGATCCTGTATTCGGATCCCGCAGATGATGGCTACGTGCAGGGGGACGTGTATCCTGGAGGTCCCTTCCGTCCGGAGTTCGGCGTCCAGAGGGGCAGCATCCACAACGGGAGGGGCGACCCGAGCACGCCGGGCTGGCCCTCGACCTTCGATGCAGAACGCGTGGTCGAGGAGGATATGATCGGCATCGCCCGCGTCCCCGTGCTCCCGGTGGGATACGGCAGCGCTGGCGAACTGCTGAAGCCTTTGGCGGGCGCCGATCTGCCCGACCAGAGCTGGCAAGGAGGACTGCCGTTCCGATACCACGTGGGTCCGGGACCGGCTCGTGCGCGCCTCGTCGTTGACACCGAGCGAGGCGACGCCGCGCTGCGCCCGATCTACAACACGATCGCCGTGCTGCCCGGGTCAACCAACCCCGATGAATGGGTCGTCGTCGGTGCGCACCGCGATGCCTGGGGTCCTGGTGCGATCGACAACGTCAGCGGGACGACGAGCGTGTTGGAAATGGCGCGGGGCTTCGCTCGTCTCGCCGCACAGGGTCTCTCACCCCAGCGGACCGTTGTCTTCGCCACCTGGGACGCCGAGGAGTGGGGGCTCATCGGCTCGTGGGAATGGGTGGAGCAGCACGCCGAGGAGCTCGGAGCGAGGGTCGTGGCATATGTCAATCAAGACGCGGTGGCGTCGGGGATCCAGTTCGCGGCGAGTGCCGCCGGAGTGCTGAAGGCCGTGCTGCGCGACGCGACGCGGGCGGTGGCGGATCCGTTCGGTGGGGAGCCGTCGCTCTACGATCGGTGGCGCCGCCAGCAGCCTGAGGCGGAAGGGGCACCGCCAGTCGGAGATCTGGGAGGCGGATCCGACTTTGCGGGTTTCTACAATCTGTTGGGGATTCCGGCAGCCAATCTCGGCTTCGGTGGGGCGGGGGGCGTCTATCACTCCGCCTACGATACCTATCGATGGATGACGATGTTCGGAGACCCCACCTATGCGGCGCATGTGGCGGCTGCTCGTACGGCAGGTACGCTCGTCGGGCGCCTCGCCAACGCCCAGATCCTCCCGTACGATTACGCCGGCCTTGGATTGCAGCTCATCGAGCTGATCCACGGACTCGCCGAGGATGCGGCGATGTCGGGTGAAGGCTTCGAGGTCGAGGGCCTGCGGGGGGCGGCCCGTTACCTCGCTCGGGTGGGTGCCGCCTTTGCCATCGCCCGGGACTCAGCGCTCGCCGCGGCCCCGGACCGGCCATGGGACCGGGTGAACAGCATGCTGCTCCGGGTCGATCGACAGCTCACGCGCCAGGCTGGCTTGGTCGGGCGGCCGTGGATGCGGAACCTCGTGTTTGCAGCCGACCGGGACAACGGCTACGGGAACATGCCCCTTCCATCCATCCGTGAGGCCCTGCGCGATCTGGACCTGCCCCGCGCGCGGGCGGAGGTGGCGGACCTCACCGGGCGGATTTTGGGGGCCACCAGAGCGCTCAACCTGGCGCTCGATGCGCTCGAGGGCACCCATTCCGACGTCCCACGCGACACGTCCGCTATCCGCCCTTGACACTGCGAGGGCGCTGCCTATCTTTAGGCGCGTTAGCACTCAACGCGATTGAGTGCTAATCTCGTCAAGCGACGCAATACCAACCTCTTACAAGTCACGGAGGGCGCTCGTTATGGCCACTGCTACCAAAGGCAAAACGAAGGTCAAGATCCAGCCGCTGGCGGACCGGGTCGTAGTCCGGCCGCTGGAGGAGGCGGAGACGATGCGGGGGGGGCTGTACATCCCCGACACGGCGAAGGAAAAGCCCCAACAGGGCGAGATCATCGCGGTCGGTCCGGGCCGCTTCGAGAAGGGTGAGCGAATCCCGATGGACCTGAAGGTGGGTCAGCGGGTGCTGTACGGGAAGTACAGCGGCACAGAGGTGACCATCGACGATGGGGAATACCTGATCGTCAAGGAGTCAGACGTCCTGGCAATCGTCGAGTAATCGGAGAGGAAACGAAGCTATGGCAACTGCGAAGGAATTGCACTTCGACGTTGATGCCCGATCCCACCTGAAGAGTGGGGTGGATCAGCT
>JBDHDH010000065.1:0-20864 GCA_039591615.1 Gemmatimonadota bacterium | reverse complement strand
TTATACGCTGCACTCGCCGCCACCCTCCTTTCGCCCGATCCCGTGGTTGCCCATGGAACGCCGCTCGGCAAAGTGGCTGCCACGATCGCCACGGTGGGGAGCCAAACGGTCTTTCTCTTCCGGCACCGGCAGCACGCACCCCAGGCTTCCTAATCACGCTCAACCCCCCGTCCGCGGTTGCCAGCGGAAGCGCTCCAACGGAACACTGCCCGTTTCGTCGAACGAGACGCCCTCGGCTTCCAGCAGCCTTCGCTGGATATGTACGAACTCCGCGTCCGCACGCCGGCTGATCTCTCCACTCGCGTTGATCACTCGGTGCCAAGGGACCGATGCATCCCGAAGTGCCCGCAGGGCGTAGCCAACCTGTCGAGCGCTTCGCGGAAGGCCGGCGAGGGAGGCAATCTGGCCGTACGTCGCGACGCGTCCTTTGGGGATGCGTTTCACGACCGCGTAGAAACGCTGATAGAGGCCGATACGTTCAGCCGGCGTCATCCGCGAGTCACCGTGGAACGGCTCCCGCCGCGCCCGAGCGGCGTGGATCGGCGCCAGCCGTCACTCGCCCGTCTCCGATTGCGACGGCGGCCGCGTATCCCATCCGCAGCTCGCCCTTGAGAGATATCAGCTGCACCTCATGACCGAGTGCCCTCAGCTGCGCAACGACGCTGGGAGCCACGCCGTCTTCCATCTGGACGAGATACTCCCGCCCATTGCCGTTCGAGCGCTGTGTCAAGAGAAAACGTGGTAACTCGATCGCTTGCTGCGGTCCAAGCCGCTGGTCAATCACTCCCGTCACGATTGAGTACACTGCCGATGTGATCCAACGATTCCCGGCAGCCCCAGTCGCGAGGGTGGGCTGCAGGCGGTTGCCGGTTCCGCGAAATACGATGGTTGGCGTTATGCTGCTCGAGTGGCGGGCATAGGGAAGTCGAGCGCCAAAGCGATCGGGCTCCCTGGCATAGGAGGTGAGTTTGTCATTGTAGATGAACCCAAGCCCGGGCGTGACGTAGAAGTTCCCGCCCCAGGTCCCGAGGGTCTGTGTAACGGCAACGACGTTGCCCTGCGCGTCCGCCACCGCGTACGACGTGGTGCCCGATCGGTTATCTTGATCAGCTGCGGGAGCAGCTTTCTCCCGACACGGCCGAGAGTCGTCCCTGACCTCGACGTACTCGAGCGCTCGCTGGTCATCGAAGCATTTCCACCGTGCTCGCGCCGAGTCTTTGCTGACGAAAGCCTCGATATTCACCGGCCACAGAGCGGGGTCCGCAATCCGCTCAAAGCCCGGCGGTGTCAGCTTCCACGCTTCGATCATGGCGTGTAGCGAAGCGGCGTCTTCGGTATACGGACGGGGATTCCGGAACTGCTCCAGGTGATTCAGCATCGCCGCCAGCATTGGTCCTCCGTTGACCGGCGGCGCACTGGAGAAGATAGTGTGTCCTCTGTATGTCGTGGTCGTCGGCTCTCGCTCCACGGCGAAGTAGCGCTGGAGATCGCTGATCCGCATCGCGTTGCCCTTGCCGCGGAGGTCCTCCACCATCCGGCGGCCGACCTCGCCGCCATAGAGTGCCTCGGGGCCGTGCTCGGCGATCTGGCGTAGCGTCCAGGCGAGATCCGGATTGCGGAGCGTGTCGCCAGCGTGCAGTGGCTGGCTGTCGGGGAAGAAGAGTGCTCGGGGACCCTCGTACTTGAGGTAGCGCTCCCGTTCCCGTGCAAGCGTCGTGGCGAATCCGTCGCTCACCTCGAAGCCCTCGTCCGCGGCCCTGATTGCGGGCTCGACGAGATCCTTCCAGTGGACCTCACCGCTACCGTACTTCTCGAAGGCCAAATACATACCGGCGACCGTACCCGGCACGTTCGCCAGGACCGGCCCGTCGTCGGGATATTCACCGCCTTCCAGCAACGCGGCGTTGCTCAGCGACGCCTCTTCTGGGGCCCTGGTCATGAACTCGATGAGCGCCGGCCGCCGCATCCCCGGCTGCTGGATGAGCATCTGGCCGTAACCACCGATGCCGCTGGCGTCGGGTTCGGCGACACCCAAGGCGAACGAGACTGCGATTGCCGCGTCCACGACGTTGCCGCCCTTCGAGAGAATCTCGAGGCCTGCTCCCGTAGCCACCGGGTGTGCGCTGGACACGGCGGCGCGACCTGTGGCGGGTGCCGCAAGCGGCGGGCGATCTCCGATCATCCGGTGCATGATCAGTTCGAGTTCGTCACGGGACTGCGCCTCTTGGGCCAGTGCTCGATACTTGGTGCCTAGATCCTCCCATCGCGCTCGTCGTGCGCGAGCCTCGTCGCCGGTGTAGTAGAGCTCGTTGATGGTGTTCCACACTCGGTCGAATGCCTCGGCGTTGGCTGCACGTCGGTCGATGGGGAGTGCGATGGTGAGTTCGGTCAGGTCGTAATCCGGTGGAGCGGGTGCAGCGAGCGACCAAAGTAAGCCGGCGTCCGGAAACACGTTGCTCGCGTCGCGGTCGCCTAAGCGGTTGGGATCGCCGTTGTATTGCGGATCCGGACCGGGCAACTGTGCTAGGATGAGTGAATGTCCATCCGGGGACCAAATCGACTGTGCAGGCCGGGTGCTCAGGAGATTCACGTAGGCGCCGTCGGTTGCCGTCACCCAGACACCGCGCTGTCCGCGGCGGGTGGTGAAGCTCAGTCGTTTGCCGTCCGGCGCCCAAGCGGGATACTCGACGGGTCGGCCGTCCAGCACTGCAGTACTCGAGTCACCATCCAGCCAGAAGAGACGAAGCTGGGTTTGCCCCACGCGGGAACTGACGTAAGCGAGTCGGTCGCCTGCAGGGGAGAATACGGGAGCGCTCTCGGCTTCGTCTCCCTTTGTGAGCGGTCGCTCGTCGCCGTCAGAAGTCCGAATCCAGAGGCGAGCGGTGGGACCTCGGCCCCGGACGAAGACGAGGGCGCCGGACGGTCCCGTCGTGGGTTGACCCTCCCATGCCGGCGATGTGGTGAGCTGCTCCGGGTCGCCCTCGGACCCGCTTGGCCCGACCGTGACCCGCCAGACATCGAAGGAGCCCGCCCGATTCGACGCGAACACCACAGACGCTCCGCTGTCGGACCATGTGGGCGATCGATCCCACGCCGAACCGGACGTCAACTGGACCCAACCCTCGGTGGTGCGAGCTCCCCGGATCCACAGGTCGCCGCGCACGCTCACGACGAGGCGGCCATCGGGAGCCACAGCGGGATCTCGGGCTCCACCCTCAGATGCGGGCGAGGCAGCTTGGAGAATCAATACGAGAGCCGGTAGCATGTTCATCGTCACGGTGATGTGCCTCGAGACTCGGGTGGTCGACTGGCGACCAGCGTGCATCCTCTTGTCCTTAGACTCCCCAAGAGTGCTGCCCCTCCCGCGTGCGGTCGTGTCACCGGCGGCGAGGTCAGCAAACGCTTGGACCAACGGTATAACGCCGATTCGTCGAGATCAGTGCCCCGTTTGAGGTGACGACTCAGGGGCCGCTCACATCTGACTCTGCTGTCTCAACCGCTCGTCGCAAGGGGGGTGCGAAATCGAAGCCAAAGAGCGATGGATTCTCGCCGATCACGGCTGCTGATACAATCTTGAAGACGTAGTCATAGGTCTCTCGGGGGATGCGGTCGCGGTAGCGGGTGAGGAGCGTCCAATAATTGCGGGTCTCGGGGCTTTGTGGGAGAGTGCGGAGAAGCCGGAGGAGACGTGTCTGACCCCAGTTGTACGACGCGATGACGAGCAGCCCTGATGCTTGCGCGTCGGTCGTGTAAATGTCTCGGAGGTACTCTGCTGCCGCTTGGGTCGACCTGTCGAAATCGTGGCGGTCGTCGCGAGGATCGTAGCGGCGCACGCCCACCAGGGGGCCCGGTTGTAGCCCATACTCTCGGGCAGTACCAGGTATCAACTGCCACATCCCCTTGGCGATACCGAAGCGTGTCCGCGGGCCGACGGCGTCGATCTTGAATGAGCTCTCCTGTAAGGCGAGGTAAAAGAACTCCGGTGGCAGGCCGTGCTGGAGCATGATGCTCGCGATTCGCGGTGCATAACCGTGCTCAGCTGCCCGAGCGATGGACTCCTCGAGTCGCGGCGACTCCGTCCAGCGCTCAATGTAGCGCTTGACTTCACGGACGAACTCCGGCGGGACGTTGACCTCCGATTCGCCAAACTTGTGCACGATCTGATAAATCAAACGCTCCGGTTCCGGGGTGCCCGATCCATAGATGCCGAGCTCCTCGATGAAATCCTGATATCGCTGTTGGAGATCCGCCCGGCGATCCCGGTAAGACTGCTCCTCCGCGTTGCTCAGCTGCAGGCGCGTGACCTCGAGCTCGAGGGACTTCATGGCGTAGAAGAGCTCGCTTGCCGCGGCTCTCTGGCGCTCGATGGCCTGACGCTGAACGAACGCGTAGGCGCCCGCGGCGATTGCTGCAAGGAACAGGAAGAAGAGCACGAAGAGGTACTTTTGAGACCGTCGCTCTTGCTCCTTCCGGAAAATCCGTCGCACCATTTCGGTGCGCCGACTCATGTCCTGCGGCTCGTCATCGCTCAGGTAGCGCTCGACGATCTGACTCTCAGACGTCTCAGACAATGTGGGACGGGCATGATGCTCGGCTCCCTCAGGGGAAAGCACCAGCGCAGGCCCGTCGTGTCCTAAGCGCACCTTGAGCGAGTCCGTGATCGGCGTGCGGTCGATTTGACGTCCTCCAACCAGCGTCCCATTGGTGCTCTCGAGATCCCTGATCCACCACTGCCCACTCTCGAACCACACTGCCGCATGCTCTTCACTGACCGAAGGGTGTTGGAATACGAGGTCGTTGGCGCTGGCGCGGCCGATGCGGAATGGCTGTGTAAACTTGCCTGGAACGTCCTCGCCGACGACGTGGACGTGGATTGGCGGATGCGTGCGCGGCGAAGAATAGGTTGTCATGCGGCGTGCCCGATCCTCCGACTCAGCAACCTGAATGTGGTACGCGCCCTTCTCTCCCGCTACCCCGAAAAGGCGAGGGGCGCATAACGTCAGCGCTCAAACAGGGTTATCTGGCTCCGGGCAGTGCCACCCTTTTCCGAGGTGACCGTCACCGCCGAGCGCGGCCGTGGCCCGGTGATCCGTACGACATACTCGAGGGTGTGCTCGGACGCGCGAAGATCATGACCGCGTTCCCGACCGCCCTTCAGGTGGCCGATCTCTCGCCGACGTGCACCAATCAGAAGTTCGGCGTCTGATAGGTCCAAGACCACGCGGACGGGCACGACGATCTCGGCGTCGACAGCCCGCTGAGTGATGTTGGTAGCGAGATAGCCTTCGTTTGCTACCACGACTGTGATCTCGACCAAGTCGTCGCTCAATCGCGCGGCTTGGTGATTCCGGATGACTACCTTCGGGCTCACCTCGGCCAGCCACAGCATCCAGGGCACGTACTTTTCAATCTCGCCCTTGAGGAGATGGGGTGGGGGATTGCGACGCGTGAAGCGGACACGCCAGCCGCCAATCTCCACCTGACCCAACTCGGGGTGATCATAGGGGGTCCATTCGGCGAACCCGGTGTTGTCCAGTTCCTCTTCATTCCACCTCAGACGCTCCGCTTCGCTCACGACACCGTCGCCGTCGTAATCCCGGCCAAATCCGCCCCAGAACTCGGGGACGAACCCCACCACGCCAAAGTCCCAATAGCACCAACTGATCAAGGTCCCATGGCGATGCGCCCGTGGGTTGCTGTAGCTCGGGACGACGGGCTGGCCCGTCGTTTCGTGATACTTCTCTGCGAGCTCGACGATCAGTCGCTGATCCTCGAGCGAGAAGTTATCCCACGATGTGGTCGAAGGAAGGCGGTAAACGAAGCCTCCGGAGGTATGGCCGTGGAACACGCCAGTCACGTTACGGTGTGTGTTCAGAAACTCGATTGTCGCTCGGGATTCCGGCTCGGACAGCGGAAACGGGCCAGCTCCCGGCTGCTCGAACTCGAGCCCCCAGTTCCGTGGAAAATTTCGATTCATGTCGATGCCGCCGACACCGTCTTCGTTGAGGAGATCGTCACCGTCGTCATCGGTCCCCTCTGACAAAAGGTCGAAAAACTCACCAGTCACGTCTGAATCGCCGCGCTCCACCATGATCCGTGGATCTTGCACGTGCTTCTTCCACCGGCCGCTGGGGTTACCCACGCGCATTTGGGTGATGGCGCCATCACCGTCCAAGTCGTTTGGCGGATCCTCGTCCACTAGGCCGTCTCGATCGTCGTCGTAGGGGCGTGGGGTGCTACGAGGATTCTCGGGCTTGGTGAGCGCGATGTCTGATCCGTCCGGGTTGAACTTCGGGCGAACATACAGCGTGCGTGTGTCGAGGAGGCGAGTGATGCGGGCGTCCGTGCCATATCGGCTCAGCACGTGCCAGGCGAAGTGCAATGCCACCTCGGCACCAGTTAGCTCCTCGGCATGGATATTACCGTCGTAGTAGTAGCCCGGCTTATCCAATGCTGCGCCCGAATCCTCGTTGGTGATCTCGAGCACAAGCAGCGGATTGCCCCTCAAGGTCTCACCGATGGAATAGAGGTTGGTGAGCGTCGGGTGCTTCTCAGCCCAACCACGTAACAAGGCATAGGCTTGTTCGGTCGTGTGGTACTTGTCCCAGCTGGGACGCTCAGGGTCCTCTGCCTGCGCCCAACCGGTGCAGGCGACCGCGAGGTGAAGGCCGCTAATCGTGCTCAACACGAGGAGCGCACGCATATTCATGCTCCGGAGATTGAGGTGATACCTAACGCCAAGCACCTGCTACTTTGCCCCTCACGCCCGACACCAAGAACGCCATGTCTGGGACGGTTATGGACTCGTCCCGTACACGAGAACCGGCACCACAGCGATTGGGGTCGACGAGTGCCGACTAGACACAAGTACCATGCGATGTTCCTTCCGCACACGTTGGTGTAGGAGATCGAAAAGGCTCAGCCTTCCGGTATGAACCGGTAGCACCACGCTTTCCCTTCCAGCACCACCTCGCCGTTCTGCCGCTCGATCTCGATGCCGAGTTGAACCACGGGCTTCGAGGCATGGACGCTCAGAACCACCACTGTAGCGGTGATGGTATCCCCGATGAAGACTGGTGCCGTAAACTTCCAGTCTTGACTGAGGAACACGGTCCCCGGCCCGGGCATGTCCATGGCGACCAGGGCGTGCAACAGCCCGGTCGTCAGTCCTCCCTGAACAACGAGGCGTTTGAAGCGAGTCTTCGCAACGAACGCTTCGGCGAAGTGGAGCGGATTGCGGTCGCCTGTGATCTCGGCGTACTTGGTGACGTGATCAGCGGTGAGGGTGATGGCCCTCGTCGCCTTCTGACCGACAGTAAGATCGAGTGGAGGCATGGATTGACTATTCTCGCCGTTCATGCTCGCCGTCAAGCGATTCGACCGGCGGCTCAGGGGGAGGAAGTAGCACCCGTCGCGAGTATCCGATCGAGTTGGGCATCGAGCTCGCTCACTGGCGCGAAAGGTGCCCCGTTTGCCAGCAGGTTGTGTATTTCCTCGGGGTCCTGGGCCAGATCGTAAAGCTCGTCCACCCCAACGAGTTCCGTGTATCGAATGTACTTGTATCGGTCCGTCCGTAACGCCTTGTACCCCATGTTCCGAATCCGCGCGAACACCGAATCGCTGTAATACTCGATCAGAAAGGCCTGCCGCCAGTGCGGGACAGTATCGCCCGCAAGAGTCGGAACGAGCGACCTGCCTTCTGTCCGGACGAGAGCTGGTGCGTGGCCGAGCTCCAGCATCGTCGGAGCCACGTCCAAGTTGATCGCCAGTGCTTCGATGCTGGTGCCTGGCCGTGCAAGCGTGGGATAGCGTAGAAGCAATGGAATACGAATGCTGGGGTCATACGCGAGCCTCCGCTCCTGTGCCAGGCCGTGCTCCCCATAGAAGAACCCCTGGTCGCTGGTTATCACGACGACAGTGCGGTCGAGCTTTCCGCGATCCTCGAGCGCCGCGAGGACCTCTCCCACACCGCGGTCCACGGCGCTCAACATCCGGAGCCGATTCAAGATCACCTCGTCCGGCGTCCCCCCCGGCGGGCTGCGCGGATCATGGAAGTCCATACCGCGGCCCAGGGCGTGCTTGCCGTCGGCCAGAGGACCAACGCTGGGCGCGCGAGCGATCGACGCGCCGGCATAGAGGTCCTCATCTCCGGTTGCGGGCGGAAACGTGCGGACGCGGTTTGGGTGGACCTCGGGGTGGACGGCTTTGTGTGCGAGGAATACAACGAAGGGCTGCGAATCCGGGGCCTCTTGGATGAATTCGACGGCCTGTCGCGTGAGAATATCGGTGATGTAGCCCGCCTCCTGAAGGATCTCTCCGTCGACGTTCATCTCGGGGTCGAAGTAGTCACCTTGTCCCAAGAACCTCACCCCTCGATCGAACCCCGGCCGGGGGCTGTCATCCTCGTGGCCCATGTGCCACTTGCCAAAGAACGCCGTTCGGTATCCGCTGTCGTGCAAGAGCCGTCGCCAGGTGACGAGCCGATGGCTTGTCTCGTTGCGTTCGCCGTTGTCGATGATCCCGTTCACATGGGGATACTGCCCCGCGAGAAACCCCGCTCGGCTGGGTGAGCACAACGGCGCTGTCGTGAAGAAGTCCGTGAACACCGCTCCTTCGGCAGCGACCCGATCGATGTTGGGAGGGTCGATGAATGGGCGTTGGAAGTCGTCTGCCCTCACGTCATCAAGGAGAATGAATACGATGTTGGGCCTGGTGTCCGTTGCCGTGGCGTCCGGTCCCCAACACGCTCCCCCGGGAAGCAGCGACAGGACGGTGAAAACGGGCACCGTTTGGTGACGAATCCGTTGCATGATGTTCACCTCAACGACTCAACAGCCTCCTGAGGATACCGAGATCGTTCGTCGGCCGCCAAGATGGCACCGTCCGGCACGGAGTGGGACAAGCCTGGCCGGGATGACTGGGGGCGAGGCGGTGCTCGCCTGGAAGCTTTCCAATACGATTCGCCGCACGTAGACTGGCTCTAGTCATGTCCATTCGCACCCTGCACATGCTCGTCGGCTGCCGAGTGCCAGAACCTATCTCTGGGTGAGGGTGCTCTTATCATGAAGGAGTCTGCGGAGTTTCCAGTGAAGTTTCGTCACTGATCGACGAGCTCCATGGTGCAGGACAGGGCCATCCATCTTCAAAGCGCGTCATGCCCACGGGCGTGACGGCAGCAGATCGAGTGAGGACATGCTGAAAACCTGGCTTACCGACGAGGTTGGCATGCTGCATCCCATCATTCAGGGTGGGATGGGGCCGTACAGCACCAACAATCTGTGTGTGGCGACGGCAAATGCCGGGGGGTTGGGGATCATCAGCCTCCTGGGAATGGGAGTTCAGCACTGCAAGGTCACCCCCGTTGATCCCGTAGCGGTCTTCGGTGAGGGCACGACCGAGGACTACATCGAGCGAAGCCTGGACTATGTGAAGGAACAGACCCGCCAGAGCCGGGGGGTATTCGGTGTCAATTGCCCGGTAGCAGTGGAGTTCGCAGACGCGGCCAAACGGCTCATTGGTGGAGTCCTCGCAGTTCGTGGTGACGATCGTGAGTTGGCCGAGCGGTTGCGTGTGGTCGTTACATCGGCAGGCGATCCGCTCCCCTGGGGCGAGCTCATTCGCCAGACGGATATCCTGTGGTTTCACGTGGTCCCGTCAATTGGCCACGTCCGCCGCGCCGAGCGCGCGGGTGTAGACGCCATCATTGCCTCGGGCCATGAGGCCGGGGGGCACATCTCGTGGCAGCCGGTTCACTCCCTGGTCCTGATCCCCGGCGTCGTGGAAGCCACGACGCTCCCAGTGATCGCTGCGGGCGGCTTCTGCGATGGTCGCACGGTCGCGGCTGCATTTGCGATGGGTGCCGTGGGGGTCCAGATGGGCACTCGTTTCATCGCCACGAAAGAGTGCGATTTCTGGGACATTTGGAAGCAGGCAATTCTCCGAAGCTCGGACCGAGATACACTGGTGGGGCGGGGGTTGTTCGGCCCCATGCGCGTCCTCCGGAATGGTCTCTCCGTGACGTGGGTCGACAAAACGCTGGAGCTTGCGCCGGGGCTCCTAAAGGGGGAGCCGGTGGGGCTCGATCAGCAGATCCTGGAGCTCGAGAAGGAGGGCTTGGCCACGCTCGCTCAAGGGCGAGATTCCGACGGATCACTGCTGCTCGGCGGTGAGGCAGCCGGCCGCGTCAACGATATGCCTACCGTCAAAGAACTGATCGAACGAATCATCTCCGAGGCCGAGGCCATCATCCGAGGGCTTCCCAATCTCATCATCGAGCCCGTCGCCACCTGAGTCTCTGGGCTGGTCGCCCACCTTGGGGTGTGGATCGACGATGTGGGTAACATCGCCCGAGGCGAATGGCTTCGAGGCGCCTATACCTTCGTGGTTACGTAGCGGAGGATGTCCACGACCTGCTCTGGCTGTTCTGCGACAGCGAACGCAGCGCCATCGATCTCTTTGAGGGGGTGCGTGAGGCTTGGGTCGTGGAGCGTGATGATCGGCTTTCCCCGTGCGGCAGCGTAGCCGGCGTCGAAGGCTGCGTTCCATTGTCGGTACTTCTCCCCAAACTTCACGACTACCACATCCGCCTTCTCGATGGCCGTCCGCGCGCGCGCCGCATTGATCTTCGCACCCTTGTGGTCCTTCCAGAACGGTTTCTCTTCCTCGCCGAGGATCTCGACGCCCACGCCGTCACTGGCTGGATGATCCGTGACGGGGGTGAGGACCGTCACCGGCAATCCCTCTAACTCGAGGCCGCGGACAATCCGCTCCCGCCAATCACTGTGAATCTCACCTGCTAGGTATACCGTCAAATTCATCCATTCCTTCGTCGGATCGGTCTGCTGAGCAGTGCGGTTCCCTCGTGTTGCCCGGTTAGATTTCGGCGTGGCGCCGGGCACGATTCCGGAGAGTCTGTTCGGGAGGTGCCGTGCGGTGGCCACGTGGCCGCAATAAATGAATAGATCCCGAAACTCCGAGACGGTAGACGTGGAGGTAAAGCCAATGCTTTCCAAGGTACGGATCCCGTACGGGACCTGGGGGAGCAGCTACTTCCCTGCCTGGCAGACCTCTGCCCTGGCCGAGGTGAACATCGGGCAGTTCGCGGGCGAATCCATGAACCGCATTCTCGCCACGCGCGGGGTGCCGAAGAGTGAACTCGAATACTTGGTTATCGGATCAACGATTCCGTGGCACTGGAAGTTCTGGAATGCACCCTTGGTGGCCAGCTGCCTGGGCCACCGGATTCCCGGATATCACGTGGAGCAAGCATGTGCGACGGGGCTCCAGGCAACGCTTGTGGCGGCTGGTGAAGTGGAGATGGGCGCCTACGATGTAGTGGGCGTCCTCACGTTCGATCGAACTAGCGATTCACCTGTGGGCGTCTTTCCCGAGCGCCGGGCCCACGAGCGGACGATGTCCCTCGCCGATGTCTGGGATAATTTCGGATTCGATCCGGCAACTGGTCAGGCCATGATCACAACAGCTGGGAATGCTGCGCGGAAGCACCGAATCGACCGGAAAGAGGTCGACGACATCGCCTATTACCGCTACCAACAATACTTCGAGGCTAAGGGGTCCGGTTTCTTGCAGAGGGTCCTGGTGCCCCTGGAGGTCTTGAACGTCCAGGGACGCCCGCTGGGCCGGATCGACGACGACCTCGGCGTTCGCCAGGTCACCCTGGACGGCCTGCGGATCATGAACGAGCTAGACACGGCTGTCACCTCGGGCACCCAGACCCATGCCTCGGATGGGATGGCGTGTCTGCTCGTGGCGCGTGGGGATCGAGCCCGCGATCTGAGTGTGCAGCCCGAAGTCGACATTCAAATTATGGGAAAGACCGAAGTGCGAGCCCACCCAAGTCTCATGCCCGAGGCGCCCGCCCTCGCGGTGCAAAAGCTGCTGGGCAAGCTCGACCTGACGATGGCCGACATGGCGGTCGTGAAGAACCACAATCCGTTCGCCGTGAACGACGCGATCTTCGCGCGCCTGCTGGATTACGACTGGCGGCAGATGAACAAGACTGGCTGCTCCTTGGTCTGGGGGCATCCCCAGGGGCCGACTCTCACCCGCATCCTCATCGAAGCGCTCGAGGAAGCCGTGGGGTTGGGTGGCGGGAACGTACTGGTATTCGGGTGTGCGGCCGGCGACATTGGGATCGCTGCCGTGTTCCAGGTGACGTGAGGGAGGTGCGAAATGACCACGACCGCGACGACGACCACGGCAATTCGGCAACCTACCCTGGAGACGATAGGCCTGGGATCCGTGCTCGACATCTTCAAGAACGGACGCATGCCGGTTGATTCGGGTGAGCTCGTGAACCGCATCTTCGGTCACCCGAACGATCGCGGCGCTCTCGTGATATCGGGTGCGAACGGTATTGTCGGGGCGGGAAAGACGATGCAGCTGGGCGCGCGCTTGACATCCTTTGGCGTGCCCATCGTGGCCCTCGATTTCCCGGGCGCACCGGATGGGATCGGGAAGCAGTATCCCGGATTGGTTCGGGCATTCAGCAAGGAACGGGCAGACGGGATCATGGCGAACATCATTCGCCTCAACTACGATGGAATGACCCTCCCGGCAGAGTTGCGGCAGCTCCGGCCACGGTTCCTCCTAGAGGCGATTCCCGAGATCCTCGAGATCAAGAGGCAGCACTACCGAATCTTCCGGGACGCATTTCCTGACATCGCCATTCGGTCAGTCACATCGGGCTTCCCCAGTTCAGAGCTTGGCGTGGGGATAGCTCATCCGGCCTTTCCCCACGAGATCAACAAGGTGTACGAAGTCGTGGAGCGGGAACCGTCCGACTTCACTCGCCTGCTGTGGGCGCTGGGTCTGATTCCCATGGAAGTGAGCGACGACTGGTCGTTCGTCCTCGACGTGCTGTTCTGTGGTGTGACACTGGCGGGGATCCGCTACCACCACGCTCGCAACATGCCGTATTGGAAGATCGACAAGTTCGTCCGTCGTCTCCTCGGCCCCAATCCGTTTCGAGCCCACGACGCCATTGGGGCCAAGGGAGCGAACTTCCTCACGTGGTCCTGCTTGCATCATCTTGGCGAACGCTACGGTGGGTTGTTCACGCCGGCCGACGAGCTGGTGGAACGGAAGGAAACGGGCCAGAACTGGTACCCTCCCAAGCACTTCCGTCCATTGGTCGACTGGGATCTGCAGGGCGACGAGGGCGAATTTGAGACGTGGATCCTCGGCCCCCTGTTTCAGATGACGAGCCTGATGGTCCATGAACGACGCAGTCATTTCGGGCAAATCAACATCATCGGTGAGCTCTGCGCTCAGTTCCGGCGCGGCATCCTCGCGGTCATGCGCAGCCGGGGAGCAGATGGTACGAGAAGGGCTGTCGAGCGCTATCACGAGCTCTTCCCCGAGGCAGCGGAGAGTGCATGGCATCCGGAAGCGGTGGAGCAGATCGAGTCACCCGAGTGGCAGCAACTCTACGTCAATGCGGAACATGACGGGTTGGTTGGTGTGATTACGGTGGCGCGGGAAGCCTACAACAGTGACGTGGATCAGGAGCTCAATCGCGCCATCGACTGGCTCAAGGATGGCAAGATCGATCGGGTCATCGTGACTCACGACTTCCATCTGGCGACCCAGCTCGTTGGTGCCGACACGAGCGAGTTCTATCCGGCCCTCGACCACGAAGAAGACGGCTTCCGCGTCTCACACAGCTGGTCGAGGACGGCTCGGCGTCTCACGAGCGAGTTTGCTACCTCCGTGGGCTTCATCGGAGGCAAGCGTTGCCTGGGCGGCATGCTGGAGCTGCTCTTGCACTGCGATTATGTGGTTGCCGTCAACGACGCGTCTGTGGGATTCCCGGAAGTCACACTCCCGGTGGTGCCCGGTATGGAGGGTTGCCACTGGCCTTTCCGAAAGGCCCGCTCCGAGGACTGGCCCGAGCTGTTGCGTCTCCTGCTGAGCGGCCGGCCCGTATTGGCGAGCGAAGCGGTTGGCTGGTTGATCGATACGGCGGGTTCGCTCGAGGAGGCGGTAACCACGGCGTGGATGATCGCATCAGGTGGCGACCATAGCGTATCGCAGCGCCAGCTTGCCAGCGACGCGCTCGATGGGATCCCGAGTGAATCATCCTCCCTTTCCGGAGCCGCTCCGTTCACCGAGGAGGCCCGCCGCGCCATCATGAGCTGTATTCAAGCGTCCTGCCATGCAACCTTAGCAGATGCTCTCACGACGCAGTCGAAGCACTCGGCGGGATTCATGGTGACCGAGGCGTGCCGCAGAGGCCGTATCGGTACCGAGTACGCCAAGACGATGAGGGTGTGAGTGAACGTCCTCGTACTCAATTGTGGGTCTTCCACGGTCAAGTTCCAGATCATCGAAACCGATTTGGAGCTCATCGAGCGTGACGCGGACCAGTGTCTTGCCCGTGGCCTCATCGACCGCATTGGTGGCCAAGCACTGATATCCCTCGAGGCCATCGGGCATCCGAAGGAACGACACGCCGAGGCTCTCCGCGACCACAGAGCGGCTATCGACTATATCGTGCGGTGGATCGTCTCCGCGGCATCGCGGATCGAGCACATCACGTCGCTCGGTGACATTCACGCAGTGGGGCATCGTGTCGTGCACGGAGGTGAACATTTCCGGAAATCCGTGCGCATCGACCGGGAGGTGTACGAAGGAATCGCCGACTGTATCGAACTCGCTCCGCTCCACAACCCTGCCAATCTCCGCGGCATCCGCGCGGCCACCGAGTTGCTGGGTGCTGGCGTACCGCAAGTAGCCGTGTTCGATACCTCGTTTCATTCGACCATACCGGACACCTGCTACCTGTACGGCATTCCGTATCAGTACTACCGGCGGTACAAGATCCGGCGGTACGGGTTCCACGGCACGTCGCACCGTTATCTCGTGTATCGCTACGTTCGGTTGTTGGGACTCCAGCGTGAGCGGATCACGATCATCACCCTCCATCTGGGCAACGGCTGCTCGGCTTGTGCCGTCAAGGAGGGGCGGTCGTACAACACCTCGATGGGCTTCACGCCACTCCAGGGGCTGATCATGGGTACGCGCTCGGGAGACATCGATCCTTCGCTCGTGGAGTACCTCGCGACGAACGAAGGCATGTCCTTCAACGAGATCGACGGTGTGCTCAACAAGCAGTCGGGCCTATTGGGCATCTCGGGGCTAACGGGTGACATGCGGGAGCTCTTGGAAGAAGAATCCGAGAACGACGACCGCCGAGCTCGTCTCGCCATCGACATGTTCTGCCATCGAGTACGCCACTATATCGGTGCTTACCATGCGGAGCTTGGAGGAGCCGACGCGGTCGTCTTCAGCGGAGGGATTGGGGAGAACGCTGTGAGCGTTCGGAGTAGGATCGCTGAAGGGCTCGAGGCATTGGGCCTAATACTCGACGAAGAGCGAAATACCAGAGCCGTTGCTGGCGTGACGGCAGAAATCAGTCGCGACGAGGCGCGCCTGAAGGCCTATGTCATTCCCACGAATGAGGAACTGCTGATCGCTCGAGACACATGTCGCGTCGTGCGGGATGCGCCGCGCCGGTGGTGACACGATTCGCTTGTGAGCGCTGCTCCAGTGAGCTAGCGTTGTCGGAAGTCGTAACTGGACTCACTGCCATGTCTGTCAAGCACATCCAGGATATCTCGGCTGAAGTGGTGTCGGCTGGCACCGGTACCTCGCGGCAGGTGCTCATCGGTCCGGACGAGGCCCCCAACTTCGCGATGCGGCGGTTCGTCATGGAGCCGGGTGGTGGTATGCCCGCCCACACCAACACCGTCGAACACGAGCAGTACGTGCTGCGTGGGAATGCTAGGATCGGGATTGGAGAGGAAGTCGTGGAGGTCCAGGCAGGCGACGTGGTCTACATCCCGGCGGGAACCCCGCACTGGTACGAAGCGACCGGTGAGGAGCGGTTTGAGTTCCTTTGCGTCGTGCCGAACCAGCCAGACGAGATCGAGATCGTCGGGAGCTGACGCGGTCGAGCGCGCCGGCGATCCCCGCCGAGTACTCCATGGGCTTCTCGAAGGTGGCGCCGGACGAGCCCCGCGGCGTCTTTCACAGGTGGTCTTACTCGATCCCCCTCACACATGCCCGCACGAGATTCCGCTTGCAGAAATGGAACAAAGTCAGGAATGATAAGAGCTCCTCTCGACCTAGCAGGTTTCGCGTAATCTGCTGAAGGGACCGGCCAGCACGGTACATCTCGCGGACTTCGTCACGCAGTGAGATCAAATAGTCGAGCTTGGCCTGGATCGCGGGCCGACCGTCGTGAACGATCCCCCGGTGCGCACAGAACAGTGTCCCGAACTCGATACCCAGGACGCGGTGGAGGCTCTGGATCTGATCGTCGATGCTCTCGTCCGCTCGGAGAAAGCGGGGCTTGCTGGCGATGTAAAGGTCGCCGGTGAAGAGCCAGCCCCGATTCGGCTCGAGGTAACACGTCATGTCTGGCGAATGTCCCGGGGTCGGGACAGCCTGGAGGCGAAGTCCGTCTCCCAACTCCAAGACCTCGGGCATGGTTTCAGCTTGGAATCGCTCGGGGGCACCCCAGATGATGTGCTGATACGGCCGGAGGGGAAAACCGAGACGAACGGCATCAACGCCGCTGGACGGCATGAGCACCTGGGCGTTCATCGACCGTTGTAGGCGGGCGCCGTTGCCACTGTGGTCCTCGTGGTGATGGGTGATCAGCACTGTCTGGACGGACCGCTCCTGCAGGAATCGACGCACCTTGGGCCATTGGTTCGGCGGACCGGTGTCGACGACGCTCTGGCTCAGCCGGTAGACGATGCAGGTCGAGCTGATGCCGAGGTCGAAGCGACCGACACGGAGGCCTTCGACGCCTTCGTACGCGATTTGCTGTGTCAGCCTACGCAACGTGGGAACCGGCACTCCTATTGTTTATGGCGGCGCAGACCTCTATCTCCAGATCAGCCGCACCGCCATCAACACCAGCGCTCCTGCAATCACCATGCGAATGGGACGTTCGCCGCCTCGGACCGTGACGTGCGTCCCCGCCACTGCGCCGATTGCGTTTCCGGCGGCGAGGATCAGGCCAGTCGTCCAAGCCACGTTTCCCGAGACCGCGAAGACGCCGAGCGCTGGAACCGTGTAGATCAGCACGATGAACACTTTGTACATGTTGACCCGAACCAGATCGAGCCGCAGCAGCTGGTAGAGCGCTAGCATGAAGAGGAAGCCTACCCCTGCCTGGAGGAAGCCCCCGTAAAACCCGATCCCGAACAGAGCCAAGAATGTCGTCGCTCCGGGTCGTGGCGCGGCCTCGGTCGCTTCGTGACGTCCTGGTGGCGGTCGCAGTAAGCCAACCACGGCGAACACGAGGACCCCGGCGAGCACCAGGCGGAAGGCGGCGTCGGGAATCCGGATCGCGATGAGCGCTCCCGCGACGGCACCGGGGAGTGTTGCAGCTGCGAGAGCCAGGCCGGTTCGGACGTCGGACAAGCCCCTTCGGTGGAAACTCGCTACCGCGGTGAGGTTCTGGGCCAGGATGGCTACGCGATTCGTACCGTTGGCCGTCGCCGCAGGCAGCCCGAGAAACAGTAGGATCGGCAAGGTGATGAGCGACCCGCCACCAGCCATTACGTTCAGGAATCCGGCGGCGGCACCCGCCGCGAAGACTGCGAGAAAGAACAGCACGCGTTACGTGGTCACTTGCCCGGGTTGCTGGTGCCTTCACGGGATAACATGATGCTTCTTACGCGAGGCGGCTAGGCGTGAAGGGTGAGCTTACTTTGCAGTAGCTTCGAGCCCGCCCGGCTGCGTATCGTTGTGGCACCTTTGATCGCCTTATGTCCCTCGAGAGGAGACTCATGCGCGCGACATTCATCCTGCTCGGCGTCAGTGTCGTCCAGTCCAACCCCACTCCCGTGGCCGCTCAAGAGGAACCGATTGAACATGAGCTCGTGCGGTACGTTGATGCCCATAGCGAGGAAACGCGGGCGTTGCTAGAGACGGTGGTCAACATGAACAGCGGGACCATGAATTTGGCCGGCGTGCGTGAGGTGGGGGATGTGTTCCGCGCCGAGCTGGATGCGCTCGGGTTCACCACGCAGTGGATCGACGGCGCGCCCTTCGAGCGGGCTGGGCATCTCGTTGCCAAGCGTGACCGGGACGGGCCTCGCTTGCTACTCATTGGGCACCTCGACACGGTGTTCGAGCCCGACAGCCGGTTCCAGCGCTTTGAACAACTGAACGACTCGACCGCTCGTGGACCGGGCGTTGTCGACATGAAGGGTGGGAACGTCGTGATCATCTACGCCCTCAAGGCCCTCGATGCCGCCGGCGTCCTCGAGCGAATGAGCATCACCGTCGTGATGACCGGTGATGAGGAACGGAGTGGGCGACCCCTCGCCGCTGCGCGGGCTTCTTTGGTCGAAGCCGCCGAGTGGGCGGACATCGCCATAGGGTTCGAAAACGGAGATAGCAATCCGCGAACAGCGGTCGTGGCACGTCGGGGCTCCACTGGATGGCAGCTTCGTGTCTCGGGTCGGCCAGCGCACTCGTCGCAGATCTTTCGTGAGGCTGTTGGAGCTGGGGCGATTTACGAGGCATCCCGTATCCTATATCGGTTCTACGAAGAGCTTTCGGGTGAGCGGCTCTTGACCTTCAATCCCGGCGTCATGCTCGCCGGCACCGACGTCGACTACGATGCCGCACAGTCCCGCGGCACCGCGTTTGGAAAGAGCAACGTGGTTGCCGAGCATGCGGTCGTGACAGGTGATCTGCGGGCGATCTCGCAAGAGCAGCTGGCCCACGCGAAGGAGCGCATGCGCAGGATCGTCGCCCATCACCTGCCACATACCGAGGCCGAGATCACCTTCATCGATTCCTACCCCCCGCTGGCTCCCACCGACGGGAACCGTCAGCTGTTGGCGCTCTACGACCGGGTAAGTCGGGATTTGGGTTTCGGTTCGGTCACCGCTGCCGACCCGAGGTCCGCCGGCGCCGCCGACGTTTCGTTCACTGCCGGCCTCGTGGAGATGGCACTCGACGGGTTGGGTCCGGGCGGGGGCGACGACCACACAGTGGACGAGTTCATCGATCTCCCCACGTTGTCGTTGCAGGCGAAGCGGGCGGCGGTCCTGCTCTACCGGCTCAGCAGGGAGACACGCACCGATTGAGCGTGTGCGTCCGACAGCAGGCCTCCGCACGAGCGGGCACACGGGCAGCGCCCTCCGTTCTTGTAGACCCACATGTCGACGACGTTCCCGAAGTCCATGTTCGCTGCTAGTAATGTGGCGCGGAAATGCGTCTAGTTGCGATGTGGCCGCTACGCTCCATGGGACCGCTGCAACAGCGATGACTCGTGCTATATGGTTCGCTGTCAGATCATCTCCAAGAAACGAGAGAGCCCGCCCCCCGCCTGGCTATTCGTGCTTCAACGCCACCATGGGATCTACGTTGGCCGCGCGGCGCGCTGGAACATAGCTGGCGATAAAGGCGATTCCTGCGAGGAACAGCCCAACGCCGACGAACGTGATGGGATCGGAGGTTCCGACTCCGTATAGCAGCTTGCCGAGAGGTCGAGTCGCGACTAATGCCAGTATCATCCCCATAGCGAACCCAACAGCGACTAACGCCATTCCCTTGGTCACGGCCAACTTCACCACTTGGTCCGTCCGCGCGCCCAGAGCAATCCGGATGCCCAACTCGCGTCTCCGCTGTGAGACGACACCGACGATTTCGGTGTAGTCCTGGGCAAAGGCTACGTAGATGAATGGACGCGGACGTCGTAGCGTGAGCCCGGCCGCGGGAATCGCTCACATAGATGTTGACCAGCTCATCGGGCCGGTCGTAGGGCTGAGGGCGGAAGAGCACTGCGTTGATGATGGAGAAGATCGCCGTATTGGCGCTGATGCCGAGCGCCAGGATAGCGACGGCGATGGCGGTGAATCCGGGCGTCTTGTGGAGGCGGCGGAGGGCGTAGCGGAGGTCTTGTACAAGCCAGTCCATGTCGAAACTTCATCGGTGGCTCGGTAGGCTGCGAGTGGTTCTTCTTACGAGGAGAGCGCCCCGAGGTTTCAGAAAGGCTTCAGCGTCGGCGTATGCGGCCGGGGCATCTCCGAGGTGACACCCTTGACCGATTTCCAGATGATCTCGTTGAGGAGCTCCTCGGGCGCGGCGTCCAGCTCTTCCAGATTCATGCGCACGGACAATTCAGCGCCGAACGCGCCTGCCGTGTTGAGGCTGTCGAGCGGAAAACGATTCGAGTGCGCCGCGTACGGCATGGAGTCCGCGTCGTCCTGAAATGCCAGGAACATCGGAATGGCGGCTGCGTCGTACTGACTGAGGGGGGCCAGGCCCAGAATCAGCTCGATCGTCTTCAACATGGAAACGGTGTCGTACATGGTGTGGTCCACGAAGCCTCTTCGCGCATAGGGGCTCGCCACCAGTGCGATCGTGCGGTGTGAATCGACATGGTCGGGACCATTCTGGCTGTCGTCCTCGACCACGAAGATGGCCGTCTCGCCCCAGATGGGACTGTTGGAGATTGCTTCCACGATCCGTCCCAACGCGAGATCGTTGTCCGCCACCATCGACAATGGGGTCGGATACCCCGGCCGCGCCCCGGCGGTGTGGTCGTTGGGGAGGCGGATGATGTTCAGCTGCGGCACGGTGTCACCCGCCACTTGCTGGTTCAGCTCGCGGACGAACTCCGCGGCCCGCTCGACATCCGTCACGCGCAGGTCATAGGGAGGAAAGTCAGGCGCGATATGTCCCTCCAAGTTCGCCATGCGCGTTTGTACCGGATAACTGCGGTTCGGTCCGTAACGGACGAACTCGCCGTAACTCCTGTAAGTGACACCCATGAGCGCGGCGGCGTCCCAGAGATAGCCGGCGTCGGGATA
>JBDHDH010000064.1:0-20380 GCA_039591615.1 Gemmatimonadota bacterium | reverse complement strand
TTGGTGGGTCGTAGCATGGACCGGAACCGTCGTCTTGACCTACTCCGTCCTGCCGAGGTGGCTCGCCGAAGGCGTCTGGGAGCTGCCGGCCTGGGTCCCGTGGGTTGAGTACGTCCCGGTGATCGTGCTTCTCGTGTGGCAGGTCGGCATCCACCGGTTGGCTCCGCGGCTCGCCTTGGCGAACCCTGCTTCCCTCGACGCGCCGGGACCGTAGAGCCCGGATCCATCCCGGTGTGCAGTGGCCGGCCCCCACCAGATGCACGCGCGCTGGTGCGAATCGGGGAGATCCTGGATGCGAAACAGTAGCGCGATGGCAGGGCAGGACGGTGCAGCGGGGGTGGGCGACTGCGAATCGTGTCGCCCATCGCCTCTCACCGCCCCCACGGTATCACGGCGCGGATCCGTGGGCTCACCATGACGCCGCCCTCGGAGTTTCCTTCGATACCCGCCACGCCGAGACGGCACTCGCTGCCGACAAACACGTAGCGGTACCCCACCATCACCGCGGTGTACAGCCCGAGAAACGTTCCTCGAATATTGGTGTCGTCTTGGGGAGAGAATGCCAGGACGGAGATCCCCACATCTCCGTGAAACGCGTCGTTCGGCACGACCCGAAGGAATCCGTCAACACCGATCACGTCCCAGATGTTGGTATCGAACGTGTTGGCGTTCTCCTCGAACGCGTAGCCGATTGTTCCACCTATCATGAGGGATCCAACCTCGATCCGTCGAGCGTACGAGAGGCCAAACGCCGCCACCGAGCCCCCGTCGATCCCGAGCTGGTTCGCCGGCAGAGTCCGTGGAGTGGGTAGCGACTCGGTCTGGCCCACGGCGTCCGTGGACCCGAGCAGAGCGGACGCGACAGCTACGCCGGCCGCAAGGAGTCCGCCGCGGGGCATGTGCTCGCGGACGAACCGTCCCACCTGCAGGGCGCGACAGCCCGACAGCTTACGCCGGCTCGAGCCCGACCCGGGCATCGTTGAAACAGGCTCCCCCACCGACGTCGCCGACCGTCGCCGGACAGAGGGCCGTGGCGGTTTGGCCGTTTGCCGACGCGATTCGCCACGCCCCCTTTGGGATGGCCACAACGCCCGGCCGAACGGTTTCCCGTACACGGGCCCAGCAGAGAACCTCACCGAGATCGTTGAACACCCGGACTCGCGTCCCGTCTTCGATGCCGAGCGGCTCAGCATCGCGCGGATGCACGTCTACGAAGAGCTCTGCGAGGTTGAACTCGCCAAGCGTGCTCGAGACGGTCTTCGAAGTAGCGGGACTCACCAGCGCGAAGGGATACTCGACCGCAGAAACAGAATCGTAGGCAAACGGTCTGCTGCCGAGTTGGCGCGGGGTGAGATGGACCTTGCCGTCGGCGGTGGCAGGAAAAACGTTCCCGAACATGATGGGCGTGTTAGTGCCATCGAACCGAAGCGGAACGGCGTTACCTGCCGCGAGCTCAGCGAGGCCCGAACCTCCCCCTACGTCGAGCGCCATCGTGACCTTTTCCAGCACCTTCCCCTGGTCCCAGGTGAACGCATCGTCCCGCCAGCCCATCGCCCGTCCCAGAGCAGCGAACACCTCGATGTTCGACTTCGCCTCCCCTTCCGGTTCGATCACGGGGCGCACACCGCCGACCACATAGGCACCGTACCCCGCCCGAACGTCCCGCTGCTCCAGGAACGTGGTGGCAGGAAGGATGATGTCGCCGTACATGGCCGTGTCGGTCATCACCTGATCGAACACCACCGTGAACAGATCTTCCCGCGCCAATCCCCGTAGCACGGTGTTTTGGTCGGGCACGGTGGCGGCAGGATTGCAGTTGTAGACGAAGAGTCCCTGGATGGGCGGCTGGAGCTCGGAGGTGAGCACCTCACCCAGCTGGGTCATATTGATGCTCCGCGTTTTCCACTCGGGCGCGGCGAGCAACCCGCGCGCGTCGAACCGCACGATCCCACTATTGCTCAGTGTATAGCCGCCGCCACGCACCCCGAACTTTCCCAGCAGCGCCGACATGGCGAGAATGGCGGCGATGGCCTGTCCCCCATTGCGATTGCGCTCCAGCCCCCACCCGCAACGGATGACTGCAGGCTCTGCCTCCCGGAAACGGGTGGCCAGGAGCTCGATGTCCACCGCAGCAACCCTGGCCGCGTCGGCGGCGCGCTCGAGACTCCACTCGGCGGCAGCGGCGAGGAGGGGATCGAGCCCCACGCAGTGCTTCTCCAAAAAGGCTGTGTCGAGTTGGCGTTGCTGATGCCAGTAACCGATCATTGCCAACGCCACCGGAAGGTCGGCGCCGGGATAGACCGGGAGATGGAGGTCGATTTCGTTGCCACTGAAATTCCTACGCGGATCGACGACCGCGATGAAGGCCCCGCGACGCTTCGCCTCCCGGAGATACGGCACCAGATGAATATTCGAAGTCTTGGGATTCGCTCCCCACACGATGATGCAACGGGACCGTGCGTAGTCCTCGAAGGCCACGCCCGGCATCTTGCCGTACATCCCCCGGGCGACTGCGGTGGACGGCGCCGCGCAGATGGTCAGGTCGAGTCGCGACGCACCCAGTCGAGTGAAGAAGAGATCGTCGAGCAGTCCGTCGGTGAGCAGTCCATTCGATCCGCCATAGTGAAACGGCAAGATGGCTTCCCCACCCCACCGCGCCGCGATATCCCGAAACCGTTCTGTGATCTCCCGGATCGCCTCAGACCAGGACACGCGCTCGAAGGCCGCTGCACCCTTCGGCCCGACTCGACGCATGGGGTGACGGATTCGCAGAGGGTGGTAGACCCGGCGGTCGAAGCGGGACACCTTCGTACAAATGAACCCGCTGCTGTCCTGTGGCCGCGAGGCAGCCGCAATACGCTCGATCCGACCACTCCCCACGGTGACCGCCAGCGTGCATGCATCCGGGCAGTCCATCGGGCAGGTAGTGGTCAGAATGCGCTGGTCCATGACCACAAGCTAACGCCATGAATCGGGATCGCTACACGAGCCCGCCATAGTGAAACGCCCCGCCGAGGTGGCGGGGCGCGGTCATCGCAATCCTCGGAGGATACAGTTGTTACGGCGTGACCTCGACCCGGACTCTCCCGTCTCTGGTCTGGCTCCGGATCTCCCTGCGAATCTCCTCTTTGAGGCGCCGCATCTTGAAGCGGATGTCGTTGCAAGCTGCGAGATCCGGATTGCTCATGCGATCGCAGGGGAGATTGCTCTCCTCCAGATAGAGGGCGAGCTCCAAGCCACCGCCGTCGAACACGACGGTCCCGAACCGTGCGAAGCCGGACGTGTCACCGCCACAGTGCACCACATGCTTGATGCCCTCGAGCGGCCAGCTGCCCTCCAGAGCAGTGGGATCGAGAAGGAACTGGCAGTCCGCATACTGGTCCACGTAGACGGAAGGATCCAAGGAGACGACCAGACGCAAGCTGTCTACCGCACCCGGCTGATCTCGCAGCACCACCACCGAGTCCAACCTCCCGATGCGCGCGCCGTCGACGTGCATATGGGAGATTACGGGCAGGTTGCCCACCTCCATCGCCACCGGTTGCGGACTATGCTCCAACTCCCGGGCCCACCCCTCGACCAGTTGCACCAAGGCCGATCCCTTTTCCACACCCCAGTAAATCCCGAGCCCAGCCACCAACACCAGGGGAGCTCCGAGGAGGATGATCACTTTGCGCGTCGTCGTCATCGCTCTTCTTCCTCACGTGCAGGATCCAGAGAGCCCTACGAGAGGGACAGCGGACGAGTTTCACGCCCCCACGGTCTCCTCTCCCTCCAATCTTCGGCGGCGGCAGCCAGCTCGTCAACCGGGTGCCGTCCCTCGATTGCCGCCGGGGAGGTGGAGGCCTAAGTTGCTTTGTTATTTATAGATCCTTCTTGCCGGCGTCGGCCCGCATGACCAAAGCGCACTTCTATCCGAGCGACTCACCGGGATTGAGCGCATCTCGAGCAAGACCGCGTAGGGGGGTGGCGGCTACCGGATCCCGACGGCAGGCGTCGGACGCAGGGGCCCCGTGACGCTCTGCGACCATCTCTACGCCGCCGCGAAGCCCATCTGGGATGCGCAGCTGGACCACCCCTTCGTGCGGGGGCTGGGCGACGGAACCCTCGAGGTCGAGCGGTTCCAGCGGTGGGTGCTGCAGGACTATCTATACCTCAAGGAGTTTGCCCGGATCTTCGCGTGGGCCGTGGCGAAGGCAGACCGTCTGGAGTCGATGAGCTGGTACGCCAAGGTCCTCGATCTCACCCTCAACACCGAAATGTCCCTCCACCGAGCCTACGCGCGGCGGTTCGGGATCTCCGATGCGGATCTCGAGAGTGCGCTCATGTGGCCAACCACTCGGGCCTACACCGACTTTCTCGTGCGCACCTCGGCGGATGGCGATATGGCCGACCTGCTAGCCGCCCTCTTGCCGTGTGCCTGGGGCTACGTGTACATCGCACAGCACCTCGCCGAAGGCCCCGGTCCTCGGGACCGGCGCTACGCCGACTGGATCGAGCAATACGCCTCCGACGAGTTTGCCGAAGCGGCGGAGTGGCTCAAGGCGGAGCTCAACCGCTTCGAGGAAGGCGTCGGCTCCGAGAGGCGGAACAAACTCGTGGGACTATTCGTCCTCTCCAGCCGGTACGAATGGCAGTTCTGGGAGATGTGTTGGAGAGGAGAGGAATGGAACCCGTAAGAACCCGCCGCATCCTCCACGCCGACGCCGACGCCTTTTTCGTGGCCGTGGCCCGTCTGGTGGATCCAGAGGGGGCTGGTCGTGCTAGGTATCTCCTCGTTGGAGGTTCCGCGGAGCACCGCGGCGTCGTGACCTCGGCATCATACGAGACGCGGGTGTTCGGTGTTCGATCCGGGATGCCGATGGCGCAGGCGCTGCGACTCTGTCCCGCTGCGGTGCGGGTGCCGGTCCCGCGTGGGGCCTGCGCGGAGAAGAGCCGCGAGATCCGGCGAGTCCTCGAGCGATTTACGCCAGCGGTGGAGCCAGCCAGCATCGACGAGTTCTATCTCGACCTCAGTGGCACCGAGCAACTCTACGGCGACGAGCCACTGGACGACACCGCCACCCGCATACGAACGACCGTTCTGCAGGAAACGCAGACAGTCGTCTCAGTGGGCGGCGGAACGTCGCGACTGCTGGCCAAGCTGGCATCGAGGCGGGCCAAACCCCACGGGCCGAGTCACACACGCGGGGTGTTCGTCGTCGATCCCGGTGACGAAGGCGCGTTCTTGGCAGAACACGACTTGGCCGCCATCCCTGGCATCGGTCCCAAGTTCCAGCAGCGCCTCCAGGCCCACGGACTCAGGACCGTGCGCGACGCCCTGCCCTTGGAGGAACGGACTCTCGTGGCTCGGTTCGGAGAGGGAGCGGGGCGCTGGCTCTATCGGCGAATCCGCGGGCTGGACACGACGCCGGTACACCCCCATCTCCGGTCCAGGTCGATGGGACACGAGACGACGTTCGCCACCGATATCGACGACGACGGGACGCTGGACAGCATGCTCAGCCGACTGGCCAGTCAGGTCGCCGCGGACTTGCGAGGGAAGCAACTCCGGGCCCGCACCGTGACGGTGAAAATCCGGGATGCCGATTTCAGGACACGTCAGGCGAGCCGCACGCTGCCAGGAGCGGTAGCCGCCGACAGCCCCTTCGTCCGGACGGCACGATCCCTCCTCGTCAAGCTCCGGTCGCAGCGGCGTGTCTCCGCGCGGCTGCTAGGAGTCTCAGTTTCCCAGCTCGAGCCCACCGACACCACGCAGCTTTCGCTATTCGACACGAACGCCCTCAGCGGTCTCGAAACGGAGCGAGATCGGGCACTCTCCGATGCCGTGGATACCATCAACAACGCGTTGGGTCGTCGCCGCATCGTCCGAGGGAGCGAGATCTCTCCCTCTTCTTGAAGGGTGGCTAGTCAGGGAGTCGACGCTGGAGGATCAGGAACTCTCGGACTAACCTCCCCCCGATCAGGTGCTCCTGAATGATCCGCTCGAGCACCGGAGGGTCGCAGTGGTGGTACCAAGCTCCCTCCGGATAGACCACCGAGATGGGCCCGCCTTCGCAGATCCGAAAGCAGTTTGCTTTGGTTCGATAGACACCGCCGTGCTCGGACAGCCCCAGCTCCTTCAAGCGGCGCTTGAGATAACTCCACGCCTCGAGTGACCGCTGCTTGTCGCAGCATTGGGGTTTGGTCTGATCGCAGCACAGAAAGATGTGTCGCCGGATGCCCGGCACACCGAGATCGTCGGCGGTCCGACGCGGTCCCTCTCCTGACGGAAGGCTCATGTCCGTCGACATCGGAGACATATTAGCGAGGCCCGCAGCGGCGGGCCACGGGCGATGGCGGGCCGGCGATCGGCGCGGCCAGCGTGGCCGACCCGTACACCGGCATCCGGTCTCCCCTGATTACCCCGCGACGACGATTGCGCGGCACCGACTCGCCGTCACAGCAAGCAACGCGGCCCGCTCTGGCAAGCGACGGACCCGTGCAACGGGACAGGACGGATGAGGCGAATTCAGGACGATCCGTCATCGACAGGGGACACCACGGGGCTTCAGCCAAACGCGTAACCAGTATCCATGTAACAAGTTGGATACCGGCACGCATTTCGCTACACTAACCCGGCGGCGAACAAAGAACGTGTTCATTAGTATTAGTATATGAGAGGAACGAGCCCGGCACCGGGCCCCAAAACAAGCTCGAGGGTTCGCCTCCCGACCGAACCGCAGAATCGCCTTCACCCGAGGGCGAGGCCACTGGGAGGGCTCATGATCACAGCAGTGTTGTTAGCGCTGGCGATTCCCGCCCCGGCCGTGGCCGCGACCAGCAATGTGGCCGCGATCACCGTGCAAGATCCCCCTATCAAGGTCTGGCTCGATGAGCGAGACGCCGTCGAACGGGGCGAACGAATCCGCGTCCAGGTACGTGCCGAGGAGGATGGCTATCTGGTCGTGCTGCACGCCGATCCCGATGGTCGGATTCGCATGCTCTTCCCCGTGGATCCCATCGACGACCATTTCATTCGGGGAGGACGCGATTACGAGGTACGCGGCCGGGGCGACCGACCTGCGATCACCGTACACGAGGCCAGCGGCCTGGGCACGGTTTACGCCGCCTATGCCCGTGATCCATTTCAGTTCGGTGCGTTCGTGCGGCAGAGCCATTGGGACTACACGTTGGGTGGGGTGTGGCAGACCAGCGAGGATGCCGAAGGAGATCTCACCGCTCTCGTGGAACAGATGGGCGGTGGGGCGAGCTTCGACTACGATCTGACGTACTATGACGTGTACGATACCGTTGCGTACACACGTCGCCACGGCCATCGGGTTTACGGCGGGCACTACTACGATCCGTTCTACTGTGACGTCTTCTACTGCAGTCCGTTCTATCTGCACGGCCGCTACCGCTACCGCCCAGGGTTCCATATAGGGATCGGAGTCGGATTTGGCTTCGGAATCGGTCTTGGCCATGGGTACTACGACCCGTACTACTACGATCCGTTCTACTACGATCCCTTTTACTACGACCCCTTCTACTACGGGTATTACCGACCGTACTATCGCGGCTATTACCACCCGTACCGCACGGTTTACGTCGGCTATCCGAGGACGTACCGGAACCGGGGATTCACATTCAAGTCGCCCGACCGTGGATTCGTGGAGTCGGTGCGGGTCCGTCGGCGACCCAGCCCAACTGCCCGTTCAACGACTACCTCGTCGACCCGCCGAGTGACGCCGGCAACGACGCCCACACGAACGCGGAGAACGTCGTCCACCACCGCGGCGACGACGCGACGGACCCCTTCCGACGCCACCCGCCGGTCGGCCGTCACCACCGGAGCACGCACTCGCGCTCGCACACCATCAGATCCGACCGCTACGCGCATTCGGACGCCGGTGACGCCGAGGGGCGAGGTCTCGTCACCTCGGGATGCCGCGCCGAGACGCACTATCGACCAGCAGTCGCGCCGCGGGCCAGAGACGGTCCAGCGCGGTCAAGACGAACGGAGCCGCCGACACTACACCGTACAGATTCATGGGAGCGGCCGGAGCACGACGCCGAGCGCGAAGACCCAGGCGCCACAGGGCCGCCGACCGTCGATCAGCCAAGAGGGCGACGCGCCCTCGCGGGGATCCACGCGGGCGGTCCGACCCAGCGAATCGTCCCGAAGCCGTGGGATTCGAGCGACGCCACGCTCGGGGGCACGGACGGACCGGGCGGCCACCTCCCAGCGCAGCAGTGAGCGCCGATCGGTCGCGCGGGAATCGGTGCGTTCGTCACGGCCGTCGGTGCGTTCGGCGCAGCCGTCGGCACGCCCCTCGAGGCCATCGGCGCGTCCGTCGAGACCGTCGGCGCGTCCATCGAGACCATCTGCGCGCCCGTCGAGACCGTCGGCGCGCCCGTCGAGACCGTCGGCGCGTCCATCGCGGCCGTCGGCGCGTCCATCGCGGCCGTCGGCACCCCGTTCACCCAGCCGGAGCAGCCGTCCTTCGTCACGGACTCCCCGTCGACGATAACTGGATGGGATAGGGTTGATCGCCCTACCCCATGACCAGTCGTCGTACCCGGGGCAGGTAGCGCGCGGTCATCCGCTGGTATTCCCGATACTCCTCGCCAAACCGCTCGACCAACTGAGCTTCTTCCAGCGGTGTGCGAAGA
This sequence comes from Gemmatimonadota bacterium, assembly GCA_039591615.1. Classification (GTDB taxonomy): domain Bacteria; phylum Gemmatimonadota; class Gemmatimonadetes; order Gemmatimonadales; family GWC2-71-9; genus JBDHDH01. The sequence continues at coordinate 11,725 of JBDHDH010000064.1, read as the reverse complement.
CCGAAGACCGGCACGACCGGAAGCACGGCCGTCAGCAAGAACCAGTTCGCGCTGACGAGAGCCAGCGTGACCCAAAAGCCGAACCCCCATTGGCCATCGGGTGCTCACCGAGACGCGTACTGGTTTGGGCCACGTAGCGAGCCGGCGCCACTAACTCGCTCGTGCACATGCGCGAGGGCGCCGACCCACCATGCGGCTTCCGTGCTACCGGCTCTCTCCCTGCTCGGACACGAGGGTCCGGATCTCATTCGGTAGCTCGAACAGGGCCCCGTCCACCTGATCGTACTCCACTTGGTCGACGATGAGCAGCTGCTCCTGACCCAGCATGCGTTGGACCACTTTGGATGGAGCGTTGATGCCACCGAAGTCCCGGTAGTCCTTTGTCACCGTCGTCACCTCGATCGCCCCCATGGGACTCTCCTGCTGGCGAATACTTCCAGCGAGCAGGCCCGTCTCCTTGTCGAAGAACTCGAAGTACTCTTCGTCCCAGAGCGTGACGACCCTCACTTTGTAGGTCGGCCGCCCGGCGAATTCGGTTTCTTCCACGGTTTTGGTGGACGCGATGTAACGCTCGGGGTGCAAGATCCCGATGAAGTCCGCCTGCTGCCGGATCTGATCGAGCTGGCGGCCCTCCATCACCATCGGGCCCGTCGCCGGATGAATCGTCCATCCGACCTCCCCGTCGTATCCGGTCCGAACCGTGCCGATACCGGGAATATCGATCGTGACGAGCAGGTTGTTCGGGGCCGCGGCGAAGACTTCGAGCGAGCCGTGAATCCCCTGCCCGGGAATCTCGAACGTCCCAAGGGCGTGACTCGACTGGTATTGCTCCAGCGCCGCGCGACCTCCGACGCCCTCGATGTGCCGCTCCCGCAGGAGGCTCGCTTCCGGAAGGTCCGCCGCGGCCGCCGTTCCGGCTTGCGCCAAGGCGGAGGCAGGTAGCATCACCATCACGCTCACCAGTCCGGTCAGTATTGTCATTGCTCGCATCTTTCTCCCTCCGAGATCTCGTTTTGCATCGCCGTATCCGTTCACCCCCCGGCGGCCGGAGACTTGCGCTCCTCCGCGATCCACGCCAGCGCGGCGTCCAACACCGGATCGCGCCCTTCGATGAGGTCGTTCCTCGTCACCGAGATGGGCTCGTCCGGAATGACGCCACGGCCCTCGAGGGTGATGCCGTCGGCTGTGACGAACTCTGCGAACGCATGGTACAGCACATCACCGTTGGGAAGGCGATCCATACGGGCTGGAAGCACTGCTCCGGCGGACCGTTCCCCGAAGACACGAACGCGGCCGACCGACTGTACCCCGCCAGCGAAAAGCTCTGATGCGCTTCCCGTCATCCCGTCGACGAGCACAGCCACAGGGCCAGCGAAGGGCTGGACGCGCTCGCCGGTCGAGGAGACCCGGCGAGGGTTGGCAGTGTAGCGCAGGGTGGCAGATCGCGTTCGGAAGGTGCCCAACTGGACGCGGTCGTCGAAGAAGTGGCCGGCGACGCCCATGACCATCGCTCCGAGACCACCCGGATTACCGCGCAGGTCCACGACGATGCCATCGAGGTCCCGATACGCGTCCACCGCGGCATCGATCTGCTTCACGAGGGTAGCCATCCAGACGTTGAACCACACATGCCCCACCGTGACACGGTGCTCGGTGGACTCGATGCGCCGGTGGGCCATCCGTGCAAAGAAGGTCGGGAGATTCCCGATCTTCACGGGTTCGCTCGGATCCTGGCGACGGGTGAGCTCCAAGGCCACCGGTCGATCGGCCCGGTCCAGAAACCCGATACGGTAGGGTGTGCCGGCCTGGCCGGTGAACCGACGGGAGACCAGACGAGCAATGCGGAACTGGACGGGAATGCGACTCTCTCGCGATCGAAGCCTGCTGAGCAGGCTGTCAACAGACGCTTCACCCACGCTCCGCACGACCCATCCGGCTCGGACGCCCGCCGCCCATGCCGGACCAGTCTCGTCGACTTCCGTCACCACGACTTCCTCGCCAAGGAGTCGGACATCCAACCCGAGATCTCCAACCTGATCCAGGTCGCCATCGTCGAGGGTGGGATCGAGCGTGTCGGCCGCCTCCTGGGGTATCAGTGCGAAGTGGGATTGCTCGAGACGACCGAGCATGTCGCCAATGATGCTCCGTAACTCCGCCCGGGTATCCGCGGCGGCGGCCGCTGGGCGCAGCTCACCTTTCAGCGCGACCCAGTCGACGCCATTGAAGGTCGTGTCGAAGTGGCTCTCGTAGACGATGCGCCACGCCGCGTCGAAGGTCTCGAGACCCACCTCGCGGTCGAACGTCGGCTGCGCAGCACACGCGAGAGCCAGAGTGGCGGCGAGCCCGGTCCAGAGCAGCTTTCCCGCGTCTTGACGTCGGTACATGAGTCCTCCTCGAAAGTACGTCTCGCTACAGTTGCGCGGCTCCGGCACGGTAGCGCCCTCAGTATGGAGTGGCCCCATGGCAGATGCGAATCCCAGGGGCCGCGAGCGGTCGATTCCCATCACCGAACGGGACCAGCACGCAGCTCAGCGGTGGCAAACACATGGCGCCGGTTTACGCCTGGAGGGCCCGTCTCACATCGGCAGCGCGGCGGCGACTGACGTGAACCGAGGTCCCATCGGAGAGCGTCAGCGTGGCTGATCCGTCACCGTTGCTTTCGATCCTGTGAATGTGCTCGACGTTCACCAGCTCCGAGCGATTGGGGCGGAGAAAGGAACCGGCTCCTCGGTCTTCCAGCTCGGCCAGCGGGTAGTCGGCAAAGAACCGACCGGCGGCGCTGTGAGCCAGCACCGTCCCCTCCTTCGCAGTGAACCGAACGATCTCGCTCAGTGCCAGGAGTCGATGCCCCTTCCCTTCCCGCACCAGGAGCCGTGGTCTATGCCCGGGAGCAGTGTGGCCCAGCACGGACTGGAGTCGTTCCAGCAGTTCCGGTGAGAGGCTCGGACGTGAGTGGAGCTCCACTCGTTCGCGGGCTCGATCGAGGGCGCGACGGAGTCTCTTCAGCGTGACCGGCTTGACCACGTAGTCTACGGCCTCGTGCTCGAAGGCGTGGAGAGCATACTCGTCGTACGCAGTCTGGAAGATGATCAACGGCTTGGGATCCGTGAGGTGGCGAGCGACATCGAAGCCGTCGACCTCTGGCATTGCGAGGTCCAACAGGACCACGTCGGGCTTTCGCTCGGAGATCTTTTCGAGCGCATCGACGCCGTCGGTGGCCTGCCCGACGACTTCCACATCCAGCTCGTCCAGCATGATCCCGAGTCGGCGCCGAGCGGCGGGTTCGTCGTCGACGATGAGAATCCGCATTTCAGGCAATCAGCAGCTGCTCGCCGGGAATCGTCAACTCGACCGTGGCGCCGACGCTGCCGCTGTCCACGCGCAGTGTCGCTCCCTCGCCGTACAGCGTGGCGAGTCGCTGGCGCAGATTGCCCAGGCCAGTTCCTTCTTCGTAGTGATCCGGGAATCCTATTCCATCATCCCGCACCCGGAGCGTGAGGGTCGCATCGTGGCGTCGCGCGAGGATCTGAAGCGTTCCGCCCTCCAGGCGACCACCCAAGCCGTGCTTCAGCGCGTTCTCGACGAGCGGTTGAAGGGTCATGGGCGGGAGCGCGAAATCGAGCACGTCGGACGAGATCTCCCACTCCACCGTGAGTCGGTCTCCCCACCGCTCCTGCTCGACAGCGAGGTACGCCTCCAGGTAGTCGAGCTCCTCCCGAACCGTCCCACGCCCGTTCCGGGAGCGAGCCAGGGTGCGGCGGAGCACTTCTGCCAGATTCTCGACGGTTGCCTCGGCAGCCCGGTCGTCGGTTCGTACCAGGGACGCCACCGTGTTCAACGCATTGAACAGGAAGTGGGGATTCATCTGTGCCTGGAGAGCGGCCAGCTGCGCCTCGGCGGCTTCGGCCTGCGCCTTGGCGGCTAGTTCGGCTTGCTCTCGGGCGTGACGGTACAGGAACCGGGTGGCCGCCCGGACGGTCTGAATGGCCACCACCATATACCAACCGAAGAGGGCCAGAACGATCAGGAAAATGGGTTTGGCAATCACGGATGGAATGAAGAGGCCGATGGCTATCGCCATCAATGCCGCGGCGACGATCGCCAGCACCGGAAGGACCACCAGCATCTGGTGAAGACTGCGAGCCTCCACCCGAAACCACGACATCCGGCCACACGCCACCGATCGTCGTTGGCCGGCGTAGTGGAGCACCGTGGCGATGGACAGCAACGTGAGCCCGGTCATGCCGACGAGGATAGCCGCGAGTCGGTACGGCTCGAGGCCGCCAGTATCGGTGAGGGCATCCACGACCACGACCGCCACCACGAACAGCATGGAGAGAAGACTGAAGGCCAAGGCACGCCGCACCTTGGGCGGGGCGTGGGCTACCGCTCCAGCGAGGATCTCGCGAGTAGAGAGATCCAAGGTCTCGAGGGCGGGCTCATCACCGTCAGGGAGCGCCTCGGTGTTCCGGTCTTCGATATCCATCCTGTTGATAATCTCGTGACCTCTGCGCGAAACCGCGAGCCCTCACACAAGGTGAGGCGTGCGGCACACTCACGCACCTGAGGCCCTCGTGAGCGGCCGGAAACGCCGGCCGAGCGCGGGAGAATGAGACACGACTGGTGCCGCCCCCGGCATCTATTGCATCTTGCAGTCCGTGCCGGCCAGTGGGTCGTACCCCCATGACAGGAATGCACCGAGAGGTCGCCATGTCACGAAAGTGGTTCATGTTGCCACTCACGTTGCTCCTCGGGCAAGCAGGATCCCCCTACGAGGCAGGCCAATCACGGGCCACGCTAGACGACGTCCGGTTCATGGTGGGGTGCTGGGAGGGAACGTTCCGAGACCGCTCGGGTCGCGGGACCATCGAGGAGCACTACACGACACCGACGCAAAACGTGATGTTGGGAACCACGCGCTACATTCGCGACGGGCACACTGTCCAGTTCGAGTTCGCCATCATTCGCGCTGATAGTGGCGGAGTCCGCCTCACACCCTACCCCAACGGCCGGCCCTCGGAACACGACTTCGTGCTCACGAGGTGGGCCGTGGACCAGGCGGTGTTCGAGGCGCCGGAACACGACTTCCCAAAACGGATCATCTATCGACAGGACGCGGAAGCGGGCCTGCGAGCCCGCATCGACGGCGGTGCCAGCGATCGAAATGGCCGGGAGTGGTACCTACGAAGGGCGGACTGCTTTTAGTCTTCCATTCCGGGCCGAGAGCCGGAGCAGGGGCACCGACTCAACCTCCGGTGGCGGGGGTGAGGGCTAGGTTGCCGCGGCGGTGACGCGGAGCGAGCGGAGGAGAGCCCGGAACTCGGAGAGGTTGCTCACTCGCTCGATGCCGGGACGGTCGAGCACGACTCCCAACATCCGGGCGGATGATCCACCGAGGATGACCGTCACATTCTCAGGAAGCTGCTGGCGAATCTGGGCAACCAAGCGACCCCAGCGTGCGGCGCCCTCAGGGTCAATGATGCTCAGTCCCACGACGTCAGCACCTACCTCCCGTGCGGCCCCCACGATGTCCTCGACCGGCAGGTCACAGCCCAGAAAGGTGACCTCCCACCCCTGGGAGACCGCAGCCGCGGCCGCGAGCATCGCCCCAATCTCGTGACGCTCACCGGAGGGAGTTCCAATCACAATGCGACCGGCATCGCGGGCGGGCTCTGCAGCGTCAGTCATCCACCCAATCACCTTGCGCAGCACCCCGGTGGCGAGATGCTCATGCCTCGGCCGCAGCGTGCCTTCCTGCCAACGATCACCGACCTGCCGAAGCAGGGGAACTAACAACTGCTCGGTAACCCCCCCGGCCCCTTCATCCAGGATGGCCCGCTTGAGGATCACCTCCAGACGATCACCATCCATCCCCTCCACGGCAGCCAGCGCTTCCGCCAAGGCGGCATGGTCAATCAACTGAGGCGCCCGCGAAGTGCCCGCTCTTTCGTTCCGTCCAGACGCAACGCCACCTCGGAGAGCCGCTTCGTCCTCCGCGATCAACCCTCCGAGCTCGGCACTATCCAGCTTCGCGACGTGGCTGATGGCACGGCCTGCCTGCGTGGCCCGGTTCAGAAGCGTGAGGCGCTCGATGTCCGCGTCGGAATACAGCCGCTGCCCACCTTCGCTGCGGGTAGGGGTGACCACGCCGTACCGGCGCTCCCAGGCTCGCAGGACCGAAGGCGATAGCCCGGTGCGCAGCGCAACGACCCGAATCGGGTGCTTGCCCCTGTGTCGATCGTTCTCACGCATGCGACAATGATAGGCCACTGTTAATGGTATGTCAACGTCATAATATATACATTCTCTTGACAGAAGAGGTGTCGTTTCGCAGAATGTCCTTACACAACGATTGTACAAGGCTGGTATGCCAAGGCGACTGCGCGTACTCGTGATTGATGACGATCCCGCTGTCCAGAGGGTGCTGATGCGGAGCCTAGAGCGGCAGGGTCATTCGCCTGCGGTGGCCGAAGACGGTCCAGCCGCCCTCCGAATGGCCAAGGATCAGAAGCCGGACGTGGTACTTCTGGACCTTCGCATTCCGGGTACGTCAGGTAAGCTCTTGTACGGCAAAATGTTGGAGCATGAGCCTCAGCTCGGGAGCCGCGTGATCGTCCTGAGCGGGGAATCGCAATCCAGTGAAGATGCCGCGTGGTTCGCCGCTCAGGGCCTGCCGGTGATACCCAAGCCCTTCGAGCTGGAAGAACTCTTCGCCACCATTGAGCGGGTCGGTTCCCGCGAGCATACATAACGATTGTCCATGTACTAACTTATACAATCACTTGACAAAACCGTTCTTCATGCCTACCTTCTTGTCTAGCGTTCCTAGGTAAACCCCAAATCGGAGGTCACAAACAGAATGAAGCTCACGACACTTGCTGCGGTCGCCGCCTTTGCGATCACCGCCGGAGCGGGCGCGGCCGAGGCCCAGTACGGCAAGAAGCAAACGAAGGACATCGTAGACGTCGCCATCGAGGCCGGCTCGTTCAATACGCTGGCCCAGGCCCTTCAAGCTGCGGACCTCGTGGAGACACTGAAGGGGGAAGGGCCGTTCACCGTGTTCGCGCCCACCGATGAGGCGTTCGGGAAGCTCCCCGCGGGCACCCTCGAAGCGCTCCTCAAGGACAAGAAGAAGCTCACGGCGATCCTCACGTACCACGTCGTGGCTGGAAGCGTCATGTCGGAGCAGGTGGTGAAGCTGGACAAGGCGAAGACGGTGAACGGGCAGAACGTTCGCATCACGGTCAAAGACGGCTCGGTCATGGTGGACAATGCCACGGTCGTGAAAGCCGACATCCGAGCGTCCAACGGCGTGATTCACGTCATCGACACCGTGATTCTCCCAGGTACGTAATCGGGATCCATCTTCGGCGGCCGGGGAACAACTCGGCCGCCGAACCCGATCTTGGGCCTCGACATTCTCGGCTAGCCACCGCCGTAAGAATACCCCACTCCGCGATTGCGTCACCGACGCGCGAACACCCTCCACCCCATCCACAACGCGATCACCGTAATGACCATGACCCCTTGCCAGACGACGGCATGGGCGACGTGAAAGAGACTGGGATGATAGACACCCACGTAGAACAGGTGAGTGAGACGGAGGAAGTTCACCACCAGGAAGGCCACCGGACAGAACAACAGGCCAATCCATCGAGCGCGCGGATCCGCTGGGTAGGTGGAAACCGCGACCACCAACAGCGCGCAGCCAACGAAGCCGGTGCATCCTCGGGAGATCTCGATTCCAAAGCCAGTGGGGTGAAACACGGCGGTGGCCTGCCGTGCGGCGTCGATGCCGATCCCACTGAGGAGGTGTACGGTCCCTTCGGCCGTCGCGGCGCGAAGGGCCATCAAGAGGTTCCCCATGACCCCGTCCCGAAAGACGAGAGCCATAACGGGAACGAAGATCAGCAGAGCAAGCGCAAAGCGGAGCCTTGCCCCGCCATCCGAATGCCGTCGAGAGCGGGCGCTCATGCTGCCGTGGGGCGCCGCTCGCGTCCGATCAAACCGGTGACCAGCACGGCCAGCGCCAACAGGGCCAATATCAGCATCGAGAACGTCGGGACGCGCACCGGTGTCGATGCTGTGACTCCGTTGACGGAAGCAAAGACGGTGGTTTCCCCCACCGCCACCGCCGTCACCGTGGCGCTGGCAACGCCGGCGTTGTCAGTGATGGCCGTTGCAGGGGCAACGGTGGCCAGCGCCGGGTCATCCGTAGAGAAGCCCACCGTCGCACCCACTTCCGGCGTTCCACCCCGCGAGACGGACGCCCGCACCGTCGTCGTTTCGCCCACACCGAGGGTCCGATCGGGATCCAGCACCACAGTGATGCGAAGAGGCGGTGTGGTTGCGCGGTCCGCGTTCAGGAGGCCTGCCCCGCAGAGCTCGGGACACTGGGTGGCGTTGCGCGGGAGGGCGTTCGCCTGGAGTTCCGCCAGAAGCTGCGCGGGGGTGAGCATGGGATCGGTGGCCAGCCACAGGGCCACCACCCCTGCCACGTGCGGCGCGGCCATCGAGGTCCCGTTGTAGTAGGCGTAGCCGCCCTGGATCATGGAGAGCACACCGTCCGGATCGCCATCGCCACTGTCGTCGCGTTGCACGTCGCCGCCAGGGGCCATGATCTCGACCGTGGTGCCGAAGTTCGAGTAGCGCCTCACGAGGCGCCCACGGGCATCGCTCGCCGCAACGGTGATCACGTTGTCACAGCTTGCCGGTAAGACTTGCGAGGCGTCCACCGCGTCGTTCCCGGCGGCCACCACCACCGCGGCTCCGGCGGCCACCGCATCGTTGATGGCCGCCTGGGTTGATGGCGATGCCGAGCACGGGACTCCTGGTGGGGTGCCGAGACTCATGTTGATCACCCGGGCTGGAGTGGGGTTCGCAGGCACGCCAGGAACGGGGAGTCCCGCAGCCCATCGAATCGCGTCGTTGATGTCGGCGGTAGTGGCACCACACTTCCCCAGCACACGCACCGGTAGCACACCCACGTTCCAGTTGACCCCTGCGACACCCAGATTGTTGTTCGTCACCCCTACGCCAACGGTTCCGGCCACGTGGGTGCCGTGCCAGCTGTCCGGCAAGGGGGGGCTACCGGGAAAACACTCGTTCGGCCCCGCGGCGTCACCAGGATCCGTGGGGTCGTTGTCCCGGCCATCTCCATCGTTCGCGGTACCGGGATCAGTGATCATGTCGAAGCCGGCCAGCAGGTTCGGCGAGCCTGTGATGTCGGAATGTCCCGGCAGAATGCCGGTGTCGAGAATCGCGACGACCACGCCGGCATCCCCCGTGCCACTATCCCACGCCCGTGGCAGCCCGATCCCTCCCGGCGATTCCCCGGCACCGGAACCGTTGATCTGATAGTGCCACTGTCGATCGAATCGTGTGTCGTTGGGCGTCAAGTCGGGGGCCGCCATGAACGAAGGACGATCCGTGATGTACAGGATGAAGTTCGGGTGTGCGTACTCTACATCGGCTCGAGCGTTCAGGCGTCTCGCGACGGCCCACGTGCTGTCTCGTTGGGCCTGGGCTCCGTACGCTGCCACGACGGTTGGCGGGATCCGGTAGATATATTCACCCCCGCCCATCCGGTATTCGGCTGCTTCGAGCCCGTAACTCGAGAGCGTCGCTCCCGACATGGTCACGTTCCCCACCATCTTCACGATGATTTGGCCCGGAACGAAGGTCGGACGGTCGGGTACGTTTTGTTCGAGCAGCGTTCGTACCTGCTGCGGCGTCACGTCCTGCGCATGAGACACCCGAGTGCAAAAGATGGCTGACAGGGCTAGCGAGGTGGCGACGGCGAAACGCATGATCCCGCTCCTTTCGGCGGAGGACCGGTTGCCGGACGATACTGTTCGAAGAATGTTATGGAAGTATTAGCCGACGATACAGGATCGCGGGCGCGGCCTTGGTGATACAGGTCACGCGTCCGAAGGCTGGCGTGATGCAGCGACTCAACCGGACTGAGACCATGCGAATCTTCGCGCTGACGTTGTTGTTGAGTAGCGCGACATGTGGAGGAATGAGCGCGGGAGACCAGCCCGATCAAGCAGCAGAGCTCGAATTCGAGGTGCTCGGGGGCCTGCAGACGGCTGCGGCCGATTCCGTCGCAGTGGCGGGGACGAGGAGGGGGGAAGCCACGCTCACGGGTGTCATCACGACCCCAACCCCATGTTACGAACTCACCGCAAGATTGGCGGAGGACGGACACACGCTGGTTCTTCACATCACGGCGAGCCCCCTTCCGCGCATTTGTCCACAGGTGGTTGCGTCATTCGAGTACCGCGCGCGGCTGCACCACCTGGGTGGCGGGACCTACGCCGTGAAAGTGACGTACAGCTATCCGGGCTCGGGTTGGGACGGAAAGAGCCACGACCTGCGCGTGGAGCTTCCCGACTAGCGAAACAGTACGAAGGGCGCGGCATACTGCGCCCGGCACTCTTGTTGTTGTTAATCGAGGCCCCGCTCCACTACCGTTGGCGCCACCGGGGCTCCCTCCTGAAGTCGCTCTTGCCCCCCTACGACCACCTGCTCGCCTGCAACCACTCCGCTCAGAATCTCGACGAACCCCGGAGTGCGCACACCGAGCTGCACCTGACGGCGGCTCGCTTGACTCGCTTGGACTACCCATACGAAGTCTGCGCCTTGCAGAGGAAGGATCGCATCCTCTGGGATCACGATGGCGTCGGGGCGCACGTCGGTGGCGAGCCGCACTTCGATGAACATGCCCGGCTTGAGCTCTCGGCGGCGGTTCGGGACGCGGGCCTTCACGGTGATGGTCCGACCAGGCAGTTGCACGACTGGATCGACGAAGTCCACCACTCCCTGGAATTCCCTGTCTTCCGCAGCGGCCACCCTGAAGGTCACCCGCTGCCCCACACGAAGACGGTCCGCGTATCGCTCGGGGACCCGGAAAGACGCCCGCTGTGGATCGACGGTCTGCAGGGTCGTGAGGCGGAAGGATGTGGTGACGTAGTCACCCAGGCTCACGAAACGCTCCCCTACCGCACCCGCGAAGGGAGCCCGCACGATGGTGCGTTCCAGCCGCACCTGCTGCAACTCGAGCTGTGCCCGCGTGCTGCGTGCGTTGGCTTCCGCCTGCTCGAGATCCGCCTCCGACGATGCATTACGCTCCAGGAGATCGCGCGTGCGCGCGAGCGCCTGCTCAGCGAGGTCTCGATCGGCTTCGAGGCGAGCAACCTGGGCCCGCAGTTCGGCGTCGTCGACCTTGAATAGCGGAGTACCTTGCTGCACTTCGGTACCCTCGCGCGCGAGGATCCCGACGAGCCTTCCCTCGACCTCAGGGCGCAGCTCGATAGACTGGACAGCTTCGATCTCACCCGTCGCAAAGATGGCGTCGACAACGGTTTCCACCCGCGCCACCGCCACTTCTACCGGCATCGGAGGAAAGCCACCACCTGGACCGCCAGTCGCGTTCTCCGATTCGGCGTTGCTGCAGCCGGAGAGTGCCAGCGCCACAGCCAGTATCACAACGTGCTGTCTCACCAGAGATTCCTTTACCCGAGATTCCTTTACATGAAGAGTCGCCGTCCGAGAACGGCCTCGAGCCCCACGAGCGCCAACCGGACGCCATTGCGTGCCTCGGCGAGCCCGGCTTCGGCCTCCGTCAAGCCGACCTGTGCCGCGATCAGGTCAATGATGGTGGTCGACCCGACACGATACCGCTCCTGTTGGACGCGGAGATTCTCCCGGGCGACGAGGACGG
>JBDHDH010000063.1:0-20857 GCA_039591615.1 Gemmatimonadota bacterium | reverse complement strand
CTTTCCCGCCGATGTGGCGATGCAGGTGACCACCGACGCAGTTCAGGTCTTTGGTGGCTACGGCTACATGCGAGACTATCCAATCGAGAAGTACATGCGGGACGCGAAGATCACGCAAATCTATGAGGGCACCAATCAGATCCAGCGGGAAGAGATCAGCAAGGTTCTGATCGGCGAGCACGTGGCGGGCCACCCGCGAGTCGCTCACGCGCTCTAGACAGTAACCCCCCGGCGATGGCGCCCCAGCTTATCGATACGCGGGGCGCGCCGTCAAACCGGAAGCCTAATCATTCCAACGCGTTCGCTCGCGGCTTCATCCCCAGACTCTCCATCACCTCGTCGGTTCGTGACTTGAGGACGGTGGCCGCGTGAACGGCGTCATGCAGATCCCCACCGTCAAAGGCCTCAGAAGCCTGCTCGAGGCCGCGCCGGATCTCCCCCATCGAGGCTCTCGCGGAGGCCAATTGCTCGCTGGTGATACCGGCGGGTAGCGCCTCGGCACCTGAGAGCTCAGCCACGCGCTCGCCGATCGCGCTCAGGAGACTGGTCACGCTATCTCGCAGCGTCGGCCAATCTGCCTCGAGGGCATTCCGCTGAACGGTCGCGGTTCGGCTCACCTCCTTTGCCAGCTCGATGGCCCGGTGAGCGCTCCGCACGGCGCCGCGGAAGTCCTCACCTTCGAGCGCCTCTCGAGCCGCACTGTACTCGTCCATCACGGCCTTGAATTCCTCCGGCGCGTATCGAATGGCGCGGGCATGGACGTCCGTGATTGTATCCTCTGCATCCGCGATTGCGGCCTCGGCGGCATCCCTGGACCCCCCGGTCCAGCAGGCCACACCGATCGCCACGCTGACAGCGATCCTCACCATTCTCTTCACGGGACCTCCCCTGCACGGATCGGCCACTTTACCGAGGCCACCCCTTTCCGCGCCAGGGCACGCCCCTTGCTCCCTGGCCTCATCGCCAACTGTCGCGAGGGGCAGTCGCTGTGGCCTCACCGCTTCCATCGAGCCCGAACGATCCGGCGCCGGCCGCCGGGCCGGTCGCCCGTCGAGTCGCGCGTGTCATAAAACGCGGATTCGAACGATACACCCTGGCCTTTCAGGAGATCACCAGCCGCGCGAAGCGGCGATTCGAAGAGGCCGATTGGCAAGGGATGCAGCAGGATGCGCGGGAACGCCTCGCCCTCTATTCGCACGTGTTGGACCCCCTCGTCTCCGAGATTCGGGAGGCCTTGGGATCCCAGGTGCTGGATGCCCTCATCTGGACGCGGATGCGAGATGCATACTCCGGGCTGATCGCCGGGGATCCAAGAATGGAACTCGCGGAGACCTTCTTCAACTCCGTGACGCGGCGCATCTTCACCACCGTAGGCGTCAATCCAGCCGTCGAATATGTGGACTTCGAGTTCGAACGAGTGACGGCAGGAATCGGCGACCGACCCTACCAGACGTACGCGAAGCACGGTACCACCGAGGAGGCTATCGTGACCGTGCTCGGCGACTACGGCTTCGCGGTGGACTACGAAAACACAGACCGCGACGTCGCTCGCCTGGCTCAGCGCATCGAATCGCGCTGGGCTGAAGGCGTGGCGCCGGTGCCGTTCGAGGCGATCGACATCCTCGAGCCGGTGTTCTACCGCCGGAAGGCTGCGTACCTCGTTGGACGCGTGCGGGGTGGAAACCGGATCATGCCACTGGTGCTCGCGCTCGGTCATTCCAACGGAGGAATAGTGGTGGATGCGGCACTCCTCAGTGAAGAGGACGTGAGCGTCGTGTTCAGCTTCACGCGATCGTACTTCCACGTTGACGCGCGCTCCCCGGCCGAAGTCATCCAGTTTCTCCAATCGTTGATGCCGCGGAAGCCGGTGGCCGAGCTGTACGCGGCCCTCGGACACAACAAGCACAGCAAGACCGAGTTCTACCGCAGCCTGAGACGACACCTGGCGGTGACCGACGACAAGTTCGTTGCTGCACCGGGGACAAGAGGCTTGGTGATGATGGTATTCACCATGCCCTCCTACGACGTGGTATTCAAGGTGATTCGGGATCGCTTTGCATATCCGAAGCTCACGACGCGTGAACAGGTGCGACATCGGTATCAGCTGGTGTTCCAGCACGATCGTGCCGGTCGCCTCGTCGACGCCCAGGAGTTCGAACACTTAGCCTTCTCGAGACACCGGTTTTCGAATGCGCTCCTGGATGAGCTCCTGAACGATGCCTCCCAAAACGTTCGGGTCGAAGGTGACCAAGTCGTCATCAGCCATCTCTACACCGAGCGCCGGGTGCGACCGCTCAACCTGTACCTCAAAGATGCGGATCCGGTGAGTGCGCGCCGCGCGGTCCTCGACTACGGCCAGGCCATCCGGGATCTTGCCACCACAAACGTGTTCCCTGGCGATTTGCTCCTCAAGAACTTCGGCGTGACGCGACACGGACGGGTGATCTTTTACGATTACGACGAGCTGTGTCTCCTCAGCGACTGCACCTTCCGCGACTTTCCGGAAGCGCAGTACCCGGAAGACGAAATGGCGGCCGAGCCGTGGTTTCACGTGGGAGGTAACGACATCTTCCCGGAGGAGTTCGAACGATTCCTCGAGCTCTCAGGACCCTCCCGCGAGCTCTTCCTGAGGTTTCATGCGTGCCTCCTGCAACCCGCGTTCTGGCGCGAGCTCCAAGCCCGGCACGCCGCGGGTGAGGTTCTGGATGTGTTCCCCTACGCCGAAGCCAAGCGCCTGGATGGGAGCTCGGCGCCCGGGAGCACGTAGCCAGATCTGCCCGTGGCGTCCATCCAACAGCCGTTGGGTCGTGCGCGCCGGAATTCCCCAGCTGGTGGCCACCCGCAACACGCTCTGAAGCCATCTCGACGAAGCGCTCATTCGGATTATCCTATTCGGGAGCCCAACCGCCGAGCGAGACGGTGAGGGTAGCTGGGATGGAATGTCGAAGGTCGAGTGACGATCGCTGACTTAATGACCAAAGACGACCCGACAGCGAGGAGACGTCATGGACAGCCCGATGACTCGTCGTGAGTTCGTGATCGCCGGCGCCGCCGCCGGAATGGCAGCCACGAAGACGCCGTCCGCCTTCCAGGGCGGCCAGACGGTTCACGTCCCCAAGACGGTGAAACCCATCGTCCTCTCTGATCTCAGCGGGCTGCTGTACACCAACGGCGGCCCCATGAACGCGGTGGAGCATGCCTTTCAGTCGATCGTCAGCGGATCAGACGTGTTGGATGCACTCATCGCCGGCGTCAACATCCCCGAGCTCGACCCCGAAGAAACCGGAATCGGCTACGGCGGCCTGCCCAACGCCGACGGTGTGGTGCAACTCGATGCCTGCTGCATGCACGGTTCGCGGCGATGGGCCGGAGGTGTTGCGGCGCTCGAAGGGATCCGGACGCCGTCTCTCGTTGCGAAAGCGGTGATGGAGCACACCGACCATCATCTCCTCGCGGGCGAAGGCGCACAGCAATTCGCCCGCAGCCTCGGGTTCGCCGTTGAGGGCGATCTCATTACCGAGAAGTCGCGCCGCCTATGGCTGGAGTGGAAGCGGCGGATGGACCCCGACCACTACCTCGATCCGTCAAAGCGCTCCGAGCGCACCTACGAGATCGGTTTGACCATGGTCCGGGACGGGCTGATCGAGGAGCACGCGTTGTGGGGTACCATCAATTGCAATGGCATCGGACCGAACGGAGACATCTGCGGCGTGACCACGACCAGCGGGTTGGCCTTCAAGATCCCGGGACGGGTTGGTGATTCCCCGATCCTGGGCGCGGGCCTGTACGTCGACGGCGACGTCGGGGCCGCGGGCTCGACGGGCCGCGGAGAAGCCAACCTCTTCAATCTGAGCTCGCATCTGATCATCGAGCTCATGCGGGGCGGCATGCACCCCAAAGACGCGGGACTCGCAGCCTTGCGTCGCATCCGGTCCAATACGGTAGAGCAGCGGCTGCTGAACAGCCGGGGACTCCCGAACTTCGACGTCCGCTTCTTCGTGCTGAACAAGCGGAGTGAGTTCGCTGGCGTCGCCATGTATGGGGCACGAGAGCGCGACTATGCTATTTGCACGGAGAACGGAGCAGAGCGCCTTCCGCTCGAGGGGCTGTTGGAAGGATCGCCGAGCGATTGAGCCGCGTCGCGAGGATTGCCATTTGGGCGTCGTCGCGCCAACGTTAGGGGCGAGCCGCTTCTCGCGGTTGTGGGGCGGACTCCAGCCCGCGGAGCTGCGACATGGGTGAACGCTTCTACGCCGTCGACCGAGTCACTTCGGACAAGGCCATCGTCGTGGACGACGAGGGTCGGGCGCAGTCCGTACCCCTCACTCGCTTCAAGGGAGGGATCGCGGAAACGATGGTGCTTCGCGTCCCGATCGACGACTCGGGCGAGCCCAACTGGGCCGCCGCAACGGTGGATCCAGACGAGACCGAGCGCCGCCGACGTAAGTCCGCGCAGTTCCTCCAAGCTCTCCAGGAACACGACCCCGGCGCCGACGCCGATCTCTGACCGTTATTCACATTCCCCACTGGCAGGAACGCACGAACGGGGACCCTGAGAAGCTGCGCCCGTAGGCATCGGCCCACCGCTTCGGGGTAGCTTTCCCCCGCAACCGAGCCCACACCCCCACGCGAGATGATGGATATGCACTCACTTGGCCCACAGCCTCATTGGCTTTCCGATGACGGGACGGCCCGATCCGATCCGGCTCCGGAACCGTCTGCCGGCGATCAACATCTCTGGGATGCCTATTCACGCGCTGTGACAGGAGCGGTGGACAAGGTCGGCCGGAGCGTTGTCAGTGTCGAGAACTACAGGCGCTCACCTCAACGGCGCGGTGAGCTCCCCCGTGGCTCGGGGTCGGGATTCGTCATTACCCCAGATGGCTTCGTCCTCACCAATAGTCACGTGGTGCATCGTGCCTCACGCATCGGGGTAACGCTCCAAGACGGGCACCGGGTGGACGCGGAGCTTATCGGTGAGGACCCCGCCACCGACATCGCCGTGCTGAGAATCGACGCCGCTCACCTGGATGTGGCCCAGCCCGGCGACTCGCAAGCCCTCAAGGTCGGTCAGCTCGTGATTGCCATTGGAAACCCCTACGGCTTTCAGAGCACCGTGACGGCGGGAGTCGTGAGCGCCCTCGGCCGATCCCTGCGTTCCATAACCGGTCGGCTCATCGAGGACGTCATTCAGACAGACGCCGCCCTCAACCCCGGGAACTCGGGTGGCCCCTTGATAAACAGCCGAGGAGAGGTCGTAGGCGTGAACACCGCCGTGATCCTCCCGGCCCAAGGGATCTGTTTCGCAGTAGGGATCAACACCGCCAAGACGGTGGCGCTGCAACTGATGCGCCGCGGGAGGATTCGACGAGGGCAGCTTGGAATCACCGCTCAGAGCGTTCCCCTGGCCCGCCAGGTAGCACGGGCGCACCGCTTAGAGCAAGATACTGGCGTCCTCGTGCTGTCGGTTCAGGAAGCAAGCCCCGCAGATCGGGCAGACGTTCTTCCCGGTGATGTGATCGTGCGCTTCGACGATGCGCCGGTCTCCGGAGTGGACGACCTGCACCGGCTCCTCATCGAGGATCGGATTGGCATTGCCGCCGAGATCCATGTGCTGCGCGGGGTCGAGCTCAAGGAGATCCGTATCGTCCCGGTGGAGGACTAACGCCCTCGGCGCCGAGGGCGGGATCACGGACCCCGGGGCGCGGCCTCGGGGCTCTGCTCCTTCAGCAGCTCGGGTGCTACGTCAGAACCAAGTGCCCGTTCGAAAGGCAGTCCGGAACAGCATGAACCACGTCGTGAGCCAGATGAGCGGCGCGATGAAGGAGAGCGCTACGCCCAACTTCCCGACGATCCAACGTGCCCCACCACGCACCCGGTCCACGCACGGCCTCACGAACCCCGAGAGCAGGGTCAGGCTGGGATGGGCTAAGCGGTGTACGGTCATCCAATTCCCCGAAACGATGAGCCGTTGCAGCCGAGCGCGCACCGGCGCCTAGCGCCGGTGCACATGGATCCCCCTCATCCTCCGTCAATCGGTCAGTTGGGTCGAGACCGCGAGGCTGGTCTCCTGATGATAGTAGCGGGGTCCGCAACCCCTCGGATCGGTTCGGCATCATATTCCGGGCCATTGCCACCCGCCCGCATAACCCGTCGCCCACCGCCCCGCCAGGAGCCCTCTGAGCGGGGGTCTCTGTCGGATGCGGCATTCGGCCCGGCGCCGCTACGTGCACCTGACGACGTTCGGTCGGCCCTTATCCTCCCAGATGACAACAGCATCCCGCTCGGTCTCCCCCGGTGATCCTCCACGCCCCGCGGATCAATCCCCAACGTTGCCATGAAGTCCGGGACGCTGCGGATGCCGTGCTCGTGCTTCAATCGCTCAGCACCGCAGTCGGCGGAATGTCCGTTTCGCGCAACACCAGTCTCCAACCAGCCCGTGCACGTTGTCCTCAATCAGTACATCGGGACGGGCGGCGGTGCGTGCTGGGCAACGAAGGACCGGGGCGGAAGATGAGGGCTCGGTGAAGGGCTGCGAAGCGCGTGCACGGCTGCCGCTTTGCCCCGATCAGCTACTTTTTTCTCCTCAAAGCCAGCGAGGAGAGCAATCGCAGTGATTCTCATCAGCGGCGGAACGGGTACCATCAGCAGTGAGCTCGTGAAGCTCCTGGCTCCGGAGACAGCCCAAGTCAGAGTCATGGGTCGGCGGACCTTCGCCCAGTTCGCACGGGACCACGCGGAGGCGCTTCGGCGCGCCTGAGGAGGAGGGACCGGGAGAATCCCCTGTCCCTCCCGGGACTCTCTCGTTCGAAGCAGCCCCGAATCCGGACTCACCCGCCCCAACCAACATCAGCATGGCATTGGTTGGCGCTCTCGGTCCACGGGCAATCGCCGAACAGGCTCGCCCGCTACTGCCTCACGCGACCCACCGGCATCAGCCCCAGCGGCTGCTCCCGAGCCGATAGGCCCACGACGTCGGCTACGCGTTCGTCGTCGAAGGCCCCCACAAACGTCGAGCCCAAGCCAAGTGCTTCCGCCTGCAGGTACACGTTCTGCGCCGCGTGTCCCACCTCCATATGCACGTAGCGAATACCTCGCTGCCCGTACTTTCCGGTGGTCCGCTCGTAGACCCCGGTGATGACGATCACCATTGCTCCATCGGCTAGCCAGCCCTGGCGTAGCGCTGATCGTGCCAGCGCCTGCTGGACATTTCCTGCAGCGATGCGAACCAGATCATGCCTGCCTGGCCGGTAGCGGTAGGTCCCTGGGTCGAGACCATCCACCCGACTGACGCACACATACAGCTGCAGAGGGTAAAGGGCCCCGGCAGATGGCGCCGTTCGAAACGCATCGCCGTGCGTAATACCCTGTGCCGCCCATAGCAGCTGCGCGGCCTGTGCGAGAGTCAGGCTCCCCCCGGCGAAGTCCCGGACCGAACGGCGGTGCCGGAGCGCCGCCTCAACGGAGACATCCCCATCCAGTCTGGGTCGGGGAAGTTGAACGGCCTCACCGGCCCCCCTCTGTCCGGAGGCCACCTTACTCGTACCGGCCAAGAGCGAGGAACCGATGACGATGATGATCCATGCGCGCCTCATCCCATCCAGAAGCCCTTTCGATGGCTGACTCCGAGCACCTTCGAGCACTCGCCACAGAAGTAGACGTAGCGCCGGCCGAATTGCCCTCGAACCTCTCGATACCAGATTTGGCGGAGTCCTGCCGAGCAGTGTGGGCAGATCGGAGTGACCTCGTCGTGTCTTTCCAATTCGATCATCAACACCTCAGGTCCAGGGTCATCTCAATCGAAGGATGATCCCACTGAAGCGACCGTGAATCCTCTCTGAAGCGCGCTGCCTGCCTCGGGCTCCCCCAGCAGGGACGTAGCCAACTCGCGCACCAAGCTCCTGATGGCGCTTCGCGCGGCATGCCTGGTCGTGCCGATGAACTGGTAGAGCGCGCCGGAGACGACCTATTGGAGTTGACCGGCTTGGAACAGCTCGCTGATCAGCGCCATCCGCCTGCGATTGACGCCGTGGTCCGAATAACCGAGGCGAGAGCCAGAGCGAAAGTGAATCACCTTCGCCTCATCGCGGAAGCGAAATTCCACGTCGTCGACAAACCGAAAGCGAGCTGAGCGGAATTCGGCATAGAGGTAGCTATCGGTCTCGATGACGATGGTGGCGCCGTCCATGGTGCGGACGATATCGATCAGCCTGGCTCGAGCATCCGGGAGGCTGCCCCGATAGCGAATCGGCGGCATGGCATGGGGCGGGTGCTCGCTGAGCGACGAGACACAGTTGGGCTTCGCCGGACACGGTGCGAATGGCTCGGCCGGATTCCCGACGTTGGCCGGGCGCTGAACGAGGCGGGCCGCAACGAAGAGGCCGACGGTTGCGAGCACAACCACTCCGCCGGCTATTGCGATGATCGTCAGGGCAATCTCCTGGGTCTTCGTGGTGTAGCTCCGCGTTTCTCGCGAGGTGGCGACGCCGGACCGTCGCCGAGCCAGGACGCGTGGCAGCCCGGCTCCGCAGCCCCGGTCCCGGTTAGCAAGGATGAGATACCGAGGACCCGCTTGCGAGAGTCCTGGGAGCGGGCACGACCTCCTCCGCGGACTGTTGTTTTTGCCGCGTTTCTCCTATGCTACGGAGAGAGATGCTCCCGGCCTCCGAGACGTTCCACCCGACCACGCACTGGCACCGCCTCGACGATGGCCGCGTCCAGTGCGACATCTGCCCCCGGGCCTGCCGGCTCCGCGACGGTCAACGGGGGATGTGTTTCGTCCGCATGTGTCGGAACGGCGAGGTCTTTCTGACGACCTACGGCCGCTCCAGCGGGTTTTGCGTCGATCCCATCGAGAAGAAACCCCTCAACCACTTCCTCCCAGGAACACCAATCCTATCGTTCGGAACGGCTGGCTGTAACCTCGCGTGCAAGTTCTGCCAGAATTGGGACATCAGTAAGTCCCGAGAGACCGACACGCTGGCCGACGCGGCGTCGCCTGAAGCCATCGCCGTGGCAGCCAAACGACTGGGGTGTCGCAGCGTCGCGTTCACCTACAACGATCCGGTGATCTTCCAGGAGTACGCCATCGACGTCGCCCAGGCGTGTCGTGAACATGGCATTCAAGCGGTTGCGGTGACAGCCGGGTACCACAGCACAGCGGCTCGGGCAGAGTTTTATCGCCACATCGACGCCGCGAACGTCGATCTCAAAGCGATAACCGAAGAGTTCTATCACCGGATCTGCGCCAGCCACCTCGCACCGGTGCTGGAGACGCTGGAGTACCTTCGGCATGAGACCGGAGTCTGGTTCGAACTCACCACCCTACTCATTCCTGGGGAAAACGACTCCGACCTGGAGTTGCACGAAGAAGCACAGTGGGTTGTCGAGCATCTCGGACCAGACGTTCCGCTGCACTTCACGGCCTTCCACCCAGACTGGAAGATGACGGACAAACCCCACACGCTGGCGACGACGCTTACTCGGGCTCGACGTATCGCCATGGAGTACGGGCTCCGGTACGTGTATACGGGCAACGTGCACGACGAAGAAGGCGGCAGCACCTATTGCCACGGGTGTGGATCGGTGCTGATTGCCCGCGACTGGTATGTCCTGAAAGCATGGAACCTGTCTGAAGATGGGTGCTGTCGGGACTGCGGCACTCACTGCGCTGGTGTGTTCGACGGACCGCCGGGAACCTGGGGACCACGTCGTCTTCCCGTGCGCATGGGAGAACTCCGTGCAGCCTCGTGAGTCCTCTCCCCACGGCTTCCACCCACCACCTCGCGGCTGAGACCGGCAGATGGAAGCCATGACCGACCGGGACCGGAACACTCGACCCCCTGCCGTCGCTGGCCTCTTCTATCCCGACGATCAACGAGAGCTCCGCCAACTCGTGGAGGGTTTCCTCGCCGAGGTCGATCAAGAACCGACACGCGTCCGTGGGGCGGTGGTCCCTCATGCCGGACTGGTCTATTCCGGCCGATGCGCCGCCGAGATCTTCGGCCGGGTGACTATCCCCCGGTCCGTGATCATTCTCGCTCCGAACCATTTCGGTGTCATGAGCAAGCCAGCCCGCGCGAGTGTCTGGAAACACGGCAGCTTCGGCACGCCATTGGGCCAGGTCTCCATCGATGAGGACCTCGCCACCCAGCTGCTCGACTCGTGTCCGCTGGTCGCCCACGATCCCTTGGCACACAAGCGGGAGCACGCGATCGAGGTCGAGCTGCCGTTCCTCACCGTCCTGGCCTCCGATACCGTGATCGTTCCCATCCTCCTCGCCTGGGACGATTGGGGCTACTGCGCGGAGCTGGCGACTGCCCTCGCCGACCTGTTGGCGAAACGGGATGACGACGCACTAATCCTCGCGTCCTCTGACATGACCCACTATGAGTCGGCTGATTCGGCGGAGCAGAAAGACCAGATTGCCCTTGCCGCCATCGAACAGCTGGACGGACAGGGGTTGCTCTCCGCCTGTCGGCGCGAGCGGATCAGCATGTGCGGTCGAGCTGCGGTGGCCACGGCGACGGAGGCCAGCAGGCGGCTGGGTGCCAAGCGAGCCACCGTGGTTGACTACCGACACAGCGGCATGGTCACCGGCGACCATGCAAGCGTGGTAGCGTACGCGGGGATCCTCATTCCCTAGCGACGGCTCGCGTGAAGGTGGCGTGCAGCGGCGATGCCGCTCGCTTGCGCAGGGACACCCCGGTTTCGAGGCGAGCCTTCACCGACGCGTCCTATCCCGCTGACGGCGAAGTCACCGATCCCGACTCCGCCCTGAGCGCCGGCGACACTAGACAGCCGCCAATCTACCGTCGCCCGCCTCGTCCCTGGTATTCGCGATTCGCCTGGACGTCCCCGATCGTTCCGCGTAGGATAGCGCCGTCAGCGAATACGGAGAGAACGACAGTGACAGGTCGTCAGACTATCCTCGTGCTGGTCCTGTGCTGGGGGTCCGGAGTCAACGTCCTCCAGGCGCAGACTCACCGCGTCGACGCGATCTTCCGCGAGTGGGACCGCTCGGATTCCCCCGGCTGCGCCCTCGGAGTCGTGCAGAATGGGCAGTTGGCGTACGAACGCGGATACGGCGTGGCGAACATACATACGGGCAAGCCCGTCACGACCGAGACCGTGTTCTATCTCGCATCGGTTTCCAAACAGTTCACCGCAGCGACAATGGCTCTCCTCGCCCTCGATGGCCGGATCGACCTGGACGCCGACGTCCGGAACTACGTTCCCGAACTCCCGGACTACGGGGATCGGATCACCATTCGCCATCTGATTCATCACACGAGCGGCCTGCGTGATTATCTAACCCTCATGGAACTCGCTGGCATGGCGCTGGACGAGGAGCACTCCCGGGATGAGGTGCTCGACCTCATCAGCCGACAGGGCGCCCCCAACTTCACCCCTGGCGAGCGTCACCTCTACAGCAATACAGGCTACTTCCTGATCCCAATCATCGTGGAACGGGTAACCGGCCAGTCCCTTCGGCGGTTCGCCGATGAGCGCATCTTCGGGCCACTGGGGATGGCCCTGACCCACTTTCACGACGACTTCCAGCATCAGCTTCCGAATCGCGCCCTGAGCTATCGGCGAACAAGCGACGGTCTGGTTGAGCTGGCCTTTCTCGAGAAGTTCGATCAAGTGGGCTCGGGCGGCGTGCTGAGCACCGTCCGGGACCTCGCCAGGTGGGACCGGAACTTCTATGACCCCGATGTCGGCGGTGAGCCCTTCCTGGCACTGCTCCATCGTCGTGGGGACCTGACCGACGGCGACACCCTGTCCTACGCGTTCGGGCTCCGCATCGCCGACTACAAAGGACTGAGAACCGTCTCGCACGGTGGGTCCATGATGGGGTTCAAGACCCACATCCTGCGCTTCCCCGACCAGCGCTTCAGCGTCATTTGCCTCTGCAACCTGGAGCAGATCGACCCCGGAGATCTCGCACATCGCGTGGCAGACGTGTATCTGGCCTACACCTTTGATCGGACCCTCCAGGATTTCGCGGGGGAGTACTACGCCTCTGAGCTGGGTATGACGTGGTCGCTTCAGGTGCGGGAGGGGGATCTGTTCCTCGAACAGCCCGACACGACGCTGGCACTCGCGTCGGCGGGGGGCGATGCCTTCACACATCCGCGGGGTGCCACGTTGCGCTTCACACGGGATGCCGGGGGACCCGTGACGGGGTTTTCACTCGATGCCGGCCGCGTGAGCGGATTGCAGTTCGTAAAACGCCGATGACTCATGCACTGCTCGCGGCGGCGATACCCTCCCGCTCCTTCACCGTGAGCAGCAATACTCCCCCAACGACGAAGAACACCAGCAGAATGGCCACCCCGCCCCGCTGGCTGTTGAACGCTTCGGTGAACAGCCCCAACAAGAGGGGACCGAGAAACGCGGTGAACTTCCCGGAAAACGCGAAGAAACCGAAGAACTCCGCTTGCCTGCCCGGTGGAATGAAGCGCCCCATCAGCGAACGGCTGGCCGACTGGTTGGGGCCGGCGAAGATACCGATGAGAATCCCGGCGATCCAGAGCCACATCCGGTTTGGGGACCAGGCCGCAATGGCGGTGGCCAGGCCCAGCGCGAAGACGCTCACGAGGACGGTCCTCTTGCCGCCGATCCAATCGTCGATGAAGCCGAAGAGGAGTGCACCCAGGCCGGCGGCGATATTGATCACGATCCCGAAAATGAGAATCTCGGTGAAACTGAATCCGAACGTCCCCGCCGCATAGATCCCCCCAAAGGCGAAGATCGTGACGAGGCCGTCGTTGTAGACCAGCCGGGCGAGCAGGAATTTTGCCGCCTCCCGAAAGCGGCGCACTTCACGGAAGGTGCGCCCGAGCTCGCGAAACGTCTCCACCGTGCTCGTCTTTCTCGCCTGGCGCCGCGCTTCACGAATGATCAGGAAGACCGGAAGACTGAACACCAGGAACCACGCGGCCACCAGGAGATTGGTGGCACGGATGTTGAATCCGCCCACCCTACTCAATCCGAACCATGGATCTTCCGGTTGCACGAAACCGACAAGAGCAACCACGAGCGCAGCGAGGCCACCCAGATATCCGAGCCCCCATCCATATCCGGAGACGCGCCCGATCTTGTCCGACGGCGTGATGGTGGGAAGCAGCGAGTTGTAGAACACCATCCCCACCTCAAAGGCGACGTTCGCGATGACGAAGAACGCGAGGCCCAAGAGAACGGCGTTGGGGGTCCCGGGCGCCACGAACGTGAGCACGGCGGTGGCGACCACGCACACCATGGTCGACCACACGAGATAGCGAACCCGCAAACCACCCCGGTCGGCGGCCGCCCCGAGAATCGGCGAAAGGAGCGCGACCGTGAGAGCCGTGACGGTCACCCCACGGGACCACAACGCCGTTCCCTGAATCTCGTTGGGTGCGATCGCCTGCGTGAAATACGTCCCGTAGATGAACGTCACGACGAGAGTAGTAAAGGGCGAGTTCGCCCAGTCATAGAGGCACCAGGCGGCCACGGTGGTGTTTGGTGATCGGGACGGCATTTGCATCCAGTTTGACCTCTCGAGGACACAACGGTGAGCGGTGAGGCCCACTCACTGCTCACCACTCGTTACTCACTCAAAATTCGCACACACTCCCTTGAGATCGTAATAGAGCAGCCTGGCCATCACCCGCTCTCGGTACTCGGCCGTGGAACGGATATCGTCAATGGGTGAGACATCCTGCCGGATCGCCGGCAGCAGGTCCTCGTGTGACGAAACGGCGACGCCCGAGGAGAGCACGCTCTCGACGGCCTGACAGCGTCGTACCGTCGGCGCCACACTGTTTGCCACGACGCGCCAGGCACCGTTGGTACGGGTGACGGCGACGCCAAGCTTGGTGATGGCCTGGGCACGGCGGGATCCCACCTTCTCGAAGACCTGATAATCGTACGCGCGGCGGGGTAGACGGATTGCCGTCACCAGTTGGTCACGGCGGCGGCGCATCTGCTTGTAGCCGAAGTAGAAATCCGAAAGACGAATCTCCTCCGTGCCCTCCCTCGACTGCAGCACGACCACGGCATCGTACGCCATGAGCACCGGGACACCGTCAGCCGCCGGCGACGCGTTCACGATGTTCCCTGCCCACGTGCCTCGGGCCTGAATCTGGACCGCCCCAACCTGTCTCGCCGCTTCGATCAAGAGCGGGAACTCCGCCCACGCCCGCCGATCGCCCACGACGTCCCAGTACGTGGTGCGGGCGCCGAGGACGTACTCCGCCTCCGTCCAGTGCGCCGGGCGGAGCTCTTCCAGCTTCCAGAGATCGATGAAGGTCTTCTCGTGCTCCTCGAGGCGCTCTGGCCAATTCACCAGGAGATCGGTTCCCCCTGCCACGGGCACCGCATCCGGCTCGTCGGCGAGCATGGCACAGGCGTCAGTCACCGAAGTTGGGAACAGAACGCTCATGAGGCTCGATCACGACGGAGAAGCATCTCCTCGACGCCCTCTACGATCCCGTCGTATCCCGTGCACCGACACAGGTTGCCTGCCATGAGCTCCCGGATGGTGTGCGTCTGCAGGAGACCGGGATGCTCGCGGATCCAAAGTGCCGTCATCACGACGCCCGGCGTGCAGGCCCCACACTGCGTGGCGCCGGACCGGAGCAATGGATCGACGTCTTCAGAATCGACGGATTCGATGGTATCGACCCGCGACCCTCGAATCTGATAGGCAGGTACGAGACATGAGTTCACCGGTAGGCCGTCGAGGTAGACGGTGCATGCCCCACACTCTCCCTCCCCACACCCTTCTTTCGTGCCCGTGAGATCGAGGCGATAACGGAGCAGGTCCAGCAGGCGCTCCGTCGGTGACACCTCGAGTGTCACGTCCTCACCGTTGAGCTCGAACGTGATGGGAATGTTGCTACTCACGGCTCACCACTCTCGAGTTCATCCATCTCTCGGCTCCTTCTTCTCCATCAGCTTCATCAGCCGCTCCGGGGTGACGGGAATGCCTCTCGGGTCCGTCCCGGTGGCTGCCGCGATGGCGTTCACGACTGCGGGCGCCGGCCCGTCCACGGGCAGCTCTCCCAGGCCCTTCGCGCCATGCGCCCCATGGGGATAGGGATTCTCGAGGAACGCGACACGAATGGGGGGCACATCATCGCTCGTGGGAATGAGGTAGTTGGTCAGCTGGTTGTTCTCCATCGCCCCGTCCCGGAACCTGCAATCCTCCATGAGCGCCCAGCCGATTCCCTGTACCACACCGCCCTGGACCTGTCCGCGAGCCAGCGTCTCGTTCAGCACTTTACCAACCTCCTGCACGGCCACGAAGTCCAATACCCGGCTGGAGTAGGTCCGGAGATCCACCTCGACCTCTGCCACGTGGGTGGCCCATGCGAACGTCCCGTAGGCGTCTCCCCGATAGGTACGCTCATCCCACGAGATCCCTTCTGGTTGGTGGTATTGGGCGCGGCCGAGAAGCTCCTCGTTGCGGTGGTCGCGATACCAGGCGATGATCGCGTTCTTGATTGCCGCTCCGCGCGCCTCGGCGGCAAGCCCGAGCCGGGTCTTGAGATCGTCGCACGCCCTCTCGACGAGGCGGCCCACGATCATTGACGTCCGGGAGGCGACGGTGGGACCGCTGTTCGGAACACGTGACGTGTCAGCCTCCGCGATGACCACGTCTGCGGGATCGTATCCCAGGCGATCCGCCGCAAGCTGCGTGAACACGGTGAGCGTTCCCTGCCCCATTTCGATGTTCGAGCTCAACACCTCCACGCGCCCGTCCGGACGACCGGCGACGTGCAAGACGGACTCGAGAACCACCTCGCCACTCCCGGTGAACCCTGCTCCATGATAGAAGGTGGCGAGACCGATCCCGCGTCTGAGTGAGGGATGCGTGGCGTTGAAGTGAAGATGCTCACGACGCTTCTCATCGTATTGCGCCATGTCCAGCGCCTGCTGCATCACGCCCTCTCGATCCGTCCCATCGTGTATCACCTGACCGGTGGACGTCGCCTGCCCATCGCGAATCAGGTTGATCCGCCGCAACTCCACGGGATCCACGTCGAGAGTCTCGGCGATCACGTCCATGTGCCGCTCGCCGGCGAACTGCGTCTGCGGTGCACCGAACCCTCGGAATGCACCGAACGGTACCGCATTGGTGAGCATGGCTTTCCCATCGATCCGGACGTTGTCGCAGGAATACGGCCCTGCTGCGTGGATGATGGCTCGGCTCAGCACGACGGGTGAGAGCGTCACGTAGGCACCGCCGTCGATGAGCACCTGAATGTCCTGGGCCAACAGCCGACCATCACGATCCAGACCGGTTCGGTGCCACACCCACGATGGATGGCGTTTGGTGGTCGCCGCCAGATCCTCGCTGCGATCGTAGATCAGCTTGACCGGGCGCTGCGCCTTGAGGGCCAACAGCGCGGCATGGATCGCCACATTCGATGGATACTCTTCCTTCCCTCCAAACCCTCCCCCCGTTGGGGTCTGTATGACGCGGACCTGACTCGCGACGCGGTTCAATACGTGGGTGAGCGCTTGGAGCACGTAGTAGGGACACTGCATTGACCCGCTCACGGTGAGCACGTCGTCCTCGAGGTAGGCCAGCATGCCCTGGTTTTCGAGGTAGACGTGTTCCTGCGCCCCAGTCTCGTAGATTCCCTCGACGACGTGTGGAGCCGCTGCCAGAGCACGCTCGACATCGCCCTTCTCGATAGTGAGATGCTTGAGGACGTTGTCGGTGCCAAATTGGATCTGGTCGGCGCCCGGAGTCACACGGTAGTCGAGGACCGGCGGTTCAGGCGCGACGATCACCTCCACTTCCCTGACCGCCCGTCGGACCATTGCTCGTTCTGGGTGTGCGAGAAGAAGCACGGGCTCGTGAACGTGGCGGACATAGCCCGGGGCCAACGCAGGCTGATCGTGTTCGATCAGGAAGATCTCGTTGGGGCCGGGAATGTCGTCGTGGTCCACGAGCACGAACTCGGACCAATCGACCCCCCTGCCGAACCGAATCTCCGTGATTCGCCCTCGGGGGGCCGGACTGCGAACGGTCATCCCCCACAGACAGCCATCCACCTGCAGGTCGTCGACGTACCGCTCGCGACCCATGAGTTTGGCGAGGCCCTCGCGACGCTTCATGCCCAAGTTTGGACGGTCATCCTCCGAACGGCAACATGCGGCGTGACGATACCGGAACCAGCGAATGCCACGCGTCCACCACTACGGCTGCGCGGCTGCGGGGATTGCGCCGCAGTATCTTCGGCGCCCCATCCCAGCGTCCAGAACCTGTCGCGTTTCACCAGTCCCGTGCCTCCGGTTCCCCACCTGGCGCTCCCCGCCGCTGTCCTTCTGCCGAGCGAGGCTCCGTGCTCGACGATCTTGCCCCTTTACTCGCCCCCGACGTTCCGCGCAACAACGGCCAGTCCGACCCCAGGACACGCAGGAGGACACGGCGCGCCTGTGGCGGCACGCCCACGACCTCCACGTTGAGTCCGGCCTCACGAGCGTCGTCAGTTACCTCCTTCAACGCTATGGCCCCCGTGTAGTCGATGCGTCCGAGGCCAGAGAGGTCTACGACCACGCGCTCCGTGTCGGGATGGGCCGCCAGCTCGCGGAGCAGGGCCTCGGCCAGGTTGGGCGCCGACGCGAAGAACAACACGCCCTTCGGGGCGAGGCGCAGCGTCGTGCCCTCGATGCGGGTGGACACGTGCAACCGAAGCTCGCGCCACAGGTGAACGAACACCCCGAGACCGATCCCGAGGAGCACGGCCCGCTCGATGCGTGGCGCGAGGATCAGCGTGGCGGCGAACGTGGTCCACGCAACGAGTGCCTGTGGAGTTGAGTATCGGTTGAACCGCACAAGCGGTCGAAACTGAATCAAGTTGACCACAGCAGCGATCACGATCGCGCCGAGTACGGCCCGTGGGAGCGGGGCGAGGACGCCGGCAACCAGCAGGAACGCCAGCACCGCGACCCCGGTGACCGCACCGCTCCACCTCGACCTGCCACCAGACAGCTTGTTGACGGAGGTCCGGGCAAACGAGCCGCCGACCGGGAACCCTCCTGACAACCCAGCCGCCAGGTTGGCCGCCCCCTGGCTGATGAACTCCCGATCGGGGCTCCAGCGCTGACGGTCCTGCGTGGCATAGGTTCGGGCGATCGCGGCCGGCTCGGCGAAGCCCACCAGCGCAATGACCACGCCGGGGACGACCAAGCTGGGAACCTCCGCCCACGGCAGGCTCAGGGTGAGCGGCGGCAACCCCGCCGGCACTCCACCAACCATCTCACCGCCGTATCCCACCAGCACACTGAAAGCCAGGCCGAAGCCGACGGCGGCCAGGACACCCGGAAACAGCGGATGAATCCGCCGCCCCCCGAAAACCAGGGCCACCGTCACCGCGGCCAGGAACACGGATGCCAACTCCCACTGTCCCACGTGGGTGACGGCCCACCACGCCCGCCCCAGAAGCCGGCCCTCTGGAGCGTCGACACCGAGTGCCGTCGGGATTTGGGAAGCCGTGATCAGGAGAGCAGCCCCCGTCGTAAAGCCGGTCAGGATGGGTCGGGACATGAGGTACGCCACCCACCCAAGACGCGCCATCCCCAGAGCGACTCGAGCGAGCCCCACGACGATAGCGAGGAGGGCCGCCAAGCCCACGTAGCGCGGACTCTGGACCGGCGCCAGCGCACTCAGTGCCCCGAACGTGAGGAGGCTCGTCATGGCCACCGGGCCCGTTTGGAGATACCGCGAGGACGCGAAGAGCGCCGCAGCGAGGGGAGGGAGAGCGGCGGCGTACAGGCCTCGAAAGGCCGGAAGACCCGCCAGATCCGCGAGGGCCAGGGATTGGGGGATCAGCACGAGCGCCACGCTCAGGCCCGCAGCGATATCTGCCGGGTGGGGTGCGGAGGCTCGCCCCGGGCCCGTATCCCACGGATCAGTTGACACGAAACTTCATAGAATGCAATACTCGCACTCGTCAATATACTGCGACCGGTTTTCCCCATTCCCCGATTTGCAAGGCAGCCCGGTCCTCCGCGTGCGCAGATTCAGCTCGACCCCTGCGACACACACCTGAGCACGCGACGTTCGTTGCAACCGACATTGCGGGATCCGAAGATCTGCGGCTCGTGTCTCTCAGTGAATCGTGGAGCCGAGGGTATCGCCGACCTTGAACTGCATCCGAGATTGTGGCGTCAGCGGAGTAGTCCGCCTGAAACGCGGCTTGGTCCCACCAGCCTTCCGTGTCTGGATGGGGTTCATGCCAGCGCTCTGTGAGGCGCCGTGATGCCAACGTTCGCGCAAGCGCTCCCCGTCAAGTGGGCCAAAGGCATCGACCACACTCGCTGCATCGGATGCCACGCATGCAGCACCGCCTGCAAATCAGAAAACGAAGTCCCGCTCTCGGTCAATCGCACGTACGTCAAGTCAGTCGACGTTGGGACGTTCCCCAACGTGCGGCGGGCCTTCCAGGTGACGCGGTGCAACCAGTGCGACGATCCGCCCTGCGTGACAGCCTGCCCGACCGCTGCGATGTATGAGCGGGAAGACGGGATCGTCGACTTCAACAAGAGCATATGTATCGGCTGCAAGGCCTGCATTGCTGCATGCCCCTACGACGCCATCTTCATCAATCCGGACGACCACTCCGCCGAGAAATGCAACTTCTGCCCGCATCGCCTGGACATGGGCCTGGAACCGGCGTGCGTGGTCGTTTGCCCGACGGAAGCCATCCTCGTGGGCGATATCAACGATCCGTCCTCGCCGGTGGCCCATTACGTGAAGCGCGACGTCGTCTCGGTGCGCCGTCCTGAGAAGGAAACCCGCCCCAAGTTATTCTACAAAGGCGCCCACCACACAACGCTCGATCCAATCGCCGCCCGCCGGCCGGGGGGCGGGATCTTCATGTGGAGCGAGCAGAAGCGGAACGGGCGGTCGGTTGTGTCGGGACACCCCGACCACGCCAATAGCTCCGCCGCCGCATTGCTCTCCTACGACGTACCCCACACCGCCCCGTGGGATTGGCGAGTGAGCCTCTATACATGGACCAAGGGGATCGCCGCGGGAGCCTATCTCATTCCGCTCCTCCTCGTTGCGCTCGGAGCAGTGGAGGGTGAGAGCTCTCTCTGGCAATGGGTGGCTCCGGTGCTGGGCGGAGCGTTCCTGGCGGCGACTGGCGCCCTTCTCATTCGGGACCTCGAGCATCCGCGGCGGTTCTATCTCCTGTTCACCCGTTCGCAGCGAAAGAGCTGGCTCGTCCTCGGCGGATATACGATCGCAGGATACTCGGCGATCCTCGCCGTGCACTTCGTCGCAAGCCTCTCCGGTGGCGTGATGCTCCAGTACCGGCTCGCGATCGCGGGGGTTCCCCTCGCCGCGCTCACCGCGGTCTACACTGCGTATCTCTTCGCGCAAGCGAAGGCCCGCGACCTATGGCAGAATCCCCTGCTCCCATCCCAGCTGCTGGTTCAGGCAGTGCTGGCTGGTTCAGCAGCCCTGTTCCCGTTCGCCAAGTGGCTGGAACCCGAGGCCACGCCGACCCTCGGGTGGGTTCTCGCCGGCAGTGGCCTCCTGCATCTTCTGCTCGTGGCGGGCGAAAGCACGCTCACACACCCAACCGCCCACGCCCGGCTCGCGTCCTGGGAGATGATGGGCGGGCGCTACCGCGCGTTCTTCTGGATGGGGATCGCGTTCATACTGGGCGCGGTCGCCGCACCCTGGATCGGCATTGTCGCGGTCCCGCTTGCCCTCGGCGGTCTCTTGGCCCACGAGCACGCCTTCGTGCAGGCTGGGCAATCCGTACCCCTGGCGTGAGGATGTGCCAATGACGCTGGACAAGCTGAACAAACGCCACAGCGCCGCCCGCGCAACAGCCGAAGCCCG
>JBDHDH010000062.1:0-20893 GCA_039591615.1 Gemmatimonadota bacterium | reverse complement strand
ATACACCATTGTTCGGAAACCCCCTCGCCGTGTTCCCCGACCCCGGCGATCTCACACCGGAGCAGATGCAGGCCATCGCTCGAGAGATGAACCTCTCGGAGACGACTTATGTCCTTGCTCCATCCTCTCGGGCGACGAAACGCGTTCGATTCTTCACGCCGACAGCGGAGCTTCCGCTCGCCGGGCATCCCACCATCGGAACGTGGTGGAAACTGGCTGAGATGGGCACCCTCGACATCCCCGCCGATGGCATCTGCCGCGTGACCCAGGAAACCGGGAGAGGTGTGCTTCCCGTCGACATCCACATGTCGAGCGGCAAGCCGACCGAAGTCGTGATGGTCCAGCCGCTTCCCGCGTTCGAAGAGACCTCCATCGATGCCGATGAGCTGGCGGCAGCGCTCGGCGGTAACTCAGGACTCGTGAGCGAGCCGGCGCCTCAGGTCGTCACCACCGCGTTGCCCCAACTCATGGTTCCGATCCGATCGCTCGAGGACTTGAAGGCCCTCCCGAGTGGCGGAGCGGGAGCTCGGCTCGCGCAGACACTCCGAACCGTGGGAACCGACTGCGCGATGTGCTACACCTCAGAAACGGAGGACGCCAACGCCACCGTTCATTGCCGGATGTTCGCGCCGGGGCTGGGCGTCCCCGAGGATCCAGCAACAGGGAGCGCTGCGGGCGCACTGGGCTCGTACCTCGTGTGGCACGGGCTCGTCCGCCCCCACGATGGAGTGGCCAGCATGATCGTGGAGCAAGGCATCGAGATCGGAAGGCCAAGTCGGATACACGTCGAGATCTCGGTCGGCAACGGTGGGGAGATCACCGAAGTCCGCGTCGGAGGCCAGGCCGTAACCGTCATCCATGGCGAGGTGCAGCTATAAATCGTTACGCCATCCAGATCCCCGTAGGGGATGCGTCCTACGACATCATCCTGGAACCCGGCCTCCTGGCATCGGCTCCACAACTCCTGGCGGAACACTGCCCCGCCGCCCAGTACGCCGTCATCACTGATTCCACTGTCGCGCCGCTCTATGGGGAACAGCTGACCTCCGCCCTGGCGGCGGAGGTGCCTGCTACCCTCGTGACCTTCCCCGCTGGCGAATGGAATAAGACACGCGAGACATGGTCGGCCCTCACCGATCAACTGCTCGCGGCCGGAATTGGGCGCGACGGAGCCGTCGTCGCCGTCGGAGGAGGCGTGGTTGGCGACGTCGCCGGTTTCGTCGCGGCGACGGTTCTCCGCGGGATCCCATACGTTCAGGTCCCCACCACACTCCTCGCGATGATCGATAGCTCTATCGGTGGGAAGACCGGCGTCGACACGGTACACGGCAAGAATCTGGTTGGAGCGTTTCACCAGCCCCGTGCCGTGATCGCCGACGTGAATACTCTGACGACCCTGCCGCCGGTTCACCGCTCGGCCGGGATGGCGGAAGCCCTGAAGCACGGCTTCATCGCGGACGCGATCTACCTCGAATCACTCGTGAGAGACCGGGACCGCATTCTCGACGCCGAGCCGGGCGCGCTTCTAGAGACGGTTCGGCGAAGCGTGGAGATCAAGGCCGCTGTGGTGGCCGATGACGAACGGGAACTGGGACGGCGGGCGATCTTGAATTTCGGTCACACCGTCGGACACGCCATCGAAACGGTGTGTGGCTACGAGATCCTGCACGGTGAGGCGGTGGCCATGGGGATGATCGTTGAGGCCGAGCTGGGGAAGCACCTAGGATGCACCGAGACCCGCACTGCCATCCGGGTCCGCCAGGTCCTCGAAGACTTCCGCCTCCCAGTCGATATCACGCTCGACGCCACGGCAGACCAGCTCCTCGAAGTCATGGCGCACGACAAAAAAGCGCGCGACGGGACTGTCAGGTTTGCACTTCCGCGGCGCCCTGGAGAGATGGCCCGCGGGGACGCTCGAGAATGGACGGTTGCGGCTCCACCAGCAACAATTCGGGAGATACTGGGTCTCTTCGGGCTTACCACAAACTGATCACATTGTGTCCACATTATCCACACCTGTCAACATCTCGTAACTCCCTCATTTTCAATGAATTACACGACCAGCGCATATACGACCTCGCTCTCCGATTTGGGACCTTGCGTGGACAAACTCTCGAAGATCAAGTGAAGAAACGATTTGTGATGTGGAAAACCAAGTTTGCTTGACGACCCTCCCATGATCCCCTATATTCGCGCCGCCTTGCCAGTCATTTTGACTGATTTTTCGTTGGGCAATCCCTACCCTCCACCGTCCAACGCATCCTGAGGCGTCTATGACCCAGATCCGTTCGAGGAAGAAGGGGACGAATTTCTTTCGCACGCCGGCGTCCTCCGCGTTCGACCAGTATCTCCAAGACATTCAGAAGCTCCCGTTGATCGACAACCCCGAAGAGGAACGTCGTCTTGCGCGACGTGCGCGAAGCGGCGACCGGCAGGCTGCGGAACGGCTCGTCACGGCCAATCTCCGGTTCGTGATTTCCTATGTGAAGAAGTACCAGGGTCACGGACTCGATCTCTCGGAGCTCGTCGCCATCGGGAACGAGGGCCTGCTGAAGGCGGTGAAGAAGTTCGATCCCGATCAGGGTGTCAAGTTCATCTCGTATGCCGTGTGGTGGGTGCGCCAGGCCGTCCTCAAAGCGCTCGCCGAGCAAACTCGCAGTGTGCGGATCCCCCTCAATCAGAACAGTCAGCTCATTCGGATGGCGCGGACCGAGACCTATCTCTCGCAGGAGCTTGGCCGCGAGCCCACCGACGGCGAGATCGCCCGGGCCCTGGACGACAGAGTGGAGAACGTCCGCAGTGCTCGCCGAATGACGGCGGCCGAAGTCTCGCTCGACGCCCCCATCGACCGCACCGACAAGGATGCCGCGACGATGGGAGAGCGCTTCGCGGGTCAGGAGGGTGTCGACATTGAGGAGTCGACGGACGGGAAGCTCCGCCGCGAGTTCCTCGAAAGAGTCTTCGAAAAGTACCTCACGCCGCGGGAGCGGAAGATCCTCTCCCTCTATTACGGCCTCGAGGAGGGCTCCGAGGGCATGACGCTCGAGAAGATCGGTGCGCTGATGGGCGTGACCAGGGAGCGAATCCGGCAGATCCGGGAGCGCGCCTTCGAGAAGCTGCGCGACAGCCCGGACGGTGAGGCCCTGAAGGGCTTTTGGATGGCCGCGTAGCCGAGAGCTGACGTCGCCTTCCCGCAATCGGCTGCCGGGCCCGGGGTCCCCTACGAGATCTCGGGCCCGCTTGCTTCCTGGCTTCCGGTGAGTAGCCCCCCCGCGGGACCCCCAGTCACTACTCACCACTCACTATCCACCCTTATTATTGACATCATGGCCTATCGCCAGCTGCCGGTCTTTCCGCTCCCCATTGTTTTGTTCCCCGGGACGCCGCAGAGCCTCCACATTTTCGAGCCGCGGTATCGGCAGCTCCTGGCGGACTGCGAAGTGGGCGATCGAACGTTCGGGATCTCGTTTGTGGCACCAGCCCCTGACCACGACGCCTCGCCCGCGGCTGGCGCGGTGGGTTGTACGGCGCACGTGCGCGCCGCACGATACCTTCCTGACGGCCGAGCCAACATCGTGACGACCGGTGGTGATCGCTACGTGCTCCGCTCCTACGTCGAGTGCGACCGACTGTATCGGGTCGCCCTGGTCGAGCTGTTCGACGATGACGTGGAGGATGGTGACCTCGACGGGCTGTCGACGACGGTGCGAACCGCCTTCACGCATCTCGCGGAAGCCCTGGCCGCACTCGGTGACCAGGTGGCTCCACCCATCGAGGTCCCGGATGACCCTAGCAGCCTCTCGTTCCAGATTGCGGCAGCGCTCGACATCGATCTCGATGTGAAACAGGGACTCCTCGAGCTTCGGTCCACCACGACCCGTTTGCGACAGCTCCACCGCATCATGCGTCGTCTCAACACGGCCGTTGCCCAACGAGTGGAGCTTCACCTGCACGCCAAACGCAACGGCAAGTCCGGTAGCAAGGTGAGCGGCTATCGATGACGATCCCGGACCAGGTGCTGAACGCCGCGCGCGGCGTCGTCGGCGACGAGTGGGTGCGCACGGCCCCGTCCGAGCTGGAAACCTACGCCAGTGATGGCCTGCCAACCCGGCGGGCCCGACCGGGCGCCGTCGTCTTACCAGGATCGCACGAGGAAGTCGTTCGCATTGTCCGGATCCTCGATCACTATCAGCTCCCGTTCGTAGCCCGCGGCGCCGGCACGGGACTCTCCGGTGGCACACTCGCCTCCGATGACGCAATCCTCATCGTGCTCACGCGTCTCAACCGGATTCTCGCACTCGACCCGGAGAATCGTCGTGCCGTCGTCGAGCCCGGCGTCGTCAATGTGCGCCTCTCCGCCGCCTCGGCGCGCTACGGGCTCCACTACGCGCCCGATCCCTCCAGCCAGACGGCCTGCACGATCGGCGGAAACGTGGCGGAGAACGCCGGTGGGCCCCACTGCCTGAAGTACGGAGTGACCTCGAATCACGTCCTGGAGCTGGTGATCGTCTTGCCCGATGCGTCGGTCGTGACCCTCGGATCGCCGAACGGCGACACCTGGGGGCCCGATCTCGTGGGATTGTTCGTCGGCAGCGAGGGCATGTTCGGGATCGCCACACGCATCACCGTTCGCCTCCTCCCCACCCCGGCGGCGATACGGACTCTGCTCGCAGATTTTCTGTCGATTCGGGCAGCCGGGGAAGCGGTATCGAACATCATTGCGTCCGGCATTCTTCCCGCAGCCCTCGAGATGATGGACCAAAACTGCGTCAAGGTGGTGGAGGCGTCGGCGTACGCCGCCGGCTATCCCACTGACGCGGCGGCGGTGTTGTTGGTGGAGCTGGACGGACCGAGTGAACAGGCGGTGGACGCGGACGCCGACGCCGTCGTCCAGCTCCTCCTCCACGCCAACGCCCGAGAGGTCCAGCGAGCCCACGATACGGCGCATCGCGCCCGCCTCTGGCAGGGGAGGAAGAAGGCCTTCGGCGCCCTCGGTCGCATCAGCCCCAACCTGGTCGTGCAGGACGCTGTGGTGCCGCGCTCAGTGCTACCGGACGTGTTGGAGCGGATCGATGCAATCGGCCGTACGTACCGACTTCCCGTGAGTAATGTCTTCCACGCCGGCGACGGGAACCTCCACCCCAACATCAACTATGACCGCTCGGAGCCAGACGCCCGCGATCGCGTGGAGCGTGCCTGCGCCGCCATCATGCATGTCTGCATCGACGCCGGCGGCTCCATCACGGGCGAACACGGCGTGGGCCTCGACAAGCTCCGCTACATGGCGAGCATCTTCGATGCAGACACGCTGACGGCGATGCGGAACGTGCGCAGGGCCTTCGATCCCGAGGAACGCTCGAACCCCGGAAAGGTGATTCCCATACACGCGTGTCGCGAGTGGTGGACCGCGCGCAACCTGCGGACGGTGCCGACGGAGGAGACGGTGGCATGAGTAAGCAGTCGACTCGCTGGCGGATGGCCCTCGATAACCGGCTCAAGGCTGGCCAGAATTGACGATCGTTCAGCGGATACGATCCCTCCTCGGCTCGGAGGGAGTCGTCGAGACCGATGCGACGGGACGGCCTCGCATTTCCCCCAAAAGTGAAGATGCGGTCGCCCTCGTCCTCCGAACGGCTGCCGAGAGCGGCTGGAAGGTCCGCATCGAGGGACTGGGGAGCTGGATACCGCCCGACGCACCGTCCGACCTGGTCCTCACGGCACGGGCCCTGAATGAGATCACGTACCTCAATCCCGCTGATCTCGTCGCGACAGCTCAGGCCGGAATTCGCTGGGAGACCTTGCGGGGGCGTCTCGCTGACCGGGGCACCTGGGTGGCTGCCGATCCGCCGGGTGAAGGTCGGTCCCTGGGGTCGGTGGTGGCGACGGGGACGGCCGGGCCACTCCGCGCAGGCTTCGGGAATATCCGGGACCACTTGTTGGGGCTCACGCTCGTCACCGGCGAGGGACGCATCGCCAAACCGGGCGGGCGCGTGGTCAAGAACGTCGCCGGATACGACCTCACCAAGCTGGCATCGGGCAGTTTCGGTGCCTTTGGAATAGTCACCGCGGTGCATCTCCGCCTACGGGCCGTGCCCCGAGAAGATATCACCCTGCTCGCACGAGGCCCCCGCGATACACTGCTTGACGAAGCACGATCCCTGCTGGAGGCGGGGACAAGCTGTGCCGCATTAGAGCTCTTGTCTCCCGGCGCCACCGGAGAGCGCGAATGGGTGCTCGCCGTTCGGCTGATCGGCACTCCGGCCGCGGCACATACCCGACGCGATGCCGTTCAATCATCCATCGGACGCACCCTCGACGCGCTCGACGCCGGCGAGGCCGCTCGATTCTGGCAGGGAGTCCCCGCAAGGATGTACCAGGAACCGATCACGATGCGGCTCGGTGCGGTCCCGACAGCCCTGGAAGACGCCCTCGACCTCATCGCCCATCACCTCTCGTCCGCTCACCTGATTTCGGACGACTGGGTGTCGGTGACGGTCCCGGCTGGTACCGTCCGGTGGTGCGGTGCCCCACCCCCAGACCGCTTCCGCCTTCTCCGGCACGCCGCCGCGCAGCGAGAGATGCCACTGACGCTGGAGCGGGCCCCATGGCCCATGCGACAGGCTGTCGGTCATTTCGGAGCATATCGGGAGGGGGTGGCCCGGCTCGTCGAGCGGCTGCGAATGAGCTTCGACCCGGCCAACGTCCTCGTCACGGCGGTGGGGGAGAGCAAGTGAGCGGCAACGGATTCGCAGGTCTCGATCCCTGCGTACACTGCGGATTCTGCCTTCAGAGCTGCCCGACGTTTCTGGTGACCGGTGACGAAGCCGACAGCCCGCGAGGCCGCATCGTGCTGATGCAGCAGCTCGCAGCGGAACAGCTTGACGCCCGCGACCAGTCGCTGATCGCGCACTTGGACCGATGCCTGGGATGCCGGGGGTGCGAGCCCGTATGCCCCTCAGGCGTGAGCTACGGTTCCGCGCTCGAAACCGCACGCTATCTCCTGAGCGCCACGCGACCTGTGCCCTTCGAAGCGAGGGTCGTCCACAAGGTCATGGCAGATGAGACACTGAGACGCCCCGCACTCGCGTTGGCAAGGCTCCTTCGCCCTTTGGCGATGACCTTTGCCGGCGAGTCCCCTTTTCGGTTCGCCCTCGGGATGCTGGCGGCGACGAGCCCCCTCCGACGGAACAGCGTCCCGCGAAGGCGGCGTGCGCCCGTGCCGTTTTCATCTCCCGCCCCGGACGGCGCTGGGTCGGCAATCGTGTTTCGAGGCTGCATCATGGAGGGCCTCTTCGACCACGTGCACGCCGCCACAGAGCGCGTACTCCGGGCCAACGGGTACCAGATCCTCGAAGCACCCGGGCAGGGTTGCTGCGGCGCACTCCATGCCCACGCCGGCCAACACGAGACGGCAATCGCGCTGGCTCGGAACAACCTCGAGGCTTTCGCGGATTCGCCGAACGCTTCGATTGCCATCAACAGCGCTGGATGTGGTGCGATGCTCAAAGAATACGGGAGGCTGCTCGGTGATGACTCCGCGGCCAAGGCACTCGCGGACCGAGTCCGAGACGTTTCGGAGCTCCTGAGCGCGCGCGGTCCCGTGGAAGGCGGTCTCTTGGACATCCGAGTCGCTTACGATCCGCCCTGTCATCTCCTCCACGCACAGCGAATCGCAGATCCCCCACGGGTGGTCCTCGACGCCATCCCGGGTCTCGAGCATGTGCCACACGCAGAGGCGGAACTGTGTTGTGGCAGCGCCGGAAGCTACTCCCTGACACAGCGTCGACTGTCTCGTGCAATCCTGCGGCGAAAGACCGGCGCCATCATCGACGCCCGGCCCGACGTCGTGGCAACGGGTAATCCTGGATGTGCCATGCAAATCGGCGCCGGGTTGCTGGCTGCCGGCGCGTACATCCCGATCATGCACCCGGTGGAGCTCCTCGATCTCTCGTATGATCGGATAGGTCATTATGGCCGCTGACAAGACGGAGCCGG
Source organism: Gemmatimonadota bacterium (assembly GCA_039591615.1). GTDB lineage: Bacteria > Gemmatimonadota > Gemmatimonadetes > Gemmatimonadales > GWC2-71-9 > JBDHDH01. The sequence goes on along the minus strand of JBDHDH010000062.1, from coordinate 12,898 downwards.
CACTCGGTCCTCCGATGGTATGCGTCATTCGGCCGGATGACTTGCCGGAACCGCAATGCAAGGCGGCTCTGGAGGGTGCGGCGGCCGCGGAAGCGGACGTGGCAACCCAGGAAATCACCGGGCCGGCCGTCTTGCCTTGCATCCAGGGACTCCTCACCAATGACGTCGAAGCACCAGGTCCCCACGGGTTCGTCTATGGAGCGGTACTCACTCCGAAAGGAATGATCATCAGTGACATGTGGGTCGGGCGGCGCGACGCCGCCATGACACTCTTCCCCCCACTTCACGGCCGAGAGGTGCTAGGGGAGGTATTCAAGCGCTTTCTCCCTCCCCGCCTCGCATCGGTGAACGACAAGACGGCAGAGTTCGCTGTTATCCGGCTCGTCGGCCCACATGCCATCGAGCGAATGGTCCAGGGACGGATTCAGATTCCTGAACCCGGACGCCAGCGCTTCCTCGAGATCGATGGCGTACCCTGCACAATCGCGCGGCCCGCTGCCGACCAGCCATTCGGACTTCAGGTGGCTACGCCCAAAACCGAAGTCGATCGTATCGAAGAGACATTGGATACCTGCGGCATCACCATCGCCTCCGGTGCCGCCCTGGAGCTGGCGCGCATCGTCGCCGGTTGGCCACGCCTCGGTGCGGAGATCGACGCCAAGACGCTCCCGCAGGAAGTCCGCTTCGACGAGATCAACGGGGTCTCATACTCCAAGGGATGTTATACCGGGCAGGAGACCGTTGCGCGGATCCACTTCCGCGGGCATACGAATCGGCATCTGATTGGGCTCCACTGGACAGATGGTGAACCGGACCCCGATGCACCGGAGATCTACAGAGGGGAAAAGATCGTCGGACGCGTCACCAGCGCCGCCTGGTCCTCACACATGAGGCCGATCGGCCTCGGCGTGGTGCGGAGGGATGTGGGCGCCAGTGAAGCCGTCAGCGCCGCCCGCGCTCCGGCCCTGACCGTCGAACTCCCCTCGTGAAGGCTTGGCGGGGGGCCGGGCCCGGCCTCGTCGTCACCGCTGCCTTCATCGGACCTGGCACCGTCACCACGGCGACACTCGCCGGCGCCGGCTACGGCACGGCCCTGCTCTGGACCCTCCTATTCGCCACAGTCGCCACGATCGTCCTTCAGGAGATGAGCGCACGCCTCGGTCTCACAACTGGCACCGGGTTGGGGCAGGCGCTGCGCTCGGTGGGAGGAGCACCCTGGATTGGCGTCGCACTGGCCGGCGCCGCCACCGTTGCGGTGGTGAGCGGAGCTGCCGCGTACGAAGCCGGAAACCTGACTGGAGCGAGCCTCGGACTCGAATCGGTAACCGGAATCCCCCTCACTACCTGGGTAGCCATCGGATCCCTCGTCGCTGCCGCCCTCCTCTGGACCGGCCGGTACCGCATCGTCGAGCGCGTGCTTGCCGTCTGCGTTGCCGTCATGGGCGTGGTCTTCGTCGCCACGGCAGCCATGGTGGCACCGCACCTCGGCGAACTCGCTACGGGCCTCTTCGCCTTTCGCCTTCCCAAAGGCGCTGATCTGACCGCCCTCGCTCTCGTCGGAACCACCATTGTCCCCTACAACCTGTTCCTGCACGCAGCCGCTGTACGGGAGCGGTGGAGTGGTCCAAGCGACCTCCCGGCGGCCCGCCTCGATCTGGTGGCCGCGATTGGGATTGGTGGTTTCGTAAGTGGCGCGGTAGTGGTAACTGCGGCCGCCGCGCTGGACGGCACCCAGGTCCGGTCAGCTTCGGACATGGCCGCCCAGCTGCAACCACTCCTGGGACCCTGGGCTGGTCACGCGTTCGCTACGGGTTATGCGGCTGCTGGAGTCTCGTCAGCAATCACCGCGCCACTAGCAGCGGCGTACACCATACTCGACGCCCTGGGGAAGGGCCGTGATGTGCGCAGCGGAACCGCTCGAGTCACGTCCCTGGGATGCGTCGCAGTCGGCGCGTTGGTTGCCCTGCTGGGTCTCCGCCCAGTCCCGCTCATCTTCCTTGCGCAGGTTGTGAACGGACTGGTACTTCCCATCGTCGCCCTGGTTCTCGTCATCGCGATGAACGATCGCAACCGACTGGGGGAGCACGTGAACGGGTGGAAAGGGAACGTCGCAGGAGTGATCGTGGTGCTGCTGAGCGCGGTGCTGGGAATTCGGGCAGTGCTGATGGCGTTCTAAGCCAGACGGCGTCGCCTTGGCTTGGTGGGAGACCCTTCGAAGGGTGATGTTCGCCGCGGAGCGACGGACTCCTGGCGTTCGCTGTCCAGCCCTATCCGGTCGTGTGCGGGGGAGTTAGTCCGCTCCGCCGGTCGTTCTAACTCTCGGTCTCGCCATGCGTCCGCCTATCTCCCATCTGGATTACCGATATCCAGCGCCACCATCCACTTCCCATCCTCTTGCTTGCGCCAAATCGTCACATAGGACCCTGTACCGGCAACCTCATTGCCCTCGCGGTCCTTGCCCATGCTCCTATAGCGCCCGTAGGTAAAGCCAAGGTCGCCGCCCCTCGACACATCGGCATGAGTCGGTTCCCAGGTCAGCGCAAATGCGTCGTTCGCAAACCAGGCCGTCACCATGGCGCGGATGGAATCTCGCCCCACGACCGCTCCGCCCGGCCGGAACATCACACCCTCCTCCGCGAAATACGAAACCCATCCGTCTGCTCCCCGCTCCGCGGTCGCTTCGGCGAAAGCGATATCGGCTTCCAACAGCGCCGATCGTGCCTTCTCCACGTCGGTGGCGCGGGCCTGGCACCCCAGCACCAGCACGGAACCGATGGCGACAGTCACCAACGTCTGCGGTGTCGTCACATACCCTCCTCGGCGTTTGTCGCCATCCCTCTCCCGGCTCAACGCAACGGAATCGTGAGCGTGGCCTCCAGCGCTTGATCGATGCGTGCCTTCGATTCGGCGAGGTGAGCCCGGGTCGTCACGTCCAGCGAGGTATCGAATCCCAGGATTGCTTCGATGCGGTCGGATAGCTGGCTCAGCTCGTGGCGCACCAAGGAGCGGGCGTCTTCGGGAACACCCATCGTGGTGGGGTGCAGCAGCAGCGAGAACTGCTCGATGAACCCCCGCTGGAGATTGCGACGAAACGACGTGATGGATGCGGCCGCCTGCGGGGCATCACCGATCTCCGACCAGACCGCACGTGTCACGGTTCCCAGGAGATCGCTCACCCGGTAGACGTCAACTCCCTTCGGCACGCGGACCTCATTGTCGATCATCCGCGCGAGCCGGGGTGGGCTCACCAGTTCGTCCAGCAATACAAGTTGAATGAAGGCAACGTAGGCATGAATGGGATAATCCAGCGGAATTGTAATGAACGGCACCCCCCAATGCGCCCACCGGTTCGGCGCCAGCTTGTTCAGCAGCGATGCATCGACCTCGAAGGCGTCCGCGGCGAAGACTTCCCGCGCCAGGAACCGCACCGCCGCCCGCTGGGCGTCGGCCGGGACCGGCGTGAACGGCGGCCTCGCACCGGGGTCGCCCTTGTGTGCACGCGACACCGAGATGCCTCCCACGACTTTGGGCACCGGGAGCAGCGCGAGAAAGCGCTCGAAGATGAGACCAGTCATCGCCCCTCGAAGCCGCTGATAGCCCTCGCCCTCCGCGACCAACCGGCTCTCCAGGTTGGGCTGCACCCGCTCGATGACCGCGATGCGATCCCGCGCGTAGGCCGTTGGGTCCGATCCCAGATCCCATGCGTTGGTGTGGGGATCCAGCGCGAACGGACCCAACCAGTTGTCCTCGTCGGTGCCGTACGCGTACAACGGCTCGGAGGCACGCTGGGCGAGTTTTCCCAGGCTGGGAAGCTCGTCCTCGGACGTGGCGACGGGTATGCCCTTCTGCATCGACTCTCCGTCGGCAGCCTGCTCATAAACGGGAGCGTACGCGTACTGGATCGCCCAGACATCGTACGTCCCGACATTCTTGTTCCAGTAATGGCCTTGCTCGTGCGGCTCGACCGCGACGTTGACTGCGCCGTAATCCATCACGGACAGCGTCACGCCGTGCTGCCGTGTGAACGTGGTGTCGTGCAGACGCTGGTAGGGAATACCAGACGAGCCTTTGAAGTTGTGCCGCAGACCGAGGGTATGTCCTACCTCGTGCATCACGAGATCACGGATGGCATCTCCGAGATATTCCTCTGGAAGCGGCTGCCCCCCGTCGAGACGACCCAGACCGACCAGGATGGCATACTGGACACCGAGTTGATGCTGCTTTCCAAATGCTGCATAGCAGAGACGCTGCGCCAATGGCTGTGGCAGCTGCTGCTGCACCCGCAAGGCATCCCGGTAGCGACGGATCAATTCGTCTGGGCCTGAGAACTCCTGATACTCATAGAGCCAGCCTCGGACGAACGACCACGAGACCAAGATATCCGCATTCAGGATCTCGCCGGTGCGCGGATCGGTTTGCGAGGGCCCGATGGCGTAGCCCATACGATGAGCTGCGGTCCACCGGACGGTTGAATAACGGATGTCTTCGGCGCTCCACGTACTGTCATCCGGCGCCTCACGGACCACGATGGCGTTTCGGAACCCAGCCGCCGCAAACGCTTTGTTCCAGGCTTCGATTCCCTCCCGCACGTACGGGCGATACTCAACGGGCACGCTGCGGTCGAGATAGTAGACAATTGGCTTGACGGGCTCGGATACCTCCTGCGTGTGATCCTGCTTCTCCAATCGCCAGCGAGTCACGTACCGCACGTAAGTCGTCGCTTTGCGGTCGCGGGAGAAGTCCCGCACCGCATCGAGGAAGTGCCCAACCCGATCGTCAGCCAGTCGTCGCCGCATGGGCTCAGCAGGCAGTTTGAAGATCGAATAACGAATGCCCGCCGGAATGGACCGGTAATCCGAGACGCCCTCGCCGCCCAGGACAGGAAGATCGCTCGCCTGAAACGTCAGTGCGGCATCGATTTCGACGTTCTCGGGAAACGCCAGCACGTTGTCGACATGGCTGCGGGCTTTGTCCAAGCTGATTGGCTTGTTGCCATAGTAGAGCTTGATCCAGCGGGCCACGTCTGCGTAGTCCGAGACGAAGAAATCGGTCACGTCGACCACGACCGCCTTCGTCGTATCATGCTCAGATTGGATCTTGAAGGCTGCCGCGACGGAGTGCCCGACGTTTTCCTCCAAGGAGGTCCTCATCGGAGAGCCCACGTCGGCGGTAAACCGCGGGTTGACGCGGACGAGATACACGTGATCCCCGCGCCGCTGGAACCGCACGAGGTGGGTGTCGTCGAGATAGAGGCCGTCGTGCACGTTGAAAACCCCGATGCCCCGACTGTAGTGCATCACCAACCCGAATTCCGCCCCCAGCTGGCTGGGACGAAGCTCCAGAAAGAGGGTGTTGTCGCGCTTGAGATGAAACGTGAAAAGACCTGCGATGGCGCGAGTGTCCTTCAGCACCTCGTCCCACGGCTTGAAAGGCCCCTTCTTGTCTTTTTCGGCCTTCTTCAGCGAGTCACTAGCCTGGGCAGACGTAACGGGAGCGGGTTGTGACGCCGGCGAGTGCACCTGCACGCAACCCGCGATGAACACGATCCCCAAACCACTCGTGAGCGCGCGCAAACGGCGAGGCATGTGGACCTCCAGGGGTACAACGAGACTTTGTTCCGGGGAGCGTCGAGGCAGGGAGTGGACCGCGCTCGAAATGCTCATCCTCGTAGATGGATACCCCGCGGCAGACCGAGCGTCAAGCTAGATTATCGACCTGCATTCCGCGCGTCGTTCCCCTCTTCTCACGGCCGTGTGACGCTCGCAAGAACCGATGCCGGAGGTGACCAGAGAGACCGGTGACCTCTGCGCAGCGCCCCAACATGCCGAGGCCTGCCTAAAGGGAACCGAGCGACAACTCGCCGCGACCGCGCGGCGACGCTAGCTTGGTACCCGGAGCCGGCAGCACCCACATTCTCAGTACAACAACGGACGACAGCATGGTCAGACCACACCCAGTGTCCACAATGTCCCTGATACCCGCTGTGCGATTCTCGCGATCCGCGGTATCGCTCCGCTCCGCCCTCTCGATACTCACGACCAGTTTACCGATCGTGGCCCTCCTTCCCGAAGCGGCGACGGCCCAGAGACCACAGCTCGACGCCGCCGTCGAACGCATCACGCCCGAGATCACCGAGATTCGTCACCACCTCCATCAGAACCCCGAGCTCAGTAACCGGGAGTCCGAAACCGCGAAGTTGGTGGCCGGTTACCTTCGGGACCTGGGATTCGATCAGGTGCAGACCGGTATCGCGCACACCGGCGTCGTGGCGCTCCTGAGGGGAGCACGTCCGGGTCCGGTGGTGGCGGTTCGAGCGGATATGGACGGTCTTCCCGTCACCGAGAACACACCATTTCCGTTCAAGTCCACGGTGCGCGCGACCTACCTTGGCCAGGATGTGGGCGTGTCACATGCATGCGGACACGACATTCATACCGCAGTGCAGCTCGGCGTCGCCAATGTACTCGCGTCCCTGCGCGAGGAGATTCCCGGCACCGTCAAATTCATCTTCCAACCCGCCGAGGAAGGCGCGCCACCGGGCGAGGAGGGCGGAGCCGAGTTGATGGTGCAGGAGGGTGTCCTCGAGGGGCCGCGCCCCGAGGCCATCTTCGGGCTTCACACGCTCTGGAACATGGAAGTGGGCAAGGTGGGCTACACACCGGGTCCTGCCCTCGCCGCCGCGGACCATTTTATCGTCACGATCCGGGGTAAGGGCGCGCACGGTGCGTCACCGCACCTCAGCGCCGACCCCGTTGTGATGGCGGGCCAGGCCGTCACGACGTTACAGACCATCCGCTCGCGAAACATGCCGCCCCTTGCACCCGGGGTTGTCACAATCGGACTGATCCGCGGCGGTACGCGATTCAACATCATTCCCGAAGAGGTGCACCTGGAAGGCACAGTCCGAACGTATAGCACGCAGATGCAGGACCTCGTGGAGCGCCGGATGCATGAGATCCTCGGTGGCATCTCATCCGCTGGCCGGGGGAGCTACGAGCTGACCTACGACCGGGGGGTGCCAGCCACCGTGAACGATGTCGCGCTCTCCGAGTGGGCGGCCCTGCGCATGGCAAAGGTCCTAGGCGCCCAGAGCGTCCAGGTCCTCGAGCCGGCCACGGTCGCCGAAGATTTTTCGTACTTCGCGAACGTGATTCCCGGCTTCTATTACAGGCTGGGAACGCTCAATCCGGAATCGACATCGGGCAACCACCACACCCCCACGTTCCAGGCGGACGACAGTGCCCTCCCGGTGGGAATCCGCGTGATGTCGAACCTGATCCTGGACTATCTCCGGGCGGAGGGTCGGCAGTAACGGAGATCTCGGCTCCGCCCGGACGGTGCGACGGCGAGAACCTTATTTCCCAAAGTAGTCCGGCTCGTTCCCTGGCCGCCACTTGACGTTGCACCCCACACTCGGCCGCTGTTCGTCGGAGACCGGCTTACCGGCGAGAACCGCATCGATCGCGGCACGGAGGTCCTTTCCCGTTACCGGAATATCGTTCCCCGGTCGACTATCATCCATCTGCCCACGATAGACGAGCCTGCCCACCCCGTCGAAAAGGAAGAAATCTGGCGTGCAAGCAGCGTTGAACGCCTTGGCCACCCCTTGGGTCCCGTCCAGCAGAAACGGGAACTCCCACCTCTCTTGTTGAACCAGTTCCTTCATGTGCTCGGGTCCATCCTGCGGGTAGGCTCCGATATCATTCGAGTTGATCGCCACGAATCCAACACCTTTCGGGAGGTATCTCTTCGAGAGGCGCCCAATCTCGTCCTTGACGTGCATCACGAATGGACAGTGATTGCAGATGAACATCACAACGAGCGCCTTCTTGTCCGCAAAATCGGCAGGTGCAACCGGCCGGCCGTCGGTCGCGTTGCGGAGTGAGAAGTCGGGGATCGCCGTCCCCAGTGCCAGCATTGTCGATGGTGTCGCAACCATAACCCCTCCCCAACGGGTTCGTCGAGCATGACGGTGGCAACGAGAGTCTGGCCTACAGCTGAAAGGTACCGCGGGATCGAGGCGGCTCGAAGACCGCGCGACGACCACGGCCATCAAAGGGTCCCCATCCAGTGACTGAGCGCAGTCGCCCCGTTTCCGTGCTCCGAGAGGGGGGCGCCGGTCCCGAACGCGTGCGGGATCCCGTGGCGGTGGAGGACCCGCTGGAGATCAGGCTCGAGAACCATCCCTTTGCGGTGGTCATGAGGACCCCGGGGGACGATGAGGATCTGGTGTACGGTTTTCTCCTAACGGAAGGTATTCTAGTCGACCCGGAAGAGGTGGAGCAGATTGAGCGCATCGACGAATCTCGCGTTTCGGTGTCGTTCCACGAGGGCGTCGACGTGGATCCCACGCGGTTCCAGCGTAACCTCTTCATGTCCAGCTCCTGCGGCGTCTGCGGGAAGACCTCCATCGAGGCCGTACAACTCTTCGCCCGACCCGCGCCGCAGTTCACCGTTGAGCGGAATGTCGTGGCCACACTCACCGAGCAACTGCGGGGACATCAGCCGACGTTTGACGCCACGGGCGGCCTCCATGCGGCAGGAGTGTTCTCCCTAGAGGGTACCCCGATCACGGTCCGCGAGGACGTCGGGCGCCACAATGCTGTCGACAAGGCGATCGGGGCGGCGGCTCGCCGCTCCTGGCCACTTCAGCCCACTCTCCTGGTGGTTTCGGGGCGCCAGAGCTTCGAGATCGTCCAGAAGGCAGCGGTCGTCGGTGTGGGCGGAGTCGTCGGGGTGTCGGCCCCATCCTCGCTCGCGGTGGAGCTCGCGTACAGCCTGGGCACCTTACTGGTGGGATTCTCGCGCGGTCGGCAGTTCAACGTCTACGCCGGTGAAGAACACCTGGCGGAGGGCTAAGCGGAGCCATTCGGTCCACGCCCACCGCATCCGCGGGAGAGCGACGGCGGCGCGAGCCGAGAGCACCGGCACTGTCCGGCCGCCTGTTTTCTCGTTAAGAATTAAAGCTCACACCACGCGACCCGGCTGGCGCCGTCGCGTCCTTCACGTTCCACCTGGAGAGAGCATGACGGTTCCGACGAACCAGCAGCTCGTGAACCGCTGGCGCGGGGAGCCGGCCCCATTGCTCCCCATGCTGCACGCGTTTCACGAGCGCGATGGATTCTTGTCGGAAGACACGTTGCGCGAGATCGCAAAGGCGCTGCGGATTCCCATCGCTGACCTGTTCGGTACCGTCACCTTCTACCATCACTTTGCCCGCGAGCCGGGACAACGGAACGCGCCTCGGGTGTGCACCGGGCCCGTCTGCTGCCTCCGAGGCGGAAACGAACTGTTGGAAGCGCTGCATCACGAGGGGGGGTCCGAGATGCCGTGCGCGGGGCGGTGTGACGAGCCGGTGCCTGTGCTATGGGGAAACCAGGTGCTCGTCGGTACCGATCCCGAAGGGCTCGCACGCCAGCCTTCTGCGCTACCTCCACCCAATCCCGGGGGACGGGAAGAGTGCGTCTTTGCCGCAATTCGTCAGCCTGGCCGCGCCACTCTCGAGGGATACCGCCGCACCGGCGGCTACGAAGCCCTGCAACAGGCACTCACCGAGATGCCGCCACGGGCCGTGATCGCCACGATCTCCGACAGCGGGCTGGCGGGGCGGGGCGGGGCGGGATTCCCGACGGGTCGGAAGTGGCAGGCCGTGGCCGAAGCGCCGGGACAACCCAAGACGGTCGTTTGCAACGCGGACGAGGGTGAGCCCGGATGCTTCAAGGACAGGGCGATCCTCGACCACGACCCGCACGCCGTCATCGAAGGAATGCTGTTGGCGGCATACGGCACCGGTGCGACCAGGGGTTTCATCTACCTCCGCTACGAGTACCCGGAGACGCACACCATCCTCGAGCGAGCCATCAGCGAGGCAGAGGCCGCTGGGTTTCTCGGAACCGGGATCTCGGGAAGCGACTTGGAGTTTCGGCTCTTTCTGCGGCGAGGAGCTGGCGCCTATATCTGCGGGGAAGAAGGGTCGCTGTTGAACAGTCTCGAGGGGAAACATCCCTTTCCGCGGAACCGGCCGCCGTTTCCCGTCACCCACGGGTTCGGGGATCTGCCTACCGTCGTGAACAATGTGGAAACGCTGGCTTCGGCACCGCCCATCATCCGTCGGGGCGCCGCCTGGTACCGGAGCCTCGGGGAGACCGGACACGCTGGCACGAAGATCATTAGCCTGTCGGGTGACATTCGCCGGCCTGGAAACTACGAGGTGCCTCTCGGTCTCCCCTTGAGAACCCTGCTCCATGAATGGGCAGGGGGTGCGATGGCTGGACGGAGGATTCAGGCCGTGACGATGGCTGGTCTGTCCGGCGGCCTGCTCGCGGGCAATGATCTCGATGTGACGCTCGACGAGCCCAGCATCCGATCCAAGGGCTCGTTTCTCGGCGCAGGCGGCATCATGGTGTTCGACGACTCTCGCGACATGGTCGACGTTGCTCACAACGCCATGGCGTTCTTTGCGGAAGAATCCTGCGGCAAGTGCTTCCCGTGCCGGATCGGTACCCAGCGGCTCACAGAGCGTCTGGCGGGCGTAGCGGGGCCGTCAGAAGTCTCTCCATGGATCGACGAAATCACGGACATCGGGCGCACGATGAAGAAGATGAGCGCCTGCGGCCTCGGTATCGCCGCGCCTTTGATCACCGACAGCTTGATTCGGTATTTTCCTGAACGCATTGCCGAGCACGTTCAATCCCAGAGCGGACATACCTTTTCGCCCACATCGGGGAGAAGGGGTCAAGGGTAAGGATCTATGATCAAACCCGCTTCCGGTTCCCAGACAGCCACAATGACCCTCGACGGTACCAAGGTCACGTTCACCGAGGGCGAGACGATCTACGAAGTCGCCCGCCGCCACGAGAAGGCGATTCCCACCCTCTGCTACGACCCACGCCTCGAGCCCTTCGGCGGGTGTCGGCTCTGTGTGGTCGAGGTGAAAGGTCAGCAGAACCCGGTCGCCTCGTGCACGGTGAAGGCAACGGCGGACATGGTGGTGCGTACCAGGACGGAAGAGATCGAAGCGCTTCGCCGGGCCCTTCTCGAGATGGTCCTCTCCGAGAACCGCGAACTGGACGTCGATCCGCTCCGAGGGTACGCGTCTCAGGAACTCGCGGCCCTCGCCGATCGCTACGACGCACGGACCGGCCGATTTGTTGGCAACCAGTCCGGGAAGAGCCGGCTCGACGATGAGAACCCATTCATTCTTCGTGACTACGACCTCTGCATCTCCTGCTACCGCTGCGTTCGAGTGTGCGCGGAGCAAGAAGGTGACTACGCCATCAGCGTGATGAACCGCGGGTTCCATACGCAGATCGTCACCGAGTTCAACGGGGCCTTGGAAGATTCGGCCTGTACCTTCTGCGGCCAGTGTGTGCAGACCTGTCCCACGGGGGCGCTAGCCGATAAGAAGGCACTACGTGGCGCGGATGTACCGGGGACGATCGAGAAGACGCGGACCATTTGTCCCTACTGCGGCGTAGGGTGCTCTGTCGACGTCCTGACCAAGGACGGCAACATGGTAGGCGTCCACCCCGCCATGGACGGTCCTGCCAACGAGGGCGCCCTGTGTGTCAAGGGACAATTCGCGTATGACTTCGTGCAGCATCCCGATCGGCTTCGAGTGCCCCTCGTCCGCGGTAAGGACGGCGAGCTTCATGAAACGGACTGGGACAACGCCCTCGACCGGGCGGCTGAGGGATTCGCACGGGTGCTGACGCAACACGGACGGCACAGTATCTATGGCGTAGCCTCGGGCCGAGCGCCGTCTGAAGCTGCCTTTGCGATGCAAAAGTTCATGCGCGTTAGCTTCGGGACGAACTACATAGACAATTGTAGCCGGGCCTGACACTCTCCTACGGTTGCCGGTCTGGCAGCCACGATCGGACGAGGCGCCATGTCGAACCCGCTGGCCGACATGGAAGAACCCGATGTCATCTTCTGCATCGGGACGAACATGACGGAGTGTCATCCGGTGGCTGCGACGCGGCTCAAGCGGGCGATCGCCCGGGGGGCCAAGCTCATCGTCGCCGATCCACGCCGCATCGGCCTCGCGGAAATCGCCGACGTCTATCTACCCATACGCGTCGGCTCCGACGTGGCGCTCCTGCTCGCCATGGCGCATGTGATCGAGCGGGAAGGGCTCACCGACCCGACGTTCATTGCTGACCGGACAGTCGACAGCCAAGACTTCCTCGAGCACGTCCAGCACTACGCACCCGAATGGGCCGAAACACTCACCGGCGTGCCCGCCAACGACATCGAGAGGGCGGCGTTGTGGTATGGTCAGGCCAGCCGGGGTGCTATCTATTACACCCTCGGCGTCACCGAGCACATCTGTGGTGTCGACAACGTGCAGAGCCTGTGCAACCTCGTGTTGATGACCGGCAACATCGGGAGGGAGGGAACCGGCATCAATCCGATGCGTGGCCAAAACAACATTCAGGGTGCGGGCGACAGCGGCGCGTTGCCAAACAACTACCCTGGGTTCCAGCCGGTCACCGACCCCAAGAACCAACAGAAGTTCGCCAAGCGCTGGGGGAAGGAGGTCGATCTGGATAAAGGGATTACCAAGGTCACCGCACTCAAGCTCGCCGGCGATCAGATTCGCGCAATGCTCATCAACGGCGAGAACACGCTGGTCTCTGATCCAGATCGGCTCCACTGCGAGCACGCGCTCCGGAGCCTCGATCACCTGGTGGTCATCGACATCTTCCTCACCGAGACAGCCGATCTGGCCGATGTGGTACTCCCAGCGACGGCATGGGGCGAGACTGATGGCACGTGCACCAATACGGAGCGCCGAGTGCAGCGCCTCCGAAAGGCAGTCGAGCCACAGGGGGAGGCCAGGCCCGACTGGTGGATCGTTGCACAGCTCGCAAAGCGCATGGGATGCGACGGGTTC
>JBDHDH010000061.1:0-21173 GCA_039591615.1 Gemmatimonadota bacterium | reverse complement strand
GACGGTCGCGACAGTCGTGACGTCTTCGACACGCTCTTCCACGATCATGGATTCGTCTTTCGACCCTTTGACACTCACGGATTGAATACTATTCGGATCTCGCCGAACGTGGCGAACACCACTGCGGAGATCGAGCAGTTGTTCGTCGCACTAAAAGGGTTCTGACATCGATCAGTCAGCCCCACGCCGCAAGGAAGCCCACCTGCGGAACACGAGGAGACCAGACGGAGATCCTTAGTCGGCGTACGAGTCCGTTACCTTTATTCCTATCGTTGCCGCGGACACTAGCACCATGAACTACGCCGTACCCACCACCACAGCGGACGTTCGTGCCGCCATCGCCACCGTCAACACCGACGCCAGGGATCTTGCCGGCTCGCTGAGTAATGACCAGCTGAACTGGCAACCATCGCCGAAGAGCTGGAGCGTCGGGCAGTGCCTCGAGCACCTCACCGTTACGGCAAATCTCTACGCTGTCTCCGTCGATCGTGCGACTGCAAAGGCCAAAGCCATACCGGGCGGGGCGTCAGACGGCACCCTCGAGCTGAGTTTCATCGGACGATTTGCCATTCGCTCCCTGACGACGACTGGCAAGAAGTTCACGGTGCCCAAGCGCTTCGCACCGCCTTCGTCGGTCGGCAGGGAGATACTTCGGGAGTTCGAGGAGGCGCACCAGAGGCTGGCCGCCTTGCTCGATGACGTGGAGGGTCGTCCACTGGCGCGTATGAAGACCTCGTCACCCGTGAGCCGGCTCATTCGGCTCAATGTCGCTGACTGCTTCGCCATTCTCGTCGTCCATGCGCACAGACACCTGCAACAAGCGAAACGAGTGATGGAGACTACCGGCTTCCCGGCAGCAGGGGCATAGCATCCCATTCACGAAGCAGGAGCCGCGCATGCCCATCCCCGCCCAGACCGCCCGCCTGCTCTTGGGCCTCGTCTTTGTGGCCACAGGAATCGACGGCAGCTTGGTTCTGCTGGGTTACGAACCCATCGGGCCCACGTACCCGGGAGCCGTGAGACTGGTCGCAGCAATGCAGGAGACAGGATACCTCGCGTGGCTCCACCGATTCGTGGAGCTAGCCGCTGGCCTTTTGCTGCTGTCGAACAACTTCGTGCCGCTGGCCCTGGTGATCCTGGCACCGATCACCGTCAACATCTGCGGATTGGCAGTTCTCCGAGACCAGTCAGCCATTCCCGTCGCCACCATCGTCCTGGTTTTCCATCTCTACCTGGCGCTGGTGCACCGCAAGTCCTTCTCGGGCGTGCTCGAGCGCAAGCCCCGGTACTGAGGCTCGCCAAGGCACTCAGGGCAGGCTTCCGGCGTCCGGGATGGCTCTCGAGTTCGCCTGAGTCGGCGATACCGTGATCGCCCATCCAGCTTTACGAACTCGCCTCTGTGACCTTCCGCGCGGGCCCCTTGAGGACGCGGCCTGGCTTCGACCCGGTGAAGGCCCCGTTGCGAATCACCGGCATGCCGTTGATCAGCATGTGGTGCACACCGACCGCATACTGATGCGGATCGGTGAATGTGGCCCGATCCTGGATGGTTTCGGGGTCGAAGACCGTGATGTCCGCAAAGGCCCCCTGCTGGATCCTTCCCCGCTCATGCTGGCCGATTTGGTCGGCCGGCATCGACGTCATCTTCTTGACAGCTTCTTCGAGAGAAACCACGCCCAGTTCTCGTACGTATCGTGCGAGGACCCGGGCAAAGGCGCCGTAGCTTCGGGGGTGGGGAAAACCCATGCCATATCCCACGGGATCGCCGTCGGTCTCGATCATCGCGAGGGGGTGTTGCATGATCCGAATGACGTCGGCTTCGTCCATGCTGTGGTAGATGGCGCTGAAGCCACCGTTCAGTTGCAACTCGATCGCGAGCTGGATGCCGCTTTCCACGGTGTTGGGGAGCCCGCGGTCCCGAGCGAGGTCTGCGAGGTTCTTTCCATTGTAGCGGCGGTCTGACGGCACGACGCGAAACTGGATGCGGGCAAGGTCCTCCCCGGCCCGTTCCTGCTCCATGATGCTTCGCATCTCGTGTTTGATGCGCGCTCGCGCTTCGGAATCGGTTAGCCGGGCGGCCAGCGAATCGCGTCCCCCCGCAAGCGCCCACTGCGGGAAGAGGATGGACGAGCCGGTGCTGGACGCCGTGTAGGGGTAGAGGTCGTGTCGGATGTCCAGACCGGCGGTGTTCGCCGAGTCGATCATGGCCAAGGTGCGCTCGGACCACCCCCACTGGTTCACGCCGACGGCCTTATGGTGGTTGATTTGGGCGGGGATGCTGGCTTCGTCCGCAATCCGAATCACCTCAGCCACGGATTCAATGAGCCCAGTTCCCTCGTTCCGCATGTGGGAGACGTAGATTCCGCCGTAGCGGGCGGCGACCTTGGCCAGCTCGATGATCTCCTCGGTCTTGGCATAGTTGGCCGGCACGTACAGCAGGCCCGTCGTGAACCCGAGGGCGCCCTCGCGCATGCTCTGCTCGACCAACGCCTTCATACGGTCCAACTCGCGGGCGGTTGGGTCCCGGTTCTCCAAGCCGAGCACCTGTTTGCGGGTCCACGTGTGCCCGGCGAAGAAGCCCACGTTCGGCGCGACCTCGAGTGAGGCCATGTATTCCGCCAGCGGCCACGGTTGATCACCGCTGTGGAGCGAGGCCAGGATCGTCGTGATGCCCTGCCGCAGGAAGTTCTCGGCGAAGGGATGCCGGTGGATGGTGGTCTGGATATGGGCGTGGTTGTCGATGAAGCCGGGAGCCACGACGAGCCCCTCGGCGTCGAGCACTTCTCTGGCTTCTCGGCCGGCAATCCCACTGGGGGCGACGCGGACGATCCGGTCCCCCCGAATGCCGACATCCGCCCGGAAGGCCCGACTACCGGTTCCATCGATGACTGTGCCGCCACGGATCACGAGATCGTAGCGCTGTGCCGACACCGGCGAGGGTATCCCGATAAGCGGGGCCAGCGTGAGGAGAATGACGCGCGAATACACTATCAGAGCCAGAGCCACACGAGGACGAGGATCAGGAGAACGAGTATTGCGAGGCCCGGCAAGAGTCGCGAAGCGTGGTGCCGTGTCGGCGATAGTAGGGCAAACTTGCCTGTTGAGAGTCGTGCCACACGAAGCGCGTCGCAGAACTGGCCGGCAGTCGGGAACCGTTGTTCGGGGCTCCTGGCGATCGCACGCTCGAGGGCGTCGACAATTTGGTACGGAACGCCGGGACGGAGGGCCGTGATCCTGGGGGGATCGGCCGGCGGCCCGGGTGGGTGCTCCCCAGCCAACATCTCGTAGAGCACGCAGCCCAGGGAATAGACGTCGCTCCGTTCGTCGAGTTTGCGGTTTCCCGTCAGCAGCTCCGGGCTCATGTAGCTCGATGTATCGACTACGTTGGCCAGGACGGCGAGATTGTGACCCGCCGCCGCGAGCACTGCCTTTTCCACGCCGAAATCGCTGACCACTGCATGACCGCCCCGGAAGAGGATGTTTTCGGGCCGGATATCCCCATGCACCACGTCGTGGCTGTGGGCGAAGCCCAGCGAGTCAGAGACTTCGCGAGTGATCTCCAGAGCATCTTCGAGGGCCAGTTGCGTCTCACGGTCGAGCCGATCGCGCAGCGAGTCGCCCTCGACGAACGGTCGCACGAAGTAGAGAAACTCACCGGCTCGACCCGAATCGTACACGGCGAGGATGTTGGGATGTTGCAGTTCGGTGGCACTGTGGATGGCCTTCAAGAACTGATCCGCATCGATAACGGCAGCGATCTCGGGCCGCAGCACCTTGAGGACCGCCTCGCGCCCGCCGGCGCGATCGTCGACGTGGTAGCCGATGGCGAAGCTCCCCCGGCCAAGTTCACGCTTGATACGGTAGGTGGCTGGGAGTGCGGATTGAAGGCGTTCGTATGATTCCGGCATGGATTCGGCTCCGACGCGATGCTCAAGAATAGGGTCCGAAATGGGAACTGGCCAGGGAGGGAGGGCCCCACCGCGACCCGCAACCGGGCGGCTACGGCATCAAATCAAACTGCCGGGTGAGCTTCACCGCAAACGCGCGGTCCATCGGACCCTTTGGGGATTCAGTGCGCTGCACCTCGTTGTAAACCAGGAACAGCCCAGTCCCTGCGGTGAATAGCCAGCCGAAGCGGACATTCGCCGAAAGCCGGTTGCTCTGCGTGCTGTACTGGACCAGCGACTGGAGAAAGATTCGTGGCGTGAACGAGTAGGCGAGGCGTACGCCCACCAGACCTGTCTCGAAGTTCCCTTCGTCGATGTCCACATCGTCGTACGACACACGGAGCGACGCCGCCCACGTCGAGCCAAAGCGGTTAGTGACCGTTGCCTCGACACTCCGAATGGTGCCAGAGAAGAACCCTCCTGCAGCCGCGCTGCCGCTCACAGCCCAGGTGGCGCTCTCGTTGGTGTTGAAGCGAATGCGAAGCTCGGTGAAATCGTACGTCCCCGGCGAAACGAAAATGCTATCCGCGATCTCAAAGGGCCCCTTGAGTCCTTCACGCTGAACGTTGACTGCCGTAGAGAGGAATGCGCCGTTTTGAAACGCGATCCCGTTGTCGATGTGGAGGTAACGCGTTTCGATGAACCAGTCGAAGTCGAAGAAGTTCCGGAGCAAGGCGTGTGGACGAAGCTCGCGGATCCAACTCACAGACGGAACGCGGATGTTGCGCTGTACCCGTCCTACGAACGCGCGGTATCCTTGCCGCGGCAGAAAACCCACCTCTGGGTTGAAGTCTTCACCGATGTCACGGTACTGGAACCCGAGGCTCCACGCCCGCGTCTCGTACTCACCTGTGAAGCCAACCCCGTGTTCCCGTCCCCCGAGTCCCGGGGTTTCGGTGCGAGAGACGTAGGCATCGAGGTTCACGCTCTCACCGATCCCGACTCGCCCGTCGACGGCGTAGGTCAAGTTGTAGTCGCCGGTGGAATCCGTGTTGAGGCGGCTGATGAAGAGACCGCCCACCTGGGAACGATTGGGCAGCTCTCGCATCACGCGGCCGACCGAATAGCTGTTCGCTGGAATGCCTTCAGCGTCCACGGCGTCCGTCTGGATGTTGAGCAAACCCAGCGTCGTGCCCGCCACCTTCCCGGTCAGCCGACCGCCACCCAGGATAGGAACGGGCTCACCGTCCCCCCCCGATCCCGATACGGCGACTGTAGAACAGATCGAGACCCAGGTCGGTCCCCGCCCGAGGCGTCCCCACGGAAAAGATCCCAGCGTTCTCGAGAAAGAACGGCCGCTTCTCGGGAAAAAACAGACTGAACCGTGTGAGATTGACCTGCTGCTCATCGACCTCGACCTGTGCAAAGTCGGTGTTGTAGGTGAGATCGAGGTTCAGGCTCGGTGAGAGACCGATCTTCGCATCGCCCCCCACCTCCGCAGACCAATCGGTAGGCGCTGCGACCTCGAAGTCACGGTGCGCAGAGCTCAGGGCGTACGGGGTCACCCGAAGGGAACGCCGCGTCGGCGTAGCGATCCCCTCGAGGGTTCCGGCCTGGGAAACTCGATATAGCGTGTGCTGTCGAGGAATAGGCGACCAGAACAACTCCTCGTTTCGGCGCCGAATGATGCGGGCAATGTTGAGTCCCCAAGCCTGTGAGCCACCGCCGCGGTATCGGATGGTGGAGAATGGGATTCGGAACTCGGCATACCACCCACGCTCGTCGGTGGAAGTAGCCACCTCCCAGCTGCCGTCCCAGTTGAGGTTGAACCCCCCACCCGCCCCGGGTCCGGTTTGGACTCGCCGGCTGGTGCTCAAACCACCCTGCCCATCCTTGGTGACCTGGCCGTCGTACTCGATGCCAACCGGTGTCGTGCCGAAGACGTACGCATTCTGGCGATCGAGGTAGGTATCGAGCACGACCAGAAGCGCGTCTGCGTCGAGGAGATCGGCGTCGCGTCGGTTCTCGCCTAACAGGATTCCCCGCGGTTCGCTGTCCAGCAGGCGCGCCCCGACATAGACAGCGGCGTGATCGTAGAGAATGAAAACTTCTGTCCGCTCACTGGGAGGCTGACCTTCGAAGGGTTCGTGCTGGATGAAATCAGTGATGGCCGGTGCCGTCGACCAACTGTCGTCGTTGAGGCGGCCGTCGATGAGCGGAGGAGTAGCTGTGGAGACTGCCCGGGCCGTCGGTGCTGAAGGGGATCGCTGTGCCTCCATGGTTTGGGCGGCGAGCGATGAAGCGAAGCTTCCGAGTGTCAGCAGGGCGAAGCAGGCGGATCGATTCATTACGCGGAGCGCCTCCGCGAGCTGGCTCGCTAGTTCGTCTTCCAACCCCGCCCGCCGGCCTGCGTTCGCCTGGACGAGTTCCAGCGTCGTCGAAGGAGACACGAGCCGTGTGCGTTCCCTGTACCGGGATCCGTGTGCGTCCCTAGCTCTCGTAGGACAGCGACGGATACCATTTTTCTCCTCGCCCTTCTGGCGTCAAGTCGAACACATTCCACAGAGACCACAAGAGATCGACGTGCCGCATGTCACCTCCCTCGTACGCTTTGAACAGCAGCTCCGAGCCCCAGAAATGATGAATGACGTCGTCGCGCTTGACGAACACATTCGCCATCGGCCACTGGTTTCCGTCTTTGTCTTCGGCGTAATAGTCAGCGTGAAACGAGTTGTTGGCGGAGGAAAGCAGGCGGAGACGCCTCCAGCCGCGCTTCGCTGCCAAATCCTCGAGGCGTTGGATCGGCGACCGCGCGATGACCGCCAAGTTCACCAGCTGCGTAATGTGCGGGGCGTTCCCGTCGAGGCCGTCCAGCAGCGATGTGCAGAGCGGACAAGGGTGACCGGCCTTGGGTCCGAACATGTAACCGTACACGAAGAGACTGTCCTTTCCGGGCGCAAAGAGCTGGGAGAGCTTGACCTGCCTGATCACTCCGCCCTGCACCAGCTCGTCGAACAGGTAGTCCTCTTTGACCGCCCCGCCGAGGGGAAGGGACCGCCTCAACGTCGCAACGTTCTCCAACTGCCGCCGTAGCGCCACCTCGGCCTCGAGCAGCTCGTTTCGTGCCTTTCGATATTCGGCTGATTCGTTTGGAAATCTCGGTTCATCCATGGCCGCCTCCGTTCGCAGGCCGTTGCCGGTTACCTCCGCCCGGCAAGCTCGACCAACATGGCTGTGTACATCTCGAGATTCTGGAGGAACTGTCCTCGGATCATGTACTCGTGCTCGCTGTGTCCCGTGTAGGGCTCGCCGGGCATGCCGGGACCGAAGTTGACGCCGTTGGGGACCATTCGGGCATGGGTGCCACCGCCAATAGAGACGGGCCCGGCATGCACCTGCCCCGTGTAGTGGCGATAGATATCGAGCAATACGGGAATGTGCGGAGCAGTCTCCAGGTAGTGGGGAGCACCGATGGTCGTCGAGAGATCGACGTCGATCCCAGTCCGGACCGACCAACCTGCGACGGCCTCATTGATCGCTCGATCTACGGCGTTCGAGCTCCGTCCTGCGGGACGGCGGATGTTGACACCAGCCACGAGCTGGCCGTCCTCTCCCACGCCCAGTGTGGTGAGCGACAGCGTGAGCGGCCCCATGAACTCATGGGAATACGCAAGCTCGCCGAAATGCTCGGCATAATCACCGGTCCCCACGAGATCGTTGACCAATTGGACCATGCGCGCAGCCTGAGTGGCCGGCCAGTCGTAACTGCCCAGCAACACAGCGAGGTGTGTGATCGCGTTCTGTCCTTCCCACGGCTTGGATGAATGGGCGGAGACGCCACGGGCCCGAACAAGAAGGGAGTCGCCCGACGGGTCGAACTGGAATTGCACCAGTGTATCCTGCGAAGCGGCGGCACGGAGTTCCGCAACCACCTCGGGAGTGGCAGAGACGATCACTGCTTCGGCATCCTCGGGGATCTGCGACAGGAATTCCCCGCCCTGAAGCGATACGAGGCGCGCGCTGGCGCCATCGCGGACTCCTGACGGACCGTCCGGTGCGATACCGAGATGGATCGCTCCCCAACCCTTTTCAGCGACCACCACTGGGTACTCCGAGTCCAGGACCACGTTGAGCCTGGGTGGCTCGTTCCGAGCCAGGAACTCCTGAAATGGTGCCCAGTTGGACTCTTCCGTGTACGAGATGACCAACTCGATCCGGCGCCGCAGCTCGACCTTCTCATCTGCCAAAGCCTTCATGGCATAGAGGGTCGTGGCGATGGGCCCCTTGTCATCCTCCACACCCCGCCCGACGAGCCGTCCCGGCTCAATCAACGTGTCGAGGCTGAAGGGGTCCCGAGCCCACTTTGTGGGATTCGCCGGCTGCACGTCGCCGTGTGTGATGATGCCCAGTCGATCGTTGGACTGCCCGAGCCCTATGACCACCACGGCACCGTGATCGACGAAATCGAGCCCCAACTTGGCGGCCGTGTCTTCCAGGTACGCGCTCATGGAGTGGAAATGGGGATTCTGTACGTTCTCGATACCATCCTGCTTGACGGTACGAAATGCGACGAGCGCCGCCAACGTCGCTACCGCCGAGTCACCGTAGGTCGAGACGGCGTGGCGGGCGACCCGCTGCGCCTGGTCGGAGGGCGTGGGTGCCTGAGCACCCGAGCAGAGCGCGAGAAGCACGAGCACCAGTACGGAGAATATCGACTGTCCGATGCGCCGACCCATGGACTTTTGCCCCTTGAGGGGAGTCGGCCTGAAGAGTACGGCGGCGCGCTTTGTTAGGAAACCGTCAGAACCCTTGACCACGCCGTGCGATCCCGACTTCTTGCCTCATCCAATGCGCTGGAGCACCATCATGCCGCGTCTGCTCGTCGCCTTCACGCTCGTGACCGTCACCACCGCGGGCCAGGCAAGGTCTGCCGACGCCCAATGGCCGCCCGATTCGTTAGTGAACCTACAGGTTCTGCCGGAGGATATTACCGTTCGAGAGCTCGTTGGCGTCATGAGGGGATTTGCCGGCGGACTCGGCGTCCGCTGCACCTTCTGCCACGTCGGCGAGAACTCCAATGACCTTGCCTCCATCGACTTCCCCTCTGACGACAAGATCGAAAAGAACAAGGCGCGCGAGATGCTACGCATGGTCCAGCGGATTAACACCGAGCTGCTGGCGGAGGTACCCGAGCGGTCCGATCCGCCGGTGGAGGTCCGGTGCGCAACCTGCCACCACGGCGTGACGACGCCTCTGGATATCCGGGACATCCTGATCGAAAAAGTCCGGACCGAGAACGCGGAGGCTGCGATCTCTGAATATCAGACGCTCCGGGAGGAGTACTACGGCTCCTACAGCTACGACTTCCGGCACTTCATGCTTGCCAACGTCGCAGAGCGAATCGGGCGGGAGCACCCCCAGGCGGCGCTCCGCCTGCTCGAGTTCAACGCCGAGCTGTATCCCGAATCCGCGCAGACATTCCTGACGATGGCGCAGGTCCACCGAGCGATGGGAACCCAGGACGGGGCAATCCAGGCGTTGGAGCGGGCCATCGAGATCGAGCCGGAGAACGAGTTCTACAAGCAAGCTCTCGAGCGTCTTCGAAACGAAAGGTAACGCCAAGCGAGGGAGCCACTCGCACAGAGTACGGCTCGGCAGGAAAAGGTGGCGAACCGCGTGCAACTGCTACGTTTTATGGCCGAGTCCACGCGGCGGTTGCGGGACTCCGCTTCGAGCCAACCGGATGCGGGTGAATCGGCGGGCCTCATTTGCCTGCGGCCGCCGACCAGCCTCGAACTCGAATGGTCGACCCTTACGCCTCCCGCAACGAGTCGACGACATTCGCCCGAGCCGCTTTCCACGCTGGGAACAAGCCGCCCACCAGCCCCATGACTACCGCGAAGACCAACCCCAACAGCAGGAGGCTCGGGGTGACGCGAAACGCGAAGGCGATTTCGCTGAAGGTATTCCAGTTCGTGGTGCTCGTGACGAGTCCGTTGATGGGAAGGGCCATCAGACAGCCAATGGCTCCACCCAAGAGCGCAATCAATGCTGCTTCCGCAAGGAAGGACGTCAACACGTTCCGCCGTTTGAACCCGAGGGTGAGCAGCACGCCGATCTCCGGCGCGCGGGAGGCTACCGCTGCGTACATCGTGTTGATGGCGCCGAAGACAGCCCCGACCGCCATAATAGTGGCGATGAAGACCGCGATGAAGCTCAGAACCTGACCCAGGATGGTCGATTGGTTGACGTAGAAGGACCGTTCTTGGTAGGCGTCCACGTTCAGGCGCGAGTCGTTTTCGAGCATCTCTCGAACGCCTTCGAGCGCACTTGGGTCTTTCAGGCGAAACGTAATCGATTGAAAGATCTGACCGCGGAACACCGGCATGAACTGCTCGTTCTCACCCCAAATCTCGGATTCGAATGAGGACCCGCCCGCGGTGAAGTGACCCACGATGGTCCACTCCTCATCCGCGAAGCTGACATGGTCACCAATACCGGAGTTGGCGAACCGCTGCGTGAACTTCTCACCCACGACGATCTCTCGCACTCCGCTCCGGAATGCGCGACCCTCGGTGATCTCGACGTCCTTCCGCACGTCGAACGCCCGCAGGCTCACCCCTCTGGCCACCACGTTGGCGAGGCCCCGGTCATTCGCCCGTTGCAAGGGAATGACCACGTAGGTCTCGGGGCTGACCAGGGGTAGTCCGTCGTCAGCAGTCGCAACGAACGGCAGCCCCGCCACTATCCGGGCGCCCTCCCGCGAGATGCCGCTGTACATCTCCTGGTTGGCACCCTTCCGAAGCATGATCACGTTCTCGGCCGATCCCGTACGCGCGAGCGCGGCGCGAAAGCCATTGGAGAGCGCCATCATGGCAATGAACACCGCGACAACCAAGGCCATGCCGAACGCCGTAGTGATCGTGGCGACAGGACGTTGTCGGAGACTCCGCAGGTTGTAGATGATCGGGATCTTCATAGCACGCGTCCTAGACCACCCGACGGAACGCTTGCACCACGGACAGGCGGGCGGATTGCCATGCCGGCACGGCCCCGCTCACGACGCCAAGGAGCATCGCGATGGCTAAGCCTAAGGCGATCGTGCTCCCGTGTACCGCAAAACCCGGAAAGAACTGACTCAACGGGTTGTTGCCGGCGAACGCCATCCGCGCACCGAAGAGGCCAAGAAATCCGCCGATGAGTGTGATGGCAATGGATTCCGCGAGGACGATACCGACCAACGTGGTGTCTTGGAATCCGAGTGTCTTCATGATCGCCACTTCGCTCACGCGTTCGCGCACCGCCATCATCATGGTGTTCGCGGCGACCAACAGAATGGCGAAGAAGACGGCCGTCCCAATGGCCCGCACGAGAAAGCCGACGTTCCCCCACATTGTGATAAAGCCCGCTTGCCAGGCCCGCTCGGTCTCTGTCTTCGTTGGCGCGGTCGAGTTCTCGAACATGGCGTCGATACGGTTCGCTAACGCTGCGGCCAAATCAGGGTCTTCCAATTGCAGCACGAACCAGCCCGGTGAGATGCGGCCGTTGGTGGCCTCGTAGAGATATTCGTAGTGGAAGAGAAACGTCTCATCCCCCCAGCTAGGATTCTCCGGTGTGTACACCGCCCGGATCGTGAACTCCCAGTCTCCCGGGAAGATGGTGCCTTTGAGGGTGACCGTCTGGCCGAGCCGCCAGCCGTATTTCTCCATCAACCCCACGCCCGCGATCGCGGCGGTTCGCTCCCGCAGGAACGCCGCAACTTGATCGTCCGCAATCTGAATCTCCGGATACATGGGCAGGTACGTCTCGCCCGCGATCGCGAACTGCGCGAAGTAATCGTTGGGATCCGTGTAATAGCCACCGAACCAATTGGCCCACGAAACGCTCTGCACACCCGCGACGGCCTCGATCCGCTGGGCGTGGGCCTGCGGTAACACGAACGTGATCCCGCTGGCGCTGCTCGTGACCAACCGTGCTTCGCTCCCCAACTCGCTGGCTGCATCGAGCGTGGTGATCACCGATCGCAGGGTGCCGAACAGGAAGAACGCTACCGCTACGCTCAACATGGTGAGTGCCGTACGTCGTTTGTTTCGCAGGGCGTTCGCCCACACCAGCCGCGCGAATCTCATCGGTGCAGCACTCCCTTGTCGAGGTGCATCACCTCGTGCGCCCGATCCGCCGCGTGCGCGTCGTGCGTCACGATCAGGATCGTCTTGTTGAACTCGGTATTGAGCCGCCCCAGCAGGGTGAGGATCTCATCCGCAGATTTGGCGTCAAGATCACCCGTGGGCTCATCGCCGAGGATGATGGTTGGATCGCTCACGACCGCTCGCGCAATGCCCACGCGCTGCTGCTGCCCGCCGGATAGTTGCCCAGGAAAGTGCTCGGCACGGTCGGTGAGCGTTACGAGCTCCAGGGCGGTCATCACATGGTCACGGCGTTGTTTCTTGGAGAGATTGGTGAGCAGGAGCGGAAGCTCCACGTTCTGATACGCCGTGAGTACCGGCAGCAGATTGTAGAATTGAAAGATGAAGCCGATGTGCGTCGATCGCCACGCCGCGAGCTGCTTGTTCGACATCGTGGTGATCTCACGCCCATCGACGACCACAGAGCCGGTGTCGGGCCGATCGAGCCCTGCGAGGATATTGAGAAGGGTAGTCTTGCCACTGCCCGACGGTCCCATCAGCGCAAGGAACTCTCCCTCTTGAATGTTGAGAGTGACGTGCTCAAAGACGTCAATGCGCTGGGAATCCCGCTGATATGCCTTGGCGACATCGCGGATTTCCACCAGCACCTTCGCGGCCGGTTCGGACACCGGCTCCGTCGGTGACTCCGGGCTGGTGCCCGGCGCAGCAGCATCGCTAGGATGTGACGACATTGACGCGTGCTCCAGGTTCGAGATTGTCGGGAGGGTCCACGACGACCTGCTCGCCGCCCGAGAGACCGGATCTGACCTCTCGTCTGCCACCGGACACGGGGCCGGCATCCACGGTCACGGGACTCACGGTACCATTACGAACCACCCACACGATCGTTTCGCCTCCCACACTCCGCACCGCGTTGCCGGGAACGAAGATCCGCATGGGCAGGCTGTCAGCCGAGACATCGGCGTCGGCGGTCTCGAGGAACTCCACGCGCGCTCCCATCTCCGGGAGAATGCGTGGATCTTTGTCGAGGATGCTGACCTTGACCTGTACCGTCGCCCGTTGACGATCCGCGGTGGGGACGATTTGGCGTACGCTACCGTCGAATGCAAGTGTCGGATATGCGTCCAAGATGATACGCGCCGGCTGTGCGTCGCGGATCTGCGCGATATACGCCTCGTTTACGTCCACTTCGACTTCCAGCGTTTCTAGATCCGCCATCGTGACCACCGCACCACGCGTGAGGCCGCCACCAGTCGCCACCGGTGCGACAACTTCTCCCACCTCGGCGTCTTTCCGCAAGACCGTGCCGGTGAAGGGTGCTCGTATCAGCGTGTTCCCGAGATTCGCCTCGGCGACCCCAACCGTAGCTTCGGCCGCCTTGACTTGGGCCTCCTGTACGTCCACCCGCGCATCTGCAGCAGCCAGCTGGGCCCGGAGGTCTTCTGCAGTCTGCTCGGAGCTCAGATTCTTCGCCAAGAGGTCCTCGGCTCGCGCCACATCCCGCGTGAGCTGATCCCGGACCGCAACAGCCTCGCGTAACGACGCTTGGGCGCGAAGTAACTCTGCTTCGGTCTGTGCCAGAGTCGCCCGATAGTCCTGATTCTCCAGCCGGGCCATCACGTCGCCTCTTCGCACGAATGATCCCTCGGACACGCCCAGAAACACCAGTCGCCCCGAGATCTTGGAGGACACGGACGCCTTGGTGCGCGCGACGACGTAGCCGTTGGCGGTAATGCCCACGGCGTCAGCGCCTCCCCCGCCCACGACTTCGGCCTTTGCGACGGCGACGTCGATTGCCCCTCCCCCTCGCAGCCACCAGAACACAGCCGCCACAAACAGCACAGCCAGGCCCGCCAGCCCAGCACTGAGCTTCAGAGCCCGGAGCCGCCCTCGGGACGGCGCGTTCCGATCGATTCTCAGCCCTGAGAGATCCGGTGCTGGGCTACCCATCGTGTGTCTCAGCGGTGCAGGGCAAGTTGGCTCAAGTGTGACAACCCAAGTAATGATATAATGAGGGCAGGGTCGCGCCAGCGCGGCCTACCGTGTCCCCGCGCCAGTCGGTGCCTCTCGGGCTTCACGCCCCTCCGTACGCTCTCACCGGCTCGGTCCGGCCTCCCGCACGATCCGCTCGATGGTCGCAGAGTCCGCGCTCAGGAGCCCAACGCTAGGAAGCCGACGGAGCAGCTCGATCCAGCTCTGGTCCTGTGCGAACGCCCGCCGGAAGAGCGGGATCGCATGCTCGACTCGGCCCACGTCGGCCATCGTCACGGCCTGCCAGTACACTAGCTCTCCGTTCGTAGCGGCGTCGGGGAGAAGGGACGCTGATCGCGTGTACGATGCGAGGGCCGAGTCGACCTGACCCGAAGTCAAGTAGTTGTCTCCCTCGGTCGCGGCGCGGTAGGCCCGCGCCACCGTCAGGAGCCGGCGCAGCTCCCCCAGCGGATCGGGGTGGTCCTCGACCCGTAGGTCGTAGATTCGCTCCCACGGATTCGCATTGGGATCGCCGCTCACGACCACGAGCGCCGCGGACTGCTTGCCCCGAATGTCGCCTCCCGCAGATTCCGCGGCCTCCAGCGCCGCCACCAATCGTTCCGCGAGATCCCCCCCGGTCGTCTTGAAGGCGGTGGCCATGGCGGGCCACACGCGGTCGTTGCGCATGAGGTTTGCTTGCGCCGAGAACCAGCGCCCGGTCACCTGGCCGGCGGCGGGTATGTCCTTCGATCCCGTATGCGCTGCCACGCGTCCCATGGCGTCGATCATGGCTACCTGCCGGACCTGACTGTCAGGATCGGCGTGGAGTAGTGCCGCGAGGGCCGCGGGCGCCGAGAGCCCGTTTCGCATGAGGTAGAGACCGCGCGGCCCGTACCCCGATTCCACGAACGATTGCGTGGCCACGGCGCCGACACCCGGCTCGGCGAACGTGACAATGGAGCCGACGTTGAACCAGTGGGATTGGACCGCGGCGCCGATCTCGCCGTTCACCGAATCCACAGCCACGATGGAGTAAGTGTGCACGGGACGTCGCGCCGTGGGCGTCTGGGCCACCAGGGACGGGGTGGCGATCAAGAGAAGGAGACCTGCGCGCATGGCCTGCTCCTGGATGTGGTAGCGGCTTGCGAGGGCTGTGGCGAGACGGTCGAGCTGGTCAGCCAGGGTGTCGAGACGCCGCGACGATAGACTACCGGAATCCGCGTCATCGCCTCGATCATACCTGGCTCCTCTGTTTCTCTCACGCACGCGCTTGGAGTGTGCCGAGGGAACGGCGGGGGGGCAAGGGGTGGTGGCTTGCATCGTTGCCCATACCGCGAGACCTTCCCTGCGTCCCATCTCTGGCTAAGAGGAGTGTCGCGATATGAGCGTGCGAGTCAGCCTGGCCTTGGCGATTATCGCCCTACCGGTGTTCGCGGCGGGGGTGTGGATGGTGGTTGGAGGATTACAAGAGTCGCGGGAACTCGGCCCCGTCGACGGTCACGACCTCCCACCCACCGACCTGGAGCGAGTCGCTACCGACGACGTGGCGCCCGACTTCTCGCTCCGCGCGTTGTCTGGTGAGATCGTAACGCTCTCCGACCTTCGCGGCCGGCGAAACGTCGTGCTCGTGTTCTACCGCGGCCACTGGTGACCCTACTGCGCCGAGCAGCTCGGGAAGCTGCAAAACCTCTTGAGTAACGAGCAGAAGAGGACGACTCAGATCCTCGCAAT
Organism: Gemmatimonadota bacterium; assembly: GCA_039591615.1. Classification (GTDB taxonomy): domain Bacteria; phylum Gemmatimonadota; class Gemmatimonadetes; order Gemmatimonadales; family GWC2-71-9; genus JBDHDH01. The sequence goes on along the minus strand of JBDHDH010000061.1, from coordinate 5,437 downwards.
CTCGGTCGACGGCCCGGAAGACCTCCAGAAGATGGTCGACCGGATCTCCCTCCAAGACGGGCTCGTTCCCGATTTCCCGCTCCTCTCCGACCCCGGTCACGAGGTCATCGACCGATACGGGTTGTTCAATCCCGACGATCCCAAGGGCAGGCAGATCACGCATCCGGCGACGTTTGTGATCGACCGCGACGGCGTGGTTCGCTGGAAGATGGTCGAGGTGAACTACAAGGTCCGCCCATCCAACGGGGATATTCTCCGGGCGCTCAACGCGCTCGAGTAAGCCCCCGCGTCAGCCGCCGAGCCGCGAGCCTTAGTACCGCAGGGCCCTCATCTGCATGCCTGCTATTGCTCTGCGCCTCAGATCGGTGGTAAGCGACTCCCAAAGCGCCCCATCCCGCCGAAGCTCGTCCACCGTGAGCTTGCGATTGGCGAGGTCCTCCAGGTAGATGATGATCATCAGCTCGCTGCGCGGCCCTCGTCCGGCTGTCCCGTTGCTGCCGTGACCGCTCGGCGTTGGAGAAATCCCACCTGAGCCTATTTCCCCGTCGCGAGTAATCGCGTAAAGCCTGCGTGCCCGCGAAGCGGTTCCCAGATCGGATCGAGGCGTAGCCAGTGGGCCGACAGCGGCGAGGGGATCGACAGCAGGTGTTCCAGTTGCTCAACGGCCTCGTCGCGCATCCCCAGCATCGTGTAGACCTGAGCCAGATTCCAAATCCGATCCGTTCCCAGCAGCGCGTCCTTGGAAAGCGGGAGCAAGTCTACTGCCGATCGCGCTTCCTGAAGGGCTTCCTCGCGTCGGCCAAGGCCTGCGTAGGCCAGGCCGAGATCCCCCCGGAAACGGGCTTCGTCGGGTCTCGCGGCGCGCCGCCCCTCGAGCACCACACGCGCGGAGTCATAGTAGGCTCGCGCCAATGCCGCGCGACCTTGCAACGAGTGGACCTGGGCAGCCGCCAACAAGAGCAGGGAGGTATCCGAACGAAGCTCGGTGAGTCGATGCTTCGTCTCCGGTGACGCTCCTTCCAGCGTACGGATCAGCGCCCAGTGCCACCACGCCTGTGGATCCAAGTCCCGAGGAGCGACCCGGTCGGCCGTCTGCAACAGCTGCCGCGCTTTGGCCATATCGCCCTGCCAAGTCAGATACAACCGTGCAGACCATACGTATGGCCGAATCTCGTCGGGGCTGAGCGAGATAGCGCGCGAGAGGTGCCGCTCCGCAGCGTCGTAGCTTCCGCTATAGAGATGGGTGATGGCGGCCTGGAGGGCGTCCGTCGCACTTCGTGGCTCGAGCTCGGCTGCCCGATCCATGCTCGCGGCAGCCTCCGCCCACTTACCTTGACGGCGCTGCACCGCACCGATCTCAAAGACCAGCTCACTGTCGTCTCTGCGCCCTCCACTGGCGAGGGCGTATTCCTGCAACGCCCGATCGTAATCCAGACTCCCCATGTAGTAGAACGAACCGAGCGCCAGGTGAGCTTCCGGGAGGTCAGGTGCGAGCGAAACTGCCTTGTCGGCCGCCGCTTTGGCTTTGGACAGACGACTGTCAGTTCGTTCGAAGTAGTACCAGTATAGACGTGAATGGACTACGGAGAGCCGTGCGTAGGCCAGGGCGAACTCGGGATCGAGTTCGAGTGCCCTCGAGTACAAGCGCTCGGCTATACGGTATTTCTCCTCGCTCACGGTGCGCCGAAAGTAGTCGTTGCCCTGAAGGTAGAAGTCGTAGGCTTCGAGATTGTCGGTCGGCGTTGCCTCCAACGCGTGTCGCTCGGGCTCGAGCAGCGCGAGACCTAGCGCCTCGACGACCTGCTCGGCCAGCCTCGTTTGGACCTGGAACACCTCGGTCAGGTCTTCGTCATAGACGTTAGCCCAGACGTGGCTGGCGTCCGAGGTCTTGATGAGTTGGGGACGGACGCGCACACGACTCGGTCCCTCCGCGGCACGCTGCCAACTGACCGTCGCCTCGAGGAGGTACTCGACACCGAGCTCGTCGCCAATCTCCTGAGGCGTCTTGGTGCTGTTTCGGTACTGGATCGCGCTCTGGCGTGCAATGATGGAAAGTCCGGGAACCACTGCCAGTCGTGCCGTGATTTCGTCGGTGATGCCCGCAGCAAAATACTCGTCGTCCGCCGCCCCCAAGTTCTCGAACGGAAGGACGGTGAGTCTGATGGCCTCGCCGCCCGCGGAGCCGCGGCTGCGGCCGAGCGCGGTGGCCAGGATGCCGACTACAACAACGAGGATGGCTACCGCAACGATCCCGCCGAGGCGACGCGGGGACCGGACGGCCGCCGCGGTCTCCGCCGATCGCGCGACGGCAAGCTGCTCAGCGAACTCCGACACCGATGCCTGACGATCTGCTGGCGCTTTCGCGAGCGCATTGCGGAGCGCTGTCACCACATCAGCCGGTACGCGAGCGCGGATGTTTGTCACCGCGGGGGGCTCCACCACCATGTGTTGCCGAACGACACTCTCGGCAGTCGGGCCCGTGAACGGTGGCTGACCGGCAAGCATTTCATACAGGACGCAGCCCAGACTGTAGAGATCACTCCGGCCATCGAGCTCCGCCTCCCCCGCCCCTTGCTCGGGGCTCATGTACTGCGGCGTCCCAACCGCCATCCCCGTCTCCGTCAGCCGGTCTCCCCCGGCGGCACTAACCGCTCGGGCGATTCCAAAGTCTGCCACGAGGGCGTGGTGCGACTCAAGCATGATGTTCTCGGGCTTGACATCCCGATGAATCACGCCACGGTTATGCGCATAACGCAGCGCATCTGCCACTTCGCGGGCGATCGCAAGCGCATCGTCCAATGGCAGTTGTTTCTCACGATTCAAACGAGCGCGAAGAGACTCACCCTCGACATGGGGCATGACGAAATAGAGGAAGCCATCCGCCTCACCTGAGTCATACAGCGCGAGGATATGGGGGTGGTGAAGTGCGGCAGCGATCTCGATCTCCCGTAGGAATCGCTCTGCGCCCACAGCAGCGGCCAGCTCCGGCCTCAGGACCTTCACCGCGACCTTACGGTGGTGTTTCACGTCCTCGGCCAGATACACGCTGGCCATGCCGCCCGCCCCGAGATAACCCTCGAGGCGGTAGCGGTCGGCCAGGGCCGTTTTGAGTTTGTCGAATAGCTCGGCTGACATCATCGGTGTGCAGGTTCGGCTAACGATACAGACCGCGGCCCAGGGCGGCTAGGGCGCGCGGCGACTCTGGCGCGATGCGGAGCCTTTGCACGCAGGCTGGCAGCCAGGCAGCACGAGCACGTCACACGTGCCACACGCCAGTATACTGACCTACTACGTGTTACCTTCTGCTGGTCGTTCGATCTGACGAGAAGGCCGTATGGCTACTCCCAGGAAACAAGCACCACCTCATCCACCTCTAGTTGGCAACCACAGCAAGGTGATCCGCCACGATGGGAACTTCACGTGGCAGGATGTTTTGCTCGAGCCCTACAAAGCGACGACCGAAACGTGGAAGGGCATCACCCGGCGAGAGCTCGCGGGCAGACGGGGTGAGTCACAGCGCTTTCATGTACGCTATTTCGAGATCACGCCCGGCGGGTACAGCACCCTCGAGAATCACGAGCATGAGCACGTGGTGATCCCGATCCGGGGACGAGGTGAGGCACAGTTCGGCTGCTACATCTACAACGTTGGGTTCGGTGACATGGTCTACGTGGCACCGAACGATCCGCATCAATTCCGCAATCCTAAGGACTCGTCCGAGCCCTTCGGATTCCTCTGCATCGTGAACGCCGAGCGGGATGTGCCCCGGGCGGTTGACGGGACCGGTGTGTGCTATGTTTGCGAATAGAGGAGACCGAGCGACATGATGGGAAGGTCGGACTGGATCGGTCGGGGTCTCACTCCCGATTCGACTTGATCCTTTCGACCTCGTCCTCCAGGTCTGCCGCTTCGGCACGTCGGCCGGCGCTTCGTAACATCTTCGCGTAGTCAGTTAGGGTTTCCACAATAGAGCGATCACCGGGCTCCAGCACCGTTTCCCGAATGCTGAGTGCTCGGCGGTACAGTGGCTCGGCGTCCCCGTACCGTCCCTGATCTCTGTAGAGGTTCGCGAGACCGTTGAGGGTGATGGCAAGGGACGGATGTTCGGACGTGAGGATGCTTTCCTTGATGCCGAGCGCCCGCTTGAAGAGCCGTTCCCCTTCATCGTAATCACGCAACATCCAGTGCGTCTCGGCAATATTGTTGAGCGCTCCAGCCACCCGGATGTGATCGGGGCCAAGCGCCTTTTCGTAAATGACGAGGGCCCTAGCGTAGAGGGACCCTGCCTCTCGATACTCCCCGCGCGTCCACGCCAATACGCCGAGATTATTCAGGATCGTTCCCAGTGCAGGATGGTCGGCACCGAGCATCCGGGTCCGAATATCGAGGGACCGTCGGAAGAATCGGTCTGCATCCTCGACGTTGCCTTGGAGCCAGCGGACACCGCCGAGATCGCTGAGTGTCTGTGCAACATCGGGATGATCGCGACCGAACGCCTTCTCGCGAATAACGAGCACGCGGCTAAACATGGAGTCGGCGTCTGCGTAACGTCCCTGACGGGTGTGCAAGGTTCCCAACGCTCCCAGACTATAGGCGATTTCCGGATCGTCGGAGGCCAACGTGCCTTGACGAATCGCCAAGGCTCGCTGCAGCAGTGGCTCCGCCTCATCGAACCTACCTTGCGAGACATACGCATTGCCCAGGCCGGTCATCGTGGCAGCCAAGGCTGGGCTATTCGCGCCGAGGCGGGTTTCCTGGATCGTCATGGCGCGCCGGTGAAGCCGCTCCGCTTCATCATATTTCCCCTGCTTGCGAAACAGCTCTCCTAACGCGAACAGACCCTCCGCCACCTGCACGTGGTCCTCGCCATGCAGAGTCTCCCGCACTGCGAGACCCCGTTCGAGCATTGGAGCCGCCCGATCGTACAAACCGAGACTCTGGTACGCCTCACCCATGGTGAGCATGAGCTGGGCCTGCACCTGAGGTTGCTCCGCCAATTCCACTTCGATGCGCTGCGCCGCTTTGTCCAGCAGCTCTCGCGCGGTCACTGTGTTGCCCCGTGCCTCGTCGGGATCATTGACCTCGAATAGACCGACGAGGAAAGCCGATACCTGGCGCAGTGCCTCCGCTTCACGCGCCGTTGCCGCTTCGGCACGAGTCGCCCGGACCATCCCAACGGTCGCGGCGACGGCACCCCCAATCACTGCGATGCCGACGATGGCAGCGGCGAGCACTCCGACACGATGCCGCCGCACGAACTTGGTGAAGCGGTAGGCTGCACTCGGCGGCCGGGCCACGACAGGCTCTTCGTTGAGATAGCGCGCGATGTCCATCGCCAGACCGTTGGCCGTCTCGTATCGCCGCGACCGCTCCTTCTCCATCGCCTTCATGACGATCCAATCCAGGTCCCCTTTCAGTTCGCGAGAGAGGGATCGCG
>JBDHDH010000060.1:0-21421 GCA_039591615.1 Gemmatimonadota bacterium | reverse complement strand
ACGGTCGCGAGGGATGCGCTGCCGGGCGTCACCACGACCTCGTCGACCTCTTGGGCCACGACGACCGACGCCGATCCCGAGACATTCCCGATGGATGCCGTTATATCTGCGGTGCCATTTGCTTGGGCCGTCACCCGACCGGCAGCGTCGACGCTGGCGGTCGAGGGCGCCGAGGACGACCAGGCGAAGGTCTGGCCGGAAATCGGGTTGCGGCCGGCATCCCTCGCCACCGCCGTGAACTGGCTTGTCGCGCCGAGAGCGACGAGCGTGTCGACGTTGGGTGTCACCTCGATGGAGGCGACGGTGGGACCGGGCGGAGGTTGCGTCGGGCCATCATCGCCGCATGCAGCGGCAGCCAAGGCGACGATCCCCAACGGCACGAGTCGGTACGTTGCGCTGTGCATCATCGGACTCTCCACGAGATGGACGAATCGCACGGTCGCCAGACGAAACAGACGGCGACCCTCTGGCGCGAGCGTCAGCCCGAGGGATCGCCGCATTATCTGACCAAGTATGTCATTGGCCCACAGCTGATGGGAGCCCGCTACGCGCTAATCTATCATGCCCTCTCCAGCGGGCCAAACGATAATTGCAAGCGAGCACATCGGCTTTGCAAGGCAAGGGGCCCCCGGCTTACCTCGACTTCACGGACCAGCGACGGGGAATGCAGATTCGCGGTCGTGAGCGAGATTGGAGCCGCCGCAGCTCGAGAGGATGAAGACCCCACGGTCGCCTTTCGCCCTACGGTTTGGCCGGCTTTCGATAATCCAGCGGCGGACCACGGTCACCCACGAGCGAGACGTACTCGAACTTCGGTCCGACGCGTTGCACCCGCTCCCGTTTCGCGGCCTCGACGATCTCGGGAGTTGTGAAAAGATCCACTGCTGTGAGTGCGAGGGTCTTCGCGGCGACGATCATGCCCTTGTTCCCGATGCTCGTCCCGCCGGCCGCCACCGCCTGCCACGAATGCGCAGCGGTACCCGGAACCCACGTGGCCGTCTCCAAGCCCGCCGTCGGCACCACCCAGCTCACGTCCCCAACGTCGGTCGAGCCGGGAAATGCCTCTTCTGTCGTGGAAAAGTCCTCGACCGCGGTGGCCGCCGTGAGGGGCGGAGCCCCGATCGCCAGGGTCTCATGAATGGTCTCCGCAAACCGTCGTTCCTGCTCCGAGTACACGATCCCGCCCACCCGCGCCAGATTCTCGTGCATCGCGCGAGCGAGCGTTTCGTTGGGCAGCAACGCGTGGATACCGTGGATCACCTCGTATTCCACACGTGTTTCCGTTCCCAAGGCGGCACCTTCTGCTGCTTTGACTACGCGGTCGAAGATGGCGATCACGTCTTGCGAGTTTGGGTTGCGCACGTAGTAGAACACTTCTGCAAAGTCCGGGATCACGTTGGGTGCCGATCCGCCTGAGGTGATCACGTAATGAATGCGCGTCTTCTCCGGGACATGTTCGCGCAGCATGTTGACCATGGTGTTCATGGCTTCCACACCGTCGAGTGCGGAGCGGCCACGTTCGGGAGAGGCCGCCGCGTGGGCAGACACACCGTAGAAGCGAAACTTGGCCGACTTGTTCGCCAGCGAACTCGATGCGGACGCGCTGTTGCGGTCGCCCGCGTGCCAGTGCAGCACGGCGTCGACATCGTCGAACAGCCCCACCCGAACCATGTAGACCTTGCCCGCTCCACCCTCCTCGGCCGGCGTTCCATACATGCGAATCGTGCCCCTGGACCCGGAGCGTTCGAGCCATTGCTTCACGGCGATGGCGGCGGCCACGGAGCCGGTACCGAAGAGATGATGACCACACGCGTGACTGGCCCCTTTCTGGGCGAGCACCTTCCTCTCGGGAGTTCGATCTTGCGAGAGACCCGGAAGGGCGTCGAACTCGCCGAGAATGCCGATCACCGGCCCGCCGTTTCCGTAGCTCGCTACGAACGCCGTCGGCATTCCGGCGACGGCTGTCTGCACCGCGAACCCGGCGTTGCGCAGTGTGCGCTGCAAGAGCTCCGAGCTCTGGACCTCCTGGTATCCGACTTCGGCCCAGTCCCAGACTTGCTGTGCCACGCGGGCATAAGCGGTGGCGCGATCGTCGATGCTCCGCGCTACTGATCGCTTTGCATCGGACTGCGCAGCCACGGCTCCACACCACAAAACGGACACCGCCAGCGCGATCGCGATACTCACTCCGCGTCTCATGTCTCCCTCCCTGGACTCCCGATGGTGATGGTGGAAATCAGCGCAACCGGGGGCCGTGGCAGCCCGCAACGCATCCCTTGCTGAGCCAGCAACTGGAGCAAAAGGTAACCACCTGGTGGCGCTTGTCATGGAATCCCGCTCACCTCAGTGGAGCCTTCGCGGGTTTTGCCACAGGTAAAGTTCTCCTCGTCGCTTTGTCCAGAATGAAGACCTCGTTCCGGACGGTGCGTAAAGAACGACATCGCGACGATCTCGGACGGCTTGGGTCTCAGCGTTGTGCCCGCCGCGGCACACGGAACTCGATCAGCTGCGTCGCACCGCGTTGCAGGGCGACCGGGTGCCGGAGTTCTCGGAGCCCTGCAGAATCGATGGCCGGGTGCGCCACGGTAATTTCGTAGTCACCACTCAGCGGGACCAGGAGGTCGAACGAGCCGCCGCTGTCGGTGAAGGTCACGAATTCGGTACCGTCCAAGGTCAGGCGAGCACCGCCAAGGGGGCGGCCTGTCGCGCTGTCCCTGACCGAACCCACCACACCCGCCATGGGAGCCCGGAAGATGGGGATGGCACCGCGGGAGGATATCTCGAACACCTCCCCGCCGGTGTCGTGGAATCCGAGCAGGCGAGTGACGGAGCGCCGGCCAGCCAACGGGTCGAATCCTTCTCTGGACGTGATGGTCGGGGTACGAATCTGCCACCGTTGCACGATCCACATCCCCGAGGGGATCTGGTGGAAATTCACCGTCCCGCCCACCCGGTCGTCCTGCAGGTCGTAGGGTAGGTTGGTGTAGCGATACTCGAGCAGCCGGAGCTCGGCAGACTGAAGGTCGAGCCAGAGTGTACCATCGACGTCCGGCACGCTCCGGTCGGGCGTCGGCTCGAACGCGAGCCCGATGAGGCCATCTCGGTCCTTCTGCCCCCGCACCAGCCGGAAACAGTGCGTGTCGAGGAAGTGCTCATCCAGGAGGACCTGGGCATCGGGCCCGTAATACCACATCTCGTTTCCGCGCTCCACGATGAAGCCATGGGCAGCGAGCTGGTCGGCTGGGAAGCTCGAGAAGGGATTGCGTTCCATGCGCCCGGACTTGCTGCGAATTTGCTCACCGTGCATGAGGTGGCGGTTCGCGTCGAGATCCCGCTCGTAGATCAGGACGCGGACGTGATAGTCCGGCTGACGGGCTGTCCACGAGGCAGCTGCCAGCGCCTTCCGCACCTCCTCCCACACTAACGCCGTCGCCGCGTCCTCCGCGGGCCGATTGCGGCAGCTCCGCTCGTCCCGGACCTCGATGGCGGCAAGGCGGACCGGGATCGGCGTGACGCGAAAGATGTATTCCAGGGACTGCCCGGCGGCGAGCTCCAGCCGTGCAGAGACGGAGGCGCGGTATCCGATCCGCTCGGACTTCAACCGATAGGTTCCAGGTCCGGGGGCGTGAACGGAGAAGCGTCCCCCGCTCCCGACTAGAGTCCGGGCAACTTCCTGGTTGCCCGCGTCGAGCAGCACGACGAATCCTCCCGTTACCGCTACGCCGGCGAGGCTGTCGATCCGTTGCCCCTTGACGGTCTGTGCGCCAGCGGGTGGGAACGCCGCGCTGGCAAGCAGCACCACCAGGAGAATCGAGCGATGACCGGTCATTCGTGCAATCCGACAAGGGGATGAAGGTCCCGCAGCAAGATCATCTCGCACGGCAGGACTCTGTTTAATGGTAAACCGTCCGGCGGTGGCCGATCCAGACTCGCCGAAGCGACAGCCCCGGGCCGATATTCCGCTGCAACCTTGGAAATCGAACGGGGTACGGAAACGCTCCGACCCATGCGCGTCACCCTCACCCCTTCGCCGGTCATCGGGCTGCTCCTGGCGATGCCCGTTGGAAACGTCGCGGCCCAGTGTATGGACGTTCTGGACGGCGTGTCACGCGAGTACTTCCTCGCCGACACCCCGCGCGAGGTTGAAGTGGCCGTCGCGGGGATGCTCCAGAGTGGCATCGCCTTCGACGTGGTGTGGGCCTGCCTGAAGAGGGGTCGCCCATACTCCAGCGAAGTAGACACCGGCCGGCTCGACCTGACCCGTCCGAACGCCGACGGCCTGGCGCTCCACTACACCATGCTCATCCCCGTGAGGTACGATCCCAGGAAGAAATATCCTGTGCGGGTGTACTTGCACGGCGGTGTTAATCGACCAGCGTGGAAGAAGGGCGGCACTTGGTGGCGGGACTACGAGGGATTCGCGTCCGACGACTGGATCTCTGTCTTCCCGTCGTCCTGGAACGAATCGATGTGGTGGCACGCGAGCCAAGTCGAGAACCTCGCTGGCATCCTGGATCGACTCAAGCGAAGCTACAACATCGACGAGAACCGCATTCACCTGCTCGGCATCTCCGATGGCGGGACCGGTGTGTACTTTCACGCGTTCCGCGCCGCGGGGCCGTGGGCTGGGTTCCTTGCGTTCATCAGCCATCCCTCGGTGCTCTCAGCGCCAGGTCTGGGCGTGGATGGTGAGATGTACGTGGCCAACCTCGCAAGCAAGCCGTTCTTCGTCGTGAACGGCGAGAATGACCGGTTGTATCCTGCAGCGTCAGTGAGGCCGTTCGTGGAGCTCTTTCGGCGGGCGGGCGGGAGGGTTCTGTTCCGCCCCCAGCCGGAGTCGGGACATGATCTCGAGTGGTGGCCGGAAGAGCAGGCGCGTATCGATTCCTTCATCGCGACCACCCCCCGAAAGCCTTTGCCCGACCGTATCGTCTGGGAGACCGAGCTCACCGACCGCTATCATCGTGCGCATTGGGTTCTGATCACGGAACTCGGTCAGCTGGCCGGCGAGAGTGAGTTTGACAACTTCAACACCATACGGTCACCCCCAACGCTGTTCCTCGGCATCGAACCGCACATGCAGAGCACCAAGGGAGTGCTTGTCCTCGACGTAGAATCCGGATCCGTCGCCCAGTCGGGAGGCATTCGGGTCGGTGACCTCATCGTGGAGGTGAACGGGATTACAACGCCTACGGTTCAGGCGCTGGGGCAGGCGCTCCAAAGCGCCCGCTTCGGGAGCACGATACCCATCGTGATCGAACGCAACACCAAACGCGCCACAACCACGTTGACCTTTCCGGAAGCCGAATCCATAGCGATTCCGGCCTTCCCGCATACGAAACCCTCAGGACGGATTGAAGTCGAGCGTCGCGACAACACAGTAGTGGCGCGCACTAGAGGTGTGCGGGCGTTCAAGCTCCTGCTGTCCCCAGATCAGTTCGATTTCGATCGCCCTCTCAAGGTGATCGCGAATGGCACGCAACGGTTCAACGGCTTCGTGAAGACTGATGTCGCGACCTTGCTGCAATGGAATGCGCGGGACAACGACCGAACCATGCTCTTCGCGGCAGAACTCGAGATCCGCTTGGAGCAGTAACCGTTAACGATGCTCGAGGCACCCACCCGAAGCGGTGCGCGCGATGGCGGGGCCGGTTACAGCAGCAGCCGGAGTCGTTCGTTGGAAACCGGCGCTCTCAGGCGACGCACCCGAAGGACCGTCGCGCGACTTGCCGTCTCGCACTGGGCAGGAGCCGTACCATCGGCGAAATGAGCAGAGCAGACCCTGTGCTTGGTCGCGCACGTCCGGTTGACCACGGACTCGCAGTTCGCTAGCGTCCTTCTCGTGTTTTCATTGTCGATGACAACGGTCCATTGTCACGATATTCACAGCGTTCGGGATCTTGATCAGGAGAGTAGCGATGCGCGCACGCCACCTGGGGAGGGTCTTCGGAGTTCTCGTTAGCTCGTCCATTGCGCTCGCGCCTGTCGTAGCGCAGGGACAACAGACCGCGTACCCCGAGACAAAGAAAATCGATCACATCGACGAGTACCACGGGGTCGAGGTCCGCGATCCCTACCGCTGGCTAGAAGACGTCGACGCACCGGACACCAAGGCATGGGTCGCGGCGCAGAACGAAGTGACCTTCGGCTACCTCGCCGCTATCCCCGAGCGGGAGCAGATCCGCCAGCGTCTCACGGACATCTGGGACTACGAGCGATACACCACGCCGTTCAAGGAGGGGAGCAAATACTTCTTCTTCAAGAACGACGGACTACAGAACCAGTCGGTCTTGCACATGCAGTCATCCTTGACGGAAGAGCCCCGGGTGTTGTTGGATCCCAACACCCTGTCTGAGGATGGTACCGTCGCCCTCTCGACACTCTCGTTCACTGACGACGCCGAGCTCATGGTCTACGGCACCTCGACGAGCGGCTCTGACTGGCGGGAGTACTTCGTGCGGGACGTGGAGACGGGACGGGACCTCGACGACCACCTCACGTGGATCAAGTTTTCGGGGGCGTCGTGGACGCATGACAACGCCGGCTTTTTCTACAGTCGCTTCCCCGAGCCTGCCGAGGGCGAGACAATCGAGGGAGCCAACCGAAACCAGAAGCTCTACTACCACCGCGTCGGCACATCCCAGTCCGAGGACCGCCTCATCTACGAGCGGTCGGACCAGCCGGAATGGGGCTTCTACATGTCCGTCACCGACGACGGCCGCTACGGGATCATGAGCGTCACGCATGGAACCGATGAGCGAAACCGCGTCTACTACGTGGATTTCCGAAACGCCGAGAGTCCGCGGCTCGACGGGCCGGTAGTCAAACTCCTCGACGACTTCGACGCCAGCTACGACTTTGTCGGCAACGACGGTCCGGTATTCTATTTCCTGTCGAATCTGGACGCCCCGAAGTATCGGGTGATCGCCATCGATACGCGTCACCCGGAACGGGCCGACTGGACGGCACTGATCCCGCAAGAGAACGATGTCCTCCAGAGCGTCAACATCGTCAACAACCAGTTTGTGGCGCGCTATCTCCACGACGCTCACACCCGGGTGTTCATTTACAACAGGGACGGAACCCTGGATCGGCAGGTGGAACTCCCATCCATCGGATCGGCTGGATCATTCAGTGGCAAACGCGAGGACTCAGAAGCGTTCTACTCGTTCAGATCCTTCCTATACCCGACCACGATCTTTCGATACGACTTCAAGACAGCGCAATCCACGGTCTTTCGGGCCCCAAAGGTCGACTTCGATCCATCTGGCTACGAGACGAAGCAGGTGTTCTATCAGTCGCGAGACGGCACCCGGGTACCGATGTTCATCGTGCACAAGAAGGGGATCGCCCTCGACGGATCGCATCCCACCTATCTCTACGGGTATGGAGGATTCAACATCAGCCTCACGCCCGGCTTCTCAACCAGCCGCCTGGTGTGGCTCGAGATGGGTGGCATCTATGCTCAGCCCAGTTTGCGAGGTGGTGGCGAGTACGGCGAGGAGTGGCACAATGGCGGGATGAAAGGGAACAAACAGAACGTATTCGACGACTTCATCGCCGCCGCCGAGTACCTCATCGATGAGGGGTACACGTCGAGCAAGAAGCTGGCCATCGGCGGAGGATCCAACGGCGGGCTCCTGGTGGGCGCCGCGCTGACGCAGCGCCCTGAGTTGTTCGGCGCGGCCCTCCCGGCGGTGGGCGTCATGGACATGCTGCGGTTCCACAACTTCACCATTGGTTGGGCCTGGGTTTCGGACTATGGCTCCGCCGACGATCCGGAGATGTTTCGGCATCTCTACGCCTACTCACCCTACCACAACATCCATCCGGACAAGTATCCACCGACCATGGTAACGACGGCGGATCACGACGATCGGGTCGTCCCCGGCCACTCGTTCAAGTTCGCGGCGCGACTGCAGGAGATGCAGATGGGGAAGGCGCCGGTTCTGATTCGCATTCAGACCAAGGCCGGCCACGGTGCCGGGAAGCCGACCAGCATGGTCATTCAGGAACAGGCAGACCGTTGGGCGTTTCTCGTGAAGAGCCTCGGAATGAAGCCGGCTGTGCGGGTGACGTCGGAGTAGCCGCCCAACAGATCACGCCTCGAGAACGGAAGCCGAAAGCGCCGTGTGCGTTCGAGCACACGGCGCTCTTCCCAGACAGCGCTTCGGGATCTTACCCCTACGGCCGCGCTTTGTATTTCCGATACAGCTCCTCGTGCTTGCTCACGAGGCTCACCTCGCGACCTCTGATGACCAGATGCGTCATCTGCGTCCGAATCTCCAGCGGGTCGCCGTTCGTGACGATCAGATTCGCAAGCTTACCCCGTTCGATCGTTCCGAGCCGGCCGGCCACGCCGAGGATCTGCGCGGGATAGAGAGTGATCGCCTTGAGTGCTTCCTCGGCCGCTAGACCGTGCGGCACCGCGGTCCCCGCCTCGTAGGGCAGCGTGCGGGACGACGAGGCGTTGAACGTAGAGATCGCGAAGGTGACGCCCGCGGCGTGCAGTTTTGCGGGCTGCGTATACCGTTCGTCGTAACGCTCGTCCTCACCGCTGGGCAAGCCCTGTGTGGGGCCCAGGATCACCGGGACGTGCTTCTCAGCTAGCAACTCGACAACCTTCCACGCCTCGCTGCCACCCAAGATTACGATCCGCGCTCCCTCCTCTTCCGCGAACGCGACGGCATCGTTGATCTCGCGCTCGGTATTGGCCGTCACGAGGAGCGGTAGGGTACCCCCCACCACCTTACCGAGAGCCTCGAGCTTGAGGTCGCGCTCAACCGTGGCGCCGGCATCCAACGCGTACACGTACTGCCGCGCCGCCTCCATCCAGGCCGACAGGGAATCTCGGTGTGCGTCGTATTCTTCCTTGGCTTCCTTGTACGTCCGCTCCCGAACCGAGAACGTCGAGCGGTCGAACTCCCGCAACCGGACGGTGGGCCAGTTGACGATCATTCCGACCGACGGCTCGATCAGCATCTCCTCGACGGTCCACCCATCCAGATGGACGAGCGACCCCTGACCCCCGACGCCGCCGCTGCGGGCGTCGGGAGCGGCCACCGCGTGGGTGATCCCGTTGGCGCGCGCCACGGGGATGTGCTCACTGGCGGGGTGTACGGCCGTGGCTCCCAGTAGGTGCGGGTTGAACGAGCCGAGCTCTCGTGTATCGTTGGTGACTGCCACCTGGCCAATCTCGGTGAGTCCCAGCCGCGTGATCGCATCGAAAAAGCCGGGGTAGACATGCTGACCGCTTGCTTCGATCACCAAGGCTCCCGCTGGGACCGCGACGTCCGATCCCACGGCAGCGATTCTCCCGTCCTGCACGAGCACGGTGCCATTGGAGATGGGAGGACCGGCGAGCGTGTGGACCGTGCCACCACGAATGGCGAGGACGGTTGCGCCCTGTTGCGCGGGAAGTGGCGTCGCGGCGACGCTGGTAATGATTGCGAAAGCGCAGAGCGTTGTCCTCGTGTGCATGCTCACATCTCCTCGCCAGCGTCCGTCGTGACACGTGGCCGCGTGGTTCTCCCCTTCTCTTTATCCATGAGCGCTTGCTTCTCGGCTTCGATCTGCTGTTGCCGCTCGCGGTCGTGATCCCGGTCGAAGTAGAGCTTGCCGTCGACGAGTGTCTTTTCGACAACCCCGTACACGCTGAGTGGGTGCCCGCTAAAGATCGCCAGGTCCGCGTCCTTGCCCACCTCGACGGATCCGACCCGATCCGCAATGCCGAGTTGGATCGCCGGGTTCAGAGTGACCAGCTTCAGAGCCTCCGTCTCCGACAGGCCGCCCCAATGTATTGCCTTGGCGGCTTCCTGATTGAGATGGCGCATCTCCTCGCCACTGTCGGAGTTGATTGAGGCGACGACGCCGCGCGCGGTCATGAGGGCCGCGTTGTGCGGGATCGCGTCATACGCCTCGACCTTGTACGCCCACCAGTCGGAAAACGTGGATGCGCCGGCACCGTGGGCCGCGATCTCGTCGGCCACCTTATAGCCCTCCAACACGTGCTGGAACGTCGTGATCCGGAAGCCAAACTCCTCCGCCAACCGGATGAGCTGCAGGATCTCGTCGGCCCGATACGAGTGGGCGTGCACGAGTCGCTTACCTTCGAGGATCTCGGCCAGGGCCTGTAGCTTGAGGTCGCGGCGCGGTGGAATGGCGCTGCGGCGATCGCGCTCGCGTAGCGCGTCGTACGCCTGCCACTCACGCTGGTAGCGCTGCGCGCCGAGGAACGCCTGCCGGATCACGTCCTGCACGCCCATGCGCGTCGCCGGATACCGGTCCGGGTTGCGGTCGCGCTTGGTATTCTCACCCAGCGCGAACTTGATGCCCGGCGGTGCCCCGTCGAGCAATAACCCGTTGGCGTCCTCACCCCACCGTAGCTTGATGACGGCATTCTTGCCGCCAATGGGGTTCGCGCTCCCGTGCAGAATGTTGATCGTTGTCACGCCACCAGCCAGCGCACGGTAGATCGCGATGTCATCCGGATCGAGCACATCCTGGATCCCGACCATCGCGGACACCGACACGCTCCCCTCGTTGACCGCATCCGTTGCGATGTGCGAATGCGCGTCGATGATACCCGGGGTCACATACATGCCTGATGCATCGATAACCGTCGCGTCGCGCGGCGACTGCACGTCGGGCCCCACAGCTGCGATCTTGCCGTCGCGGATCAGGATCGACCCATTCTCGATCGTCCCGTTCACGACGGTCATGATCGTCGCATTCCGGATCACCGTGACCCGCGCCGTCGCGATCGGGCCACGATCCCGAGTCATGGGGATCGGCGGCTGAACGGCCGGCTCCTCGCTCTGCTCGGCTGTCGTGTCGGCCAGCGCCCGCGCCGTCCGCTCCTCCTCCGCGGGCTCGAACTTGCGGCCGTCCACAAAAACCATCTTCACCTTGGTCTCGGGATCGAAGAGGTCGCCGTCGGTCACGACGACGTTCGCGATCTTGCCCGTGGCCAGGCTGCCCATGCGGTCGGCCACCCCGTAGATCTCAGCAGGGCTCAGCGTGAGGGCACGGAGGGCCACGGCGGGTGATAGACCCAGGGCGACGGACTTCCGGACGTTGGCCAGCACTTTCTTGGGCTCCGCCCCACCCGAGTAGAACGCGAAGCGGACGCCGGCATTGGCAAGCTCGGATGGCGTGGTCGGCGCGCGGTCGCGAAGCCGAAGCGTGCGCAACGGCACGTCGGCATCGGGATCTCCGTCCTTGGGCGGTTCCGGCCAGTCCGCGTTCAGCAAGACCGGCACCCCGCGCTCGGCAAGAACCCTCGCCGTCCGATAGGCCTCCTGGGCGCCGTACACCACCGGGTTGGCGCTCGTCTCAGTTGCAATGTCCAGCGCACGACGGATCTCCTTGTCCAAGTTTCCCGGGAACAACACGATCCGGCGCGCGTTGAGCGTGGCGCGAATGGGCTCCAGCGCGCGATCGTAGGTCGGTCGCTCGCGACCGCTCGGCGAGCTCTCGTAGAGCGTCCATGCGCGATCGTAGTGTGCCGCGTCGAGGAATGCTTGCTTCACGTACGCGATTGCACCCATCAGCGAGTTGGGATAGCCGGGAAAACCGGGGCCTGACTCGAAGTTCACACGCAACGCCACAGGCGTGGCCACCACCATCTGGTTGGCGCGCTCGCCGCCCACCAGATCGATCACCGCCGCCTGGCCCGGAACGAACCCGCGCTCCGGTGCCACCACGGCGGACGTGAATCCCGCGGAGCGCCATTCGCCGATGGCCCCGTCGCCGGCGTTCAGCTCGTCCGCAGCATTGACCCACGAGAAGGTGCCCGGCCGATCTTCCGGTCCCCACGAGTGGGGAGCCTGTTCGCCCCGCCCCTGGCCGCGCGCCTCGCCCGGTCGCTGCGCGTTCTGACGGCCGGGCTTCTTCAGCGATGCCGGAAGCGCCACCGTCGACAGCCCGTCGATGAGGCCAGGGTAGACGGTGAGTCCGGCACCGTCGATGACCCAGGCGCCCGCGGGGACGGGAACGTCGGCGCCCACGGCGGTGATGAGTCCGTCTTGCATCACGACCGTGCCGTGCTCGATGGTTTGACCCGAGACGGTGACGATGCGGGCGTTCTGGATGGCGAAATGGGGAGGCGGTGTGGGTGCTTGCGCGCTGGCCACGGAAGCGAATACCAGGGCGGCACCGATGCCCGCGCACGCGGTGCGGGCACCGCGCCCAACGAATGACGGTTCGTGCATGCTACGCGTCTCGTCGAGTTGGGGGAGCAGAAAGGATACCTCTACGGACCGTACGTGACCAGGCCTCTACCCGCCGCCTCACCCGTCTTCCGACCACCGTGCGTCATCTGCCAGCCATCCACCGACGGCAGCCCTCGATCGATCCACCAGTGGCGTGCGGGAGAGGCAAGACTCACCTGAGTGTCATGGACCAGGTCGGCGACGAAGTAGCCGGCGACGTCCTGCGATTCGCGTCGGCTTCGCAGGCCAATGACCACCGAATGAGGCTGCAGACGGCGAGAACAACGACGGTGACTGCGGAGTCGCTCACACCTCACCGTCGGCGATGGCGAACGGAGAACCAGATCTCGATTGCGAGGCCAAGCCCGGCGGAACCGATGAGCAGCACCCAGGTGGAAAGCGGGAGACCGCCCACTGCGGGCCCGTCAGATCTGTTCCTGGACGCGCCGGCATGCCCGCTCCAGCCGGCCCAGCGCTTCGTCGACCTCCTCTTCCGTCACGAGCATGGATGGCCCCAAACGAATGACGTGCCCTTGGAGCCCACCGACCCCCACGAGAATCCGCTCAGCCTTGGTCGCCTCGAGGAGCAGCTTTGCCTTCGTCGGGCTCGGTGTCTTCGTCGCGCGATCGTCGACCAGCTCCAACGCTTGCATCAGCCCCATACCACGCACCTCACCGATCCACTCGTATCGCTGCTGCAGGGCCTCGAGACCGGCGCGAACCTGTCGCCCCCGTGCAGCCGACCGAGCCGGCGTGTTTTCCCGCACCATCACGTCGTTGGTGGCAACGGCAGCGGCCATAGCCACCGGGTTGCCGCCGAACGTGGAAATCGTCTTCGCGTTCCACGCCGCTGCGATCTCTGGCCTGGTGATCGTCGCCCCGACCGGTAGGCCGTTCGCGATCCCCTTGGCCATCACCATGATGTCGGGCTCGACGTTCCAGTGCTCGATCCCGAACCACTTGACGCCTGTTCGTCCGAACCCGGCCTGCACTTCATCACAGATGAACAGGCCGCCGTACTTGTGAATGATCTCGACCATGCGCCGAAAGTATCCCGGCGGTGGCACGATGTAGCCGCCGACGCCTTGGATCGTTTCCGCCATGAACGCCGCTGGCTTGCCGGACGTCGTCGTGACGATCGCCTCTTCGAAATCGTGGGCGAACGCGTCCAGACAACGTTCGTCGCACGGCGAGCCGAAGGGGCACCGGTACGGGTAGGGTGACAGCACGTGCTTGATGCCCGGCACCAAGCTCTGCAGCGGTCGCCAGGACGCATGTGCCGTGAGGTTGGTGGCGAGCATGCTGCGCCCGCTGTAGCCATGGCGTAACGCGATGATCTCGCTGCACCCCGTGTATTGGCAGGCCAAGATGATCGCCGTCTCGACGGCCTCCGTGCCGCTGTTGGTGAAGAAGGTCTGCTTGAGCTGCCCGGGCGCCAACTCGGCGAGCCGCCGGGCAGCTTCCACCTGGTGCTCGGTGAGGTAGAGCGTCGAGATATGCCCCAACGTCGCCACCTGTTCCTGGATCGCCGCCACGACCTCGGGATGGCAGTGCCCCACCGCCGTGGTCAGGATGCCAGAAAAGAAATCCAAATACTCATGGCCGTCGGCATCCACCACCATCATCCCCCGTCCCCGAACCAAGACGAGAGGATCGTCATAGTAGGGCGCTGCGCACTGCATGAGATGCTCGCGGTACCCGGACTGCACAGCTGCCGTATCGGTACTCAACGTCATGTGGGTCGGATTCATTCGCCCTCCCATCTCGTCCGTCGAGGATCGAGTCGTCTGCTCGCTACCAGCGTGAAATCACCACCCGCTTGTCGGTGTAGAATGTCACCGCGTCCCGTCCCTGAGCCTTCAGGTCTCCGTAGAACGAGCCGCGAGAACCACCGAAAGGAAAGAAGGCCATCGGGGCCACGACTCCGATGTTGATCCCGATCATGCTGATATCGGCACGATATCGGAATTCCCGCGCCGCGCGGCCGCTGGTGGTGAACAGGGAGATCGCGTTGCCGTACCGGATGCGATGCACCAGCCCCAATGCCTCTTCCAGCGAGCCGGTCTGCGTGAGTCCCACTACCGGCCCGAAGATCTCTTCCCGCCCCACGGACATGTCCGGAGTCACGTGCTCCATCACCGTCGGGCCAACCCAGTGGCCTTCGGGGAAGCGCTCGACGACGCACCGCCGGCCGTCGATGGGAAGGTCCACGCCGTCGCGCTCGCCCTCGTCGATGTAGCACACCACACGGTCGCGATGGTGCCGAGAGATTACCGGCCCCATGTCCGTGGCATCCTCGAGTCCGTAGCCCACGCGGAGCGCCGCCGCACGCTCCAAGAGCCCCTCCCGCGCAGGACGGTAGGCATCGGCCACGGCGACCACGACGCTCCCCGCCAGACATCGCTGGCCCGCGGCGCCGAAAACCGAGGAAACGACCGCGTCCATCGTCGCTTCGAGGTCCGCATCGGGAAGCACGATCATGTGATTCTTCGCCCCGCCCAGGGCCTGTACCCGTTTCCCTTCTTCGGCGGCCTTCGCATAGACGTACCGTGCCGTGGCGCTGGACCCAACGAACGACACGCCTGCGATGTGCGGGTGTTCCAGGATCGCCTCCACGGCCTCACGACCTCCGTGCACCACGTTGAGTACGCCCCGGGGTAGGCCGGCGTCCGTGGCGAGGTCCACCACCTTTTGGTGCGTAAGCGGATCCTGCTCGCTGGGTTTCAGGACCACCGTGTTCCCCGTAGCGACGGCGTACGGCCAGAACCACAGCGGGATCATCACGGGGAAGTTATAAGGTGTGATGGCGGCGAAAACGCCCAACGGCTGGCGGACTGTCTCGCAGTCGATGCCGGAGGCCACGTCTTCGATCGTTTCGCCCATCAGGAGGGTCGGAATGCCACACACATGCTCGATGTTTTCGATCCCCCGCTGGATCTCTCCCAGGCTTTCGGCGACGGTCTTCCCGTGCTCCCGCGTGAGGTCGCGGGCGAGTTCGTCTTTGTGCGCATCGAGCAGTCCTTTGAGCCGGAACAACACGCGCGCGCGTTCGACCGGCGGGGTCGTGCGCCACCCGGGGAATGCCTCTCGAGCCGCATGAACGGCGGCACCTACGTCGGCTCTGTTGGACAGAGGGGTACGGCCGAGGAGTTCCCCGGTTGCGGGATCGCGGATCTCAAGCGACTCGCTTGCCGTCGCAGCCATCCACCGTCCGCCAACGAAATTGGGGATTGGGCTCGTCGTCGTGATCATGCTCGAGTCGGTGAGATCGGGTTCCTAAGTTGACGCCGAGTCCAGCGCGGCGCCAGGCGCGGGGGCGTTCCAAGTCCCGGATCGGCGAGTGGCGATTACCGCCACGACGGACTCGTGTCTTGACTCCGTACGCAGGTACGGACTGTATGTTCCTTCGTTGTGCGTGGGAACGGCCGGGCCGGTCGCTCCCCGCCCGAGACACCGTTCACGAACCGAGCATGGGCAAGGCCCCTGCCGGTAGAGGAGGCAGATGCGGAGTGACCACCGATCGACGAAGGGAACACACGGCCCGAATTGTCGGCCGGACGCTGCGGCTGGTGCTGGGGATCGCTCTCGTCTGGATGACCTATCAGGTCATGCGCACGGAAGACGCCTTATTCAACCTGCGTGTCCTGGGCTCGGTAGCCGGCTTGGTTGCCTTCTACACAGCCGTGCATTTCGGAATCAGCAAATGGATCTCGGGAATAAACCGCTGGTTGGGCGCCTTCCTGGCCGTGGTCCCGGTCATCCTCCTGTACGTGCTCGGTGGACCAGTCGGCCGAGTAGCGTCCGTCGCCTACATCGGTGTCTCATTACTCCTTCAGGGCATCCGAAGCGACGGTGGGTGCGAGGTCATGTCGATTCCGGCAATCCTATTCGGCAAGCGTACCCACCTCGTGTGCATCGTCTTCTCACCCATTGATTGGGTCGAAGAACGAATCGCCAAGCGAGGCGAACGGTCTCGCGGGCCCTCGGATCACATCGCCGGGTAGCTAGGCGGTGACGGGCAGGATCAGGGAGGGTTCCAGGCATCCCTTGCGCCTGACAGACCACTCCGTGCGGGGCTGATTCGTCTCAACGCACCTCTACCACCGCGTCCCCCAGCACCTCCATCCGGGGGGTCACCCCGAGGCCAGGCGCCGTCGACGCAGCCATCCGCCCATTGACACGCTGCGGTGCGCCCTCCGCGGTGCTGACCGTCACATAGCTGTTGAAGTCGGTTGCCGTGAACAGGAACTCGGTGGGTGTGCTGTGCGCCAAGTGGGCTATGGCGGCCGTCGTGATGTCGCCGCCCCAACTGTCCTCAATGGTCATCGCAATGCCGAGGCGTACGCAGAGGTCGCGTGCCTGGCGCGCGCGCGTGAGGCCGCCGAACTTGCCGATCTTGAGGTTGACGACGTCCATCGCGAGGTCACGGTGGCCTCGCAGCAGCATATTGACCCCGTCGATGATCTCGTCGAGCACGAACGGATGGTCGGTATGGCGACGGACGGAGAGGCACTCCTCGTAGCTGGCGCAGGGCTGCTCGATGTAGACGTCGACGTCGCTCACGCCGCGAGCCACCCGCATGGCTTCGTGCGGCAACCATCCCGTGTTGGCATCGGCGACGAGCTTGTCGCCAGGCTCGAGCCGCGCGGCTGCGGCCCGGATACGCTCCATGTCGACGTCGGGGTCGCCACCCACCTTGAGCTGGAAGCGCCGATAGCCCTCGTTGCGATACCCCACCACGCGACTTGCCATCGCCTCCGGCTCCTCCTGCGAGATCGCGCGGTAGAGAACGAAGTCCTCGCCCCACCGGCCTCCCAGCAACGCGCATACGGGAAGTCCCGCCACCTGGCCGAGGATGTCCCAGCAGGCGATGTCGATGGCTGACTTGACGTAAGGGTGCCCCTTGAGCGCGGCATCCATGCGCTGGTTCAGGCGCTCGATCTCGAGCGGGCGCTCGCCGAGGAGATGTGGACCCAGCTCCGCGATGCCCGCACGCGCACCGGCCGCGTAGGCCGGTAGGTAGAACGGCCCGAGAGGACACACCTCGCCCCAGCCGACGAGTCCGGCGTCCGTGGTGACCGAGACGATCGTGCTGTCGACCACCTCGACGGACTTCCCGCCGGACCACTTGTAGCTTCCCTCGTGCAGGGGAAGATCCACATGCCAGGCCGAGATTCCGTTGATTCGCATGCGCGCTCCTGGGGGCGTTGGCCGCTGCCGCAGTCGAGTTCGTCGTCCTCCTAGTCAGTTCTTGTGGGAGCAACTAAACGTAACGGACGTGCTGCCGGCACATCCGGCCCCCCGGCAGGACGACGATATCGAACCATCACCGAAACGCGCCTACTCATCGACGTGACCCGTTTCCCATAGAGCACGCTCTGCCGGAGGGCCGAACTAGTTCTCTTCTTTCCCGAACTTGATCCGCCACCACTCCTGGGCGCACCCAGTCAGCGACATTTCCTTGACACGCTCCTCGGCAAGTCCCTCGGCGATACCTGCCGCCGCGTTCTCGATCACCGCCCCAATGCCGTCGGCGATCCGCCCATAATCCTCACCGTACTCTCCCGCCTGTTCCTTGCCCTTCTGCGTCATGGACGCGACGTCGTGTTTCGCCCGGTTCACCAGCTCCTGCCGCAGCATCGAGCACGGGCTGAGCGTTTTGTACTTGGCCACCGGGATGGCAGCGACTGCCACCACGACGACCGCGGCCATCGCGAGAATCTTCTTCATGTCACCTCAGCACGTTCGATACCGAAGCGGTACGCCGCCGCACCGCGTTGTGCGCCGCGAACCTCGGCATCAGCACACCCACTATCGGGGCAACGGCTATTGCTTGGGGGGCATAGGGATGATCATCGAGGCCCCAGCCTTACACGTCTGATACTGCCCAACAAGACACTTCACGTGGTCGCGCTCCTCGAGCAAGATACCGACGAAGATGTACGCCGTTGCCACACCCGCGAAGAGAAGCCGGCTGGCTGTCATCGTCGGCGCCGCCCAAGATGCAATGATGAACCCGAGCATGAGCGGGGAACGGCGCGAATATGGACCGCCGGTGCGCGGGGCGTCAAATCCCACCTCGGCAAGGACCCTCCCCAAGTCTCGCCACCGAGGACTGCGTGTCGTTCAACGTCCCGCACCGGCGGGCAACTGGGCATTGGTTATTGGTGACGCGCGGGGTCATCTTCCGGCCTTTCTACTTTACGCATAGAATTGCCCCGTAGAACAGGTTACCGACCCAGGCCCAATGGAGGAGTGAATGCGCCGTTTTGGCCTCGCTGTCATGCCGTTGGTCTTGTTCGTCACTGGGTGCCAACCCGCGACAACCGAAATGACGAGCGCTCACC
Organism: Gemmatimonadota bacterium; assembly: GCA_039591615.1. Lineage (GTDB taxonomy): Bacteria > Gemmatimonadota > Gemmatimonadetes > Gemmatimonadales > GWC2-71-9 > JBDHDH01. The sequence goes on along the minus strand of JBDHDH010000060.1, from coordinate 2,862 downwards.
GAGCCTCTATCGAGGACGCGCTGCGATCCGCCTACGCGGAGCTGGCCACGTCCGTCAGTGAGTTGGATGCAGACCGCTTCCTCGGTTTCTTCGCGAACACGGAGGCATTCGCGTTCGCCGAACTCGGGAAGATCGTGCGATCTTGGCCCGCCTTCGCCGACACTACCCGAGCCCATTGGGCGGCGCTCGCGCACGTCGAAGTGTTCGAGTGGGGGGACCTCCGTATCCACGTTCTGGCGCCGAGTGCCGCGGTCGTCACAACGACATTCGATTTCGCTGCTACCGATACCGCTGGTAATCGCTTCGTCACAACGCCGACCTGGACAGCCGTCTGGGTCCAGGTCGATGGCCAGTGGGAGATGGTGAACGTCGCCGAGACATTTCCGCGGAACGAATCCATGTAGCGACGTCCGGAGTGGTGAACCTGCAGGCGAGTTCGACTCCCCAGAGGGCGTGGCAACAGGGTCATCGACCAACCGAATCTCTGCACGCGGATCAACGACTGACCAAACTGCAGCGATTCTCCGCCGAACAGCCCTGCGGTGTCTCTCAGCCCCCAGGCTCGATCCGCAGGATCCGTCCGTTCGACTCGTCGGTCAGGAGATACAGATAACCGTCCGGCCCCTGCCGCACGTCGCGGACGCGCTCGTTGAGCCCCTGGAGCATCCGCTCCTCTGACGTCACACGCTCACCCTCGAGCTCCAGCCGCACCAGAAGACCGAACTTGAGCGAACCCACGAAGCCGTCCCCCCTCCAGGCCGGGAACCGGTTGCCCGTATAGAACGCGAGCCCGCTCGGTGCGATGGACGGATCCCAGTAATAGATGGGCTGCTCCATGCCCACCTTGGCCGTGCCATCGCCGATCTTCGCGCCGGAGTAGTGGCGACCGTAGGAGATCACCGGCCAGCCGTAGTTGCGGCCCGCCTTCGGCGCGTTCACCTCGTCACCACCTCGTGCGCCGTGCTCTACGGTCCAGAGCTGGCCCGTCTGCGGATGGAGTGCGGCTCCCTGGACGTTCCGGTGGCCGTAGGACCAGATCTCGGGCCGCGCCTTGCCGCTTCCCGCGAACGGATTGTCGGGCGGGACGCTCCCGTCGGGTTCTATGCGGATTACCTTCCCCATGTGACGTGAGAGATTCTGCGCGTCGTTGCGTTGGCCCCGTTCGCCGGTGGTGATAAAGAGTCGGCCGTCCCGCGAGAACAGGACGCGCGAGCCGAAATGCCTCCCCCCTGTCACCTTGGGCACCTGTCTGAAGACCACCCGTACGTCATCCAGGCCCCCTTGGCCGAGCCGCGCACGCGCGACGGCCGTTCCGGCGCGCCGTCCGTCCGGCTCCGCGTAGCTCAAGTAGAGGATCCGGCTCTCGGCGAAGTCGGGCGCGAGTGCAACGTCCAGCAGCCCACCCTGGCCGCTTGCCCGTACCGCGGGCACGCCGTCCAGCGGCGCCGATAACCGCCCGTCCGCCTCTACGATTCGGAGGCGGCCGGGACGCTCCGTCACGAGCATGCGACCGTCGGGGAGGAAGGCGAGCCCCCAAGGACGCTCGAGCCCTTCGGCAACGGTGACGACGCGGACGGGCCCGTCTTCCGTAGTGAATTCCTGCGCCGAAAGCGCAGCAGGAGCGAGGGCCAGGGGTGCAAGGAACGGGATGGCCCCACTGAACGGCGGCAATCGCATGGCTTTCCTCGACGCCGGTGGAGGCCGAAAGCTCATCGACCTGACGGTGAGCGGAAGGTCCGCATCGTGTACGTTGCAGGCGCACCCGAGCGACTTCGCGCACGATGGCAATGCGGGAGGCGACGACGAGAGGCCCATATGGCTCGGTCTCGGTCACGCATCTGCGGGTTTGGTGGTGCGGCCTACGATGATGGTGATATTGTCGCTCCCCCCGTCGTCCAGGGCGTCATTCAACAGATCCTCGCACAACTGCCGGGAGCTCGTCATGGCGACCATGCGTTCTTTGATCCGCTCGTCGGACACGTGCTTGGTGAGACCATCACTGCACAGGAGCACCATCGTTCCCCGCTCGCGGACGATCCGCGTGACCACCGGTGCCGCTTGCTGCCCACCGATGGCGCTCGAGAGCACGTGCGCCCATTTCGTATTATGAGCCTTTGTCTGCGTCAGCACTCCTTGATCAACGAGATCCTGGGCCATCGTCTGGTCGCGGGTGATCTGCGTCAGGTCGCCGCCCCGGAACATGTAGCAGCGACTATCTCCGACTTGCAGCAGATACGCGTGGGGCCAGAGGCCCAGAAACAGCGTCAGAGTGGTGGCGAAGCGCATGCGTTCGGACTCCTTCGCCGCGCGCTCCAACAGGCTCTCGTGGCACGCGAGGGCAGCATCCTGGAGTAAGCGAGAGAACACTTCGGGATCCGTGACTTCCGCGTACTGTGCATCGTGAAAGCGCCTCCCCACTTCCCCCACAAGGGCCCGGATGGCCAACCGGGCTGCCTCATCGCCCCCAGGGCCGCTCCCCACCCCGTCGGCCACAATGGCGAGACTCGCCAGACGCTCCGGCTCGACCGCCTGTGCGATTTCCGCACCGAGACTGGTGCGATCCAACACCACCCCTCGGGACAGCCATCCGAGGAAGTAGTGGTCTCGGTTGTCTATGCGGACCTTGCCGGGATGGGTGAGGCCCCACGCGTCGATTTCATCCTGCCGAGGTTTGGCGATGTCCTCCACGTGGGCTCCTGTGTGGCTCGCGGGCATCACGGTCTCCTTGGTAGCGAAGCTGCGTTCGAAAAAGCTCCCTCGAGGCGGCGAAATCGGCCAAGCACGTCGATTACCGATTGCAGACTGAAGATCATAGGTTATCGATCGCGCGGAACTCCCAACGGCGAATCTGCGCTCTGCCTT
>JBDHDH010000059.1:0-22014 GCA_039591615.1 Gemmatimonadota bacterium | reverse complement strand
ATGGCCGGTGCTCCCGCGTTCAACCGTTGGATGTTCGATCGGCTCGCGCGGTGGGTGGGCTCGCGGGTCCTCGAAGTGGGCTCCGGGATCGGAAACCTCTCCCAGTTCTTTGCCGACCGGGAGCGGGTGGTGCTCACGGACACCGATCCGGGGTACCGGGCGGCGCTGGAGCGGCGGTTCGGCGACCGGCCCGGGGTGACGGTGACCGAGCTGTCGCTTCCGGACCTGCCCGACGAGCTCCTGGCAGAGCGGTTTGACACGATCGTCTGTCTCAATGTTCTCGAGCATATTCAGGACGATGTGGCGTCCCTCGACGCCATGCACCAACTGCTGGTCCCCGGCGGACGACTCGTTCTCCTGGTACCGGCTCTACCAGCCCTCTATGGATCGCTGGATCGGACGCTCGGCCACTTCAGGCGATACACCCCCAAGCTCCTGCGAGCGCGGTATGCAGCGGCCAACGTCGAGATGATGCACCTCGAGTGGTTCAACATGGCCGGGATTCCGGGATGGTGGTTTACGGGGCGGGTTCTCAAGCGCACCGTGCTCCCCACCGGGCCGATCGCGCTCTACGACAAACTCGTACCGTTGTTCCGGTTGGAGCGCCTGCTCCCGTTTCGGATCGGGCAGTCGCTCATCGCCATTGGAGTCCGTCCGTAGTGACGCTCCCCACGAGCTGGAACGAGCTGGTCCTGTCCGCGGTCATGCCAGCGTACAACGAAGCTGAGACGGTGGAAGCCGCGGTGGAACGGATACGTACCGTACCGCTCCGAGTCGAAGTCGTAGCGGTGAACGATGGATCCACCGACGGGACCGCAAATGTGCTGCAACGCCTCCACGAGGTGGGTTTGGTGGATCACGTCGTACACTTCGAGAAGAACCGCGGCAAGGGTGCTGCGGTCAGAGCGGGGATCGAGGCGGCCAGCGGTCACGTCATCGTCATCCAAGACGCCGACTTGGAATACGACCCTTCCGACCTTCCTTCACTCCTCGACCCCATTCGCCTCGGCAAGGCGGATGCGGTCTTCGGTTCGCGGTTTCAAAGCGGACCGCGGCGCGTGCTGTTCTTCTGGCATGCGGTGGGCAACCGGTTGTTGACCTTGCTCTCGAACATGCTCACCGATCTCAACCTGACTGACATGGAGACGTGCTACAAGATGGTTCGTGCCGATCTCCTGAAATCCCTCCCGCTCGTGTCCAATCGGTTCGGCATCGAGGTGGAGATGACCGCACGCCTCGCCAGAGCGCGGGCTCGCATTTGGGAGATGCCAATCACTTATAGCGGGCGCACCTACGCGGAGGGAAAGAAGATCGATTGGCGGGACGGCGTCGCGGCCCTGTGGCATATCCTCCGGTTCAATCTCTTTTCTTCAAAGCCCAATAACCGGTGAGGCGCAGCCTCTGGGTGATTATCGGGGCGGGGACCATCATCCTCGCCGTGCTGCCGATTACCCGTTGGGTGGGTGCGCCGGATCCCGGCCCGGACTTCGCGATTCACGTCCAGGCCTGGGCTCTGGGAGCTCTCGTCGTGGCGACGGGCTCTCTACTCGTTGGCCGTGCGGCGACGCGGTTCGAGCTTCGCCCCTTCGGATGGTTTCTCCGCCACCCCGGGGTCGTGGTCTGGTCATTGACGGTGGCCCTCGTGGTCGGCTCCTGCTTCGTCATGTGGTGGGCCTTCGCCGGGAATCCCCACTCGGTGGACGAGATGGCGCAGCTGTTTCACGCCCGGGTCTTTCTCAGCGGTCAGCTGACCGCGCCACCCCCCGAGCCGCCAGAAGCGTTCCTGTTCCTGCACACGTGGATCACTCCGGCCGGATGGGTATCACAGTTCCCGCCGATGCAGGCTGTCTTGCTCGCGATGGGAATGGCCGTCGGCGTCGAATGGCTGGTGAATCCGCTGCTCGGGGGAATCGCGCTGATTCTCGTGTACCTGCTGGCCCGAGGCCTCTACGGCGAGCGCACGGCAGTCCTGTGCGCGCTGCTCTGGGCGGCGTCGGCGTGGGTGCTAACGATGTCGGCCACGTACATGAATCACGCCGCCGCCGCGGTCTTCGCGCTCGGAGCGTGGACGGCGGCGCTGGCTGGCCGTCGGGAGAGCGCGTGGCACTTCCTGTTGTCCGGGGCGTTGCTGGGGGCGCTGCTCGCGACCCGTCCTCTCGATGCCGTTGCCGCCACGCTCCCCATCGCGGTCTGGGTGTTGATGAGGCGACCGAGGGGCCTCGTATGGATCGGCCTCGGCGGGCTCCCGATGGTACTGCTTCTCGCGTATTTCAACTGGCGGGTCTTCGGCCATCCGCTGGAGTTCGGGTACGGCGCCCTGTACGGCCAAGCGCAGCGGATGGGTTTCCATGTCGACGTGTTCGGTAACACGTTTACCCCCACCGTTGCGGTCGGCAACCTCGCTGCCGCCGTTCGGCGGCTCCACATCTACCTCTTCGAGTGGCCGATCCCGGCCATGCTGCCGCTGGCCGTTTGGGCCATCCTCGCCCGCCACCGCCATCCTTCGGATCTGCCGGTGGCCATTGGGATCGTGTCCGTGCCAGCCCTGTATTTCTTCTACTGGCACTCGGGCTTTTATCCCGGTCCTCGGTTCTACTACCTGATCGCCCCCCTGCTCGTGATCGGAACCGCGCGGGCGTACATGTACGCACTCCACGGATTGCGTCGCCGCTCGTTTGGTGCCGTCCGCTGGGACGCTACCCTCGTGGCCGCGGGGATAATCGTCGTCGTGTGGGGGTCGGTGAGTCAGGTTCCGACACGTCTTCAGGCATACCGCACCCAATTCCTCCGGGTACTCAAGCAGCATCCCGAGCGGGACCTGGCAAATGCCGGCGTCGACCGGGCCGTGGTCCTCGTGCCGGAGAGCTGGGGGGCGCGGATCATCGTCGATCTCTGGGCACTGGGTGTCCGGCCCGGGCTTGCGGAACGGGCGTACCGCCGGCTCGACGCGTGCGAGCTGCACCAGTTCGCCGATCACGCGCGCGAGGCTCGGCTCGACCCTGGGCAGGCCGAAGAACGCCTCATAGAGCTGACGGCGTCGGCCGCAGCACCGGCCGCGCCGGTCAAGAACTGGCCCGACCCGACACTTCGGCTGCGTAGTCCGGACAGGCTGTCACCGGAGTGCCAGACCGCGCTGCGGCGCGATTTGCAGGGATTTGCCCTCTACGGAGCGTTGGCCTGGCGGAACCCCGTGGGACTGGACCACGGGATCGTGTTCGCGCGGGATCGCTTCGAGAAGAACGACGAGCTGCTTGCGCGGTATCCCGGATGGGAGGTATGGCGCTACGCGCCGCCTCCCGGCGAGCACGACGCACCTCCGGTGCTGACTCGGGTCCGGCAAGCCGACGACGAGTCAGACGGTGCCTGAACCCAGCGGTTGGCGGTCTCGGCTGGCCGATCGACGGCGCACGCTGTCCGACCATTGGCCACACTGTCTGGCCCTCGGGGTGTTCGCCCTCGCGCTATGGGCGCAGCCGATCGGCGCCATGGCGGGCGCTTTCTTCGACGACGGCATCTACCTCACCTTGGCCGAGGCCCTCGCCATGGGCGAGGGGTATCGCAACGTCCACCTCCCCGGGGCTCCCCCAGCGGTACATCATCCGTTGCTCTACTCGCTGGCCCTCAGCGTTCTCTGGCGGCTCTGGCCGGTGTTCCCGGACAACATGACCCTGTTTCAGTTGTTCGATGCCGCCGCTCTCGCCGGTGCCGCGTGGATCATCGCCGCGCACGCGAAGCGGTGGAGCTCGCCAGCCTTCGCACAGTACATCGCACTTCCCTTGGGGTTCATGGCCTTCCCGCTCCTCAACCTCGTCGGGATGCGATTCGCTGAACCGCTCTACCTCTTGCTGTGGGCCGGGGCCGTTGCGGTTGCCGACCGCGATGCTACCACATATCGATCCGCCGTCGTGGCCGGGGCGCTCGCCGGTTTGGCGACCCTGGCGAGGAGCGTGGGGATCACCATCGTGGCGGGCGTAGCTCTCGCGCTGGCGATCAGAAAGCGCCCCCGCCAGGCCATCTCGGCCGCTGTGGCCGGCGCCGTCACCACGGCGCCGTGGCTCGTTTGGACAGCCTTGCAAGGGTCGCGCATCGACACCCGGATCGCAGCCAACTACGGGAGCTATCTGCAGGTGGCCCAGCAGTCCGGCCTCTCCGGCCTGGTACCCGGGGACTACCTCGGCGCCCTGACTCCCCTGGCAGAACTGTTGTTGCCACGTCTGCCATCGATGCTCTGGCACCCGGCGGCGGTCGCGATCGGCGCGATTGCGGTTTGGGGAGGGGTCGTCGTGGCGAAGCGGGCCCCGGCGCTGGTCGCGTCTCTCGGCGCGTATCTCTTGTTGGCCAGCTTCTGGTTTTGGTTCCCCGATCGTTTTGTCTGGATCATCCTCCCCTGGCTGCTCGTGCTGCTCGTGGCGGGCGCAGCAGAAGCCTGGCGGCGGGGGCTGGCGCTTCGTGTGCCGGTTGTAGTCTTGATGTTGGCCTGTGGTGTCGGGTATGGCTGGCGTGAGGCGATGTCGCTGGCGCGCCGGGGATTCGACGCGCCGACCCGACGCATCAGTGCGCCGTTTACCATCCTCGCGCCTGCAATCCGTGCGGAGACTCCTCCCGACGCCGTCATCGCAACCGACCGCGAGGCGCTCGTGTGGCTCTACACCGGCCGGCGAGCCGTTCCCAGCTACCTCTTTCAATGGACCGCCCGGGGTGTGGGGGTTCCACTGTCTCGGGAAGAGACCCTCAGCTACCTGTGCGAAGCGGGCGCGACCCACGTTGCCGTGAGCGGGCCCGGCTCGCCAGCTGCCCCCCTCGTCGACGAGCTTGCCGCCCGCGCTGATTCCACGCTCGAGCCTCTGTTCCGGTTCGCCGGCGGACCGGCGCTGTTTCGGTTCCGATGCCCGCACTGACCGCACGGCGCGCCACCTGGATCGCGGGACTCGTTGCGTGCCTGGTCTACGCGAACGCCCTTGGGAATGCCTGGGCCATTGATGACACCTTCATCGTGCGGGACAACCCGGCAGTCCACAGCGTCGGCGCCGCGCTAGGCCACTTCTTCGATGTATACTGGCCACCGCAGGAGGGAGCGAGGGCCGGACTCTACCGGCCGCTCGCGATCATCTCCTACGCACTCGACTGGGCCCTCTCGGGCGGGAAGCCCTGGTGGTTCCACCTCACCAACGTGGCCCTCCACGGCGTCGTGACGGCGCTGGTCGTTCTCGTCGTCTGGGTGTGGCTGCCGCCTGCGGGGGCGTTGGCAGCCGGCGTCATGTTCGCCGTCCATCCTGTGCATGTGGAAGCGGTCGCCAACGTGGTCGGGCGCACGGAGATCATGACGGCCGGTGGCGTGCTGCTCGCGGTGCTTGCGGCGCGTCGGTATCGCCGGGCGGATGGAACCCGAGCGGCTTGGTGGTTCGCGGGCGCACTGGGGGCGACGTTCATCGCCTTGGCGAGCAAAGAAACAGGGGTGGTGACCATCGGAGTGCTCGTGGTGGATCGGTGGCTGGATCCTGAGCGAGGCCGCAGAGACATGCTCGGGCTGCACCTCGCCGTCTTGGCTCTCACGATCGGCTGGCTCTTCCTCTGGCGGGCCATCGCCGCCGTCTACGCAGATGGTACGGTAGCGGCAGGCATACGCTGGCTTACCACTGGTGAGCGCCTGGCGACGGTGGTGCCAGCACAGCTCGAGCTCGTGCGGCTCCTGGTCTGGCCCTTGCGCCTGTCGGTAGACTACAGCCCGCTGATCATCCCGCGCCGCACCGAGTGGAGCGTCGTCGCGACCGTAGCGGCCACGACATCTACCGTCATCCTGGCCCTGGCGTTCGCGGTGGCCCGCCGCGCTCCCGCCGTGACCTTTGGGATTCTCGTCGCCGCCGGATCGTTCCTTCCGACCTCGAGTCTGCTCTTCCCGGCGGGTATCGTGATGGCGGAGCGAACCCTGTACCTCGCGGCAGTCGCTCCATCTTGCGTCGTCGGTTGGCTACTGGCAGGGTCCGGCAGGATACGCCACCCTCGCGAGTGGCGCCTCCTCGTCGCGGCAGCCGCACTGGTGTTGGTTGTGTTTGGAGTTCGCACGGTCACCAGAACACCGATCTGGCGCGATACCCCGACTGCGGTGACTCGAGAGTTGCTCGTTTATCCGCAGAACTACCGAGCGCACGTCTGGCTGGGAGACGTGTTCGCTACCAGTGGAGACTCCGTGCGAGCCGTCAGGGAGTTACTGGTGGCGACCGCCTTGTTCGACGACCCCTTCACCACCCGTCTCCTGATCCCGCTTGCGCTGGCCCGGGGCGCACACCGCCTGGCGCTGGAGGAGTCGGCTCGAGCATATGAGCTGGCGCCGGGGCACCCCGAGGTGAGCCGCTTCGTCATGGAGTCGCATCTGGCCAGTGGTCAGCCGGATTCTGCCGTCTCAGCGATGCGCCATGCCATCGGCGTCTCGCCGGGCAACACGATGGTGAACGATGACTACCTCCAGCTGCTGGAACGTGTCGAGGCGCCCCGGTGGCAGCGGCTCTTCGCACAGGCCAGAACGGACTGGCTGAGTTTCCGATTCACCGATGTCGGTCCCCGGCTCGATACGGCCCTCACGGCCGCATCGGCGGCCGGTGACCTCGGGGGATTCTGCTGGGAGGTTTCGGCGACTCGAGCAATGATCGAGGCACTGCGCCCGCGCCTTCTGGGCGAGCTGTCCGAGCTGGCCGCATCGAGGGGGACTGGATGCCGGTTCGCGCCGGACCCATAGCCCGCGCCTCGACGCCTTCCCGAGTTTCCGGTATCGCGTGGCGAGCCAGCTGAACCACCCCCCACCCCGGCCAGCCGTAGGTGACAGTGAGGATACGCTATACCATCTCTTGCGGATTCAGGAGACTACTGGCGGTCGCCTTGCGTCAAGCGGGGGACCTTGCATTTTGAAGGTCCGGTTGCATGCAAAGTGAGGTTGGTACCGTTCTGCTCCAGACACCGTAACATGATGGTATGTAAATAGTTATCGCAACCGGCATGGGGTGGGCACGCGGCTTGCCTCCTCGCTGGGTCGGGAGGTAACCACCTCGTCGAGTGCAACTTCACTGTTTTGGGAGGATTCGATGCTGAATCGCAAGGGTTTCACACTGATCGAGCTTCTGATCGTGGTGGTGATCATCGGCATTCTGGCCGCCATCGCCATCCCCAAGTTCGCCAACACCAAGGAGAAGGCCTACGTCGCGTCGATGAAGTCCGACCTGCGTAACCTGGTGAACGCCGAAGAGGCCTACTTCGCGGACTGGACGACCTACGTCGGGACGTTCCCGACCACCCAGTACAGTGCGTCGCCGGGCGTGACGGTCACGATCGCCAACCCGGACGGGAAGGGGTGGGAGGCAAGCGCCGCGCACACCGGGACCGCCATCAAGTGCGGTATCGCTCTGGGTGTAGGCCATTCCAATCCGGTGGACGGCACCGCCCCCGAAGGCGAGCCGCGCTGCAAATAGTAGCGGTCCAGGCGGTCTAGCATCGACCTTCGGGCAGGCTCACGCATGAGAAACAGGGCGGTGGAGCCCGGCTTCACCGCTCTGGTCTTGTCCGAGGATCGAGTCTGGATCGCACGAGCGGAGTGATTACGATGGGTTCGAGCGAGAAGGGTTTCACCCTCATTGAGCTGTTGATCGTGGTGGTGATCATCGGGATTCTGGCCGCCATCGCGATACCCAAGTTCGTGAACACCAAGGAAAAGGCATTCGTCGTGTCGATGAAGAGCGACCTGCGGAACTTGGTGACCGCTCAGGAGGGGTACCTCGCTGACTTCCAGACCTACACCACGGACCTGGGGACCCAGTACCAGGCATCGCAAGGTGTCACGGTGTCCATTTCGGGGGTGACGGCCAGCGGTTGGTCGGCAAAGGCGGTGCATCCGGGAACAGCGCAGACCTGCGCCATCTTCTATGGTTCCGGAGCAACGCCCATCGCACCCGCCGTGAATGAAGGAGAGCCGGCCTGCCAATAGGTCGGACAACGTAACCACGGCTCGGGCCGCGCCCCTCGAGCCTGTGACACGGGCGGCAGAACAAGCCGTCGCCCGGTCCTTTTCCGAGGGGTTGGCCCGTGAATACGTCGTTACCGCGTTCCCCACGATCGCGTGATCTTCCCGATCTGAAGCGGGAGTTGTTGTTTGGTCTCGCCCTGCTCGCTGCGGCAGCGTTATCGCTTGCGGTCGTGGCGACGCTCCTGGCTCAACTCCTGAGACCTCGATTCGCCGTCGCGGCGCTGATCCTGCTGATCGCCGCGGATGTGGCTGTGCTGTTCGCTTTCGGACGTCACCTCATCGAGCGCCTGGTCCTTGGACCCCTGGGGACGCTCACCGATGCGGCGGACGAAGTCGCTTCCGGCAATCTCGCCCATGTCGCTCCGTTGGCGGAGACGCGAGAATTCACTCATCTGGCCAGCCGATTCAACCACATGACCGAGCGCCTTCAGGACGCCCAGCGCCAGGTGGTGCGGGCCGAGAAGCTGGCGAGCATCGGGCGTCTGGCCGCCGGAGTCGCCCACGAGATCGGCAATCCCCTCGCGGCCATCGGGACGTATATCCAAGTCGTTGGCAAACGCGGGGCGGATGCGGATCTCCTGAACTCGATCACTCGTGAGACGGAGCGCATCGATCAGATCGTCAAGGGCTTGGTGGACTACGCTGGGCCGCGTGACACGAAGGTCGGGCGGGTTGATGTGGCGGTGGTGATCCGTGGGGTCTTCGATCTGCTGACGCATCAGGGCACTCTGAAGGGGCTCACGGTGGAGACGGAGGTTGAGTCCGAGGGGCTCTGGGTACGGGGTCGCGCGCACTCTCTCGAACAGGTGATCGTCAACCTCCTCCTCAATGCGGCGGATGCGGCGCCGGGAGGCAAGGTATCGATCGGCGCGTCGCGCCAGGAGTATCACGCGAGCATGCTGGGCGAGCCGAGACGGGGCGACGCGGCTCCACCCGAGTACCGCGTTTCCGGTCGGCGTCCCTGGCGACCCGAGCTGGCGGAAGGGACCCGTGGAATCACGTTGTGGGTGGCGGATTCCGGACCCGGGGTTCCCGAGGATGATCGCGAGAGGATCTTCGATCCGTTCTTCACGACCAAGCCACCGGGGCGTGGCACCGGACTCGGCCTGGCTATTGTGATTCGGACGGTGGACGAGCTGGGTGGTGTGGTATGGGTGGACGATGCGCGGGAAGGCGGCGCAGCATTCAAGGTGTTCTTGCCGGCGGAACGGCGCACCGCCGGACCGACGACTCCTGCGGACGAGCGTGAAAGCCAACGGGTTGCCGAACCGCCTGCGGCATCGAGGGCGGAGGCGATTGCACCGTGAAGATCCTCGTTGTCGACGACGACCTCGGTCTCCGCAAGTCCCTCGCGCTGCTACTCCAGGCGGAAGACTACGAGGTGAGCGCGGAAGGGGATCCGGAGGCCGCCCTCCGGCGTGCGCTTGACGGGCCATTCGATATCGTGTTGTGCGATGTTCGGATGCCGAAGATGGATGGCCTCGAGTTCTTGCGGCGCTATCAAGAAGGCGGAGGAGCTGCGCTCGTGATCATGATGAGCGCGTACGGCGGTGAGGACGCCGCAATTGAAGCGATGAAGGAGGGGGCGTACGACTACCTCCCCAAGCCGTTCAGGTCGGATGAAGTCGTGCTCACCCTCCGTAAGGCGGCCGAGCGGGAGCGACTCCGAGGGCGTGTGGCAACCCTCGAAGCCGAGCTTGCCCGGTGGCAGCACTCGGAGGTGGTTGCCGACTCGCTAGCGATGCGCAAGGTGATGGACCTCGCCAGCCGCGTCGCTCCTCACGCCACGACCGTTCTCGTCACCGGCGAGAGTGGTACCGGCAAGGAAGTCGTAGCCAGGGCCGTCCACCGAATGAGCCCGCGACGGGACGCGCCGTTTATCGCTGTGAACTGCGCGGCCATTCCCGAGAATCTCCTGGAGTCCGAGCTGTTCGGTCATCAAAAAGGGGCCTTCACGGGCGCTAACGCCGACCGAGCGGGATTGTTCGAAGAGGCCAGCGGTGGCACGCTGCTCCTCGACGAGATCGGCGATCTCCCGCTGGGGCTCCAGGCCAAGCTCCTCCGAGTGCTCCAGGAAGCGGAGGTGCGGCGTGTTGGCGAGACGCGGACTCGCAAGGTTGACGTACGAGTCATTGCCGCCACAGCTCGGGATATGGAGAAGGACGTCAAAGCGGGTCACTTTCGGGAGGATCTGTACTATCGGCTCAATGTTGTGCGGATCCACATCCCGTCTCTCCGGGAGCGGCCGGAGGACCTCGAAGGACTGGTGGCAAAGCTGTTGGGGCGAGCGGGTGATCGTGCCGGGCGGCAGGTGATGATGAGTGCCGAAGCGATGGCAGCGATCCGACAGCAGCCCTGGCCGGGCAACGTGCGCGAGTTGGAGAACGCCTTGGAGCGTGCGGTGGTGCTCTCGAGCGACGGGGTGATTCGGGCCACCGACCTGTTGCTCGACCTGAGCGGCAACGGCGCACGTGAGGTGGCGACGGCCGCCAGCCTTCGAACACTCAGGGATGCTGTGGCGGTGGCCGAGCGGGGCGCGATCCAGGAGGCGCTGGCGCGCACCGACGGTAACCGACAACGCGCGGCTCGATTGCTCGGTATCAGCGTGCGGAGTCTGTTCTACAAGCTGAAAGCCCTGGAGGTCTGAGGCAGGTCCGAACAGCCCCGCGGCGAACGCCTCCTGGTAGTGGCCCTTGGTGGACTCTCAGGTGGCGGCGTTCCCTTTTTCTGAGTCGTCGACGCCCGACAAAGCCGGTCGTTGACTGTCAGCGCCCGCGTCTCCCCCCTTGCGATGATTTGTGCCGGTGAGCAAGACACGGATGATGGTCCGCGGGACCTGCACGGCATTTTTCACCCATGCGATCGTCCAATGGCGTGACCGTCGTGGAAGTGGTGCTTGCCACCCTTGTGCTATCGATTGGGTTGCTGGGATTGGTGGCGACTGCGGGCGTGACCACGCGGATGGTTGGACAGGGGTCACGGTACAGCGATGTGAGCGCGCTGGCGATGCGCCGCCTCGAGATTCTACGATCCCAGGGATGCGACGGCATCAGCAACGGCAGCCGAACCCGGGGCCGGTTCACCGAGACCTGGACGGTGCAGACGCTTGCGAACGGGCGTGTGCGGGCCGTGGAGGTCGTGGTAAACTCGCCGGTACCGGCGGGTATCCTACGAGACACCTTTGCCACGATGATCCTGTGTTGAGGGATCGAGCAGCGGAGCGTGGAGTGACGCTCATCGAGCTGTTGGTGGCCCTGGTGTTGACCCTGATCGTGTTGGGGACGGTGTACCGCCTCTTCTTGGGCCATCAACGAGTGTATCGACGACACGTGGAGCGCGTGCAGCTGCAGGCGAATCTTCGAGCGGCACTGGCCATGGTGCCACCGGAGTTGGTGGAACTGAACACGGCGGATACCCTCGACAGTGACTTGATCACGCTGGGGGACACTCTCGTCAGTTACAAGGCGATGCGCAGCCTGTCGTTTGTGTGTCAGCCGCCACTGGACGGTGGGACCACTGGCTCGGTGACGCTGTCGCGAAACCTGACTTTCGGCCTACGGCAGCTCGACGGTGCGCGGGATTCGCTGTTTCTCTACGCCGAGCCGGACAGCGCCGCACGAGCTACCGACTTCTGGGCGCACGCCAACGTGGTGGGAGTAACATCGGGCACTGACTGCCCGTCGGGCCAACCGAGTTATTCGGTGATCTTGGACGGCATCCGTCCATCCGGCGCGCTCGGGTTGGTGAGGGTGGGTGCGCCGGCCCGAGGGTACGAGCTCGTGCAACTCACCAGCTACCGAGACAGCTACGGCGATTGGTGGTTCGGAATGCGGCAATTCAACAAGGGGAGCGGTTGGGGACGAATTCAGCCAATCCTCGGGCCAGTGGTGCGGGGTGGGCTTCGTTTCGCGTACTTGAATGGTGCCGGCGCTCGGACGGCCGAGCCATCGGACGTCGCGAGCATCGCCATGACCGTCGTCGGACGGAGCAGCAGGCCGGTCAGGGCCGTGACAGGGGAGATCGAGTACCTGCGCGACACGTTGCTGACCAGCGTCGCACTTCGGGGAAGAGACGAGTGAGTATCGCAGTGCGAGGCCAGGAACCGCCGTCGGGGGTAGGAGACCGATTTGTACGCAGCCGGCGCCCCGAGGGCGGCTTCGTCTTGGCGACGGTCCTGTTCGCCCTGGTTGTCATCGAGGTGCTCGTAGCCGTGGCGTTCGTGTTGGGCGTGCATGAGCTCCGCATGGGGTCGAGCATGGTGGCGTTCCAACAGGCTCGAGGAGTGGCGGAAGACGGCGTCGTCTGGCGGGTGATACAGTGGGACTCGGCGTCGTTCGAGGCTCTTGCCGTGGGCGACAGCGCCGCGTTCTCGGGGTCGCCAAGACTGGGGTCGGGGTCGTACGACGGAAGCGTCGTTCGCCTCGGTAGTCGGATGTTCTTGGTGCGGGCTCGAGGGTTCGGTTCGGGGTCGGGGGTCTCCGGCGAACACGCACTCCTCGTTCGCGTGGATTCCGGAGGGGTGGCTGCATTGGCGGAGCGGGCGGTGACCCAGCCCTTCTAGCCGCCCGCTGTTTGGACCCTTTAGTAAGATCTCTTTCCCAGCACTCCCAACGACACTCCCTGCACCTCAGCAAGAGGTTTCCCTCGCCCGGCGTCTGGCGGGTGAGCGACGACACAGCGACCTGCTGTGATCACGCTTCGACGCCCACACTGATCGGCCACCCGGAACTCCAAGCGTCGAGCACCTCGTCGGGTCCCGGAACGAGACCCGAGCCGGCATCACGAAGCCCGCACGTCACGTTCGGCAGTTGGGCTCACTGTTACTTCCGTCACAGCCCTCGGCGCGCGCGTGCCCTAAGCTGGATTCAGACTCCTGGCACGAAGGTTTCTCAACGTTTGTCCGGTCGGACCGGTGAATGCGATCCCGCCTCTGCAATCCGCTGCACGTACTGCAGAACCCTGCGCGATCAAGCCTGCTGGAGCAGAGGCGTAAGTGTAAGGGCAGAAATGGGTTAAGTGGGTGGTACCATTCTTGATTACAGATTGAGCGACCGAAGACGGACGGAACAGAGAGGAAGTCCGAATGAATAGTCGAGGATTGACAGTCTCCGAGCTCGTGATCGCCCTGGTGCTCATTGGGGCCATCTCCGCCATGGCCGTGCCACGGCTGGGGCAGAGCATGACCAAACAAGGCATGGTCTCGGCGCGCAATGGTGTCGTTGCGATGGTGGCCAAAGCCAAGGCTTCAGCCGTGCAACGCGGGAGTCGAACCACCCTGCTGCTCACCGGCGGGAATCTCGTGATCAAGTCCCGCCATCCGGTATCCGGAGCCATCGACACCGTCGGAGTTCCCGAGAACCTCACCAAGCGCTACGGCGCATCGGTGGCGGCATCCCGGGATTCTCTGGTATTCGATCCACGTGGTCTCGGAATGGAGTCTGGATCGACGACCGTTGTCGTGAGGAAGGGCGACTATGCCGACACCCTCGTGATCTCGGCGGCGGGGAGGGTGCTGCGATGAGCGGGACGCGCGGGTTCACGATGGTGGAGGTGCTGGTCGCCATTCTGATCCTCTCCGTGGGGTTGTTGGGGTTGGTCGCGAGTGCAGCGGTGACGACGCGGATGATCGGGCAAGGGCAGCGGTACAGCGAAGCCAGCACGATGGCGGCCCAGCGATTCGAGATGATGCGGGCTCAGAGCTGTGGGAGCATGAGTGCCGGAAGTGCACTGGACGGGCGGTTTGCGGTGACATGGACGGTGCAGGCGGTGGCGTCGGGGCGGGCCCAAGCGGTGCGGGTGGTGGTGCAGTCTCCCACGACCCGTGGGATGCGGGCAGACACGTTTGCCACGACGATACCATGCTAGGAGGACCAATGCGGCGGGAGCGCGGGTTTACACTGATCGAGTTGCTGATGGCGCTGGTGATGACGACGCTCGTGGCGGGATCGCTCTACAAGTTGCTATTGAGCAATCAGCGAGTGTACCGGCATCAGACGGAGCGGGTGGAGTTGCAGGGGAACGTGAGATCGGCTGTGGCGATGTTGCCGTCGGAGTTACTGGAGTTGAACGCCGGAGACACGGTGGACAGCGACGTCATCACACTGGGAGACACGCTCATCAGCTACAAGGCGATGCGGAGCCTGTTTTTCATCTGCCAGCCACCGGTGAGTGCCGGTGCCACTGGATCGGTGACGCTCTGGCGAAATCCCAGTTACGGGCTCCGTGGGATCGATGAAAGCCGCGATTCCGTCGTGATCTTCGCGGAGGCCGATCCCTCGACCCGCACCGACAACTTCTGGGTACATGCCAATGTGTCCGGGACGGTGGCGCTCGGGACGGCGTGCCCGATGGGAGCACCGAGCATGACCGTCACGCTCGACAACGTCTACCCGGTAGGGGGGTTGGGAGCCGTTGAACAGGGTGCTCCGGTTCGGAGCTTCGAGCTCGTGCAGCTCTTCACGTATCCCGATGTGAACGGCGACTCGTGGCTGGGGGCTCGAACCTTCAGCAAGTCGGGTGGGTGGGGTGTCGTGCAGCCGGTGTTGGGGCCGGTGGCGAGTGGGGGGCTCCAGTTCGCCTACTTCGACGACACGGGCGCGGCGACTATCACCCCTGGTGAAGTGGCACGGGTGGGTATTCAGGTGATTGGCAGAACGAGAGACCCGGTGCACGCCAGCGGAATGATCCAGTACGTGGTGGACACACTCACCACGCAAGCAGCGCTGCGGAACAACCCCCGCTGAGACGCGAGCGAAGGAAGGAGATGAGCATGGTTCGGAATGAGAGAGGTGTCGCACTGGCGGTTGCAGTCTTTGCTCTCGTCGTCATCGGCGGTCTGGTAGGTGGGGCGTTCTTCCTGGGCATGCAGGAGCAGCGGGTAGGCTTGAACACGCTCAAGCATCAGCAGGCCTTCGCCGCCGCGCAGGAAGGTGGGCAGCTCGAGGTGGCCAATTGGGTCGGGGGGAGCTACAACGCGATGACCGTTGGCGACAGTGCCGCGTTCTCCGGGAAGCTCAGCAACAACGCCGGCTGGTATCGCGGCAACGTCATGCGCCTCAATGACATGCTCTTCATCGTGCGCACCGAAGGGTTCAGCCCGGACAGCCAGACCCGGCACTACACGGGGCTCCTCGTACGGCTGCGACCCCTGGAGGTCAACATCGAGGCCGCCCTCAAGACCCAGGGCAGTCTGAAGATCGGCGGATCGTCGTACATCAACGGACACGACACGCCGCCCTCCGGGTGGGCCTGCGGAGCAACCGAGCCTTCTGAGCCCGGCATTCTGATCAACGACGCGAGTCAAATCCAGACCACCGCCTGCAGCGGTTTCTCCTGCGTCGACGGAGATCCGCCTGTGGCGGAAGACCCCGGCATTACGGAGGAGGAGCTCACCACGTTCGGCGACATGACGTTCGACGACCTCGCGTCCATGGCGAACAAGGTGCTCTACGGTGGCACGTGGAGGATAGAGCCGACTGTCGTAGGGGGAAGCTGCGCCACCGGCGCGCCCGATAATTGGGGGAATCCTGACGACCCCACCGGCCCCTGCGGAAGCTACTTTCCCATCGTTTATTCGAAAGGGGATCTCAACATCAACGGCAACCTCGGGCAGGGCGTGCTCCTCGTCGACGGGAATCTCTTGGTGCAAGGGGGCTTTCGCTTCTTCGGCCCGGTCATCGTGAAGGGAACGCTCAAGACGCAGGGCACGGGGGGACACTTCAACGGCGGAGTGATCGCGGCGAACGTCGATCTGGATCAGAGCACGGTCTTGGGCGACGCGGTGGTGAACTTCTCGAGTTGTGCCATTCTGAAGGCGCTCCGGGCGACCGCCAGCGGTGCCCTGATGCAGGAGCGGAGCTGGGTGACCCTGTACTGAAGTGACGTAAGTCACAGTTTCACCTGGGGTTGTCGCGGTAGGCTTAAAGTAGGTTCAGAGCTTGACAAAAAATGGGGTGAGCGGTACTGTAGTGAGCCGTTCACCCCTCTTATCTCGTTAATCTGTAGGGAGATATGGCGCTTCTCGGGCTCGGGAAATCGAAGACGTCGGTTGCGCTCGATGTCGGGAGTGGCCTCATCAAGTTGGTGGCGGTGGATCACAGCAGGCCCGAGCCTGTGCTGAGTCGGGTTGCGGTCACGCCTGTGCTCGCCGACGCGATCGTCGAAGGTGAGATCATGGATCCCGGGATCGTGTCGGACACGATCCAGGGTTTGTTCAAGACTGCCGGCATCAGGAAGAAGAAGGTGGTGGTCGCCGTCGGCGGTCGCGACGTGATCATCAAGAAGATCCAGGTCGACCGCATGAAGGAAAGTGACGCGTTCGAAGTGGTTCGCTGGGAAGCCCAGCAGCACGTTCCGTTCGACATCGAGGCCGTGGAGCTGGACTTTCAGATCCTCGATCCAGAGAGCGAAGGGCTCCAGATGGAGGTGCTACTCGTGGCGGCGAAGCGCGAGCTGGTCGAGGACAAGGTCCAGCTCTTAGCCCAGGCCGGCCTCGAGCCGGACGTCGTGGATGTCGACGCATTCGCGTTGCACAATGCATTCGAGGTCAATTATCCCGAAGCCATGCGGGGAGTGGTAGCGCTGCTGAACATTGGGCATGAGCTCACCAACGTGAACATCCTGCACGACGGCGTCCCGCTGCTCACTCGCGACCTGAGCGTGGGCACGCGGAAGTTCCGAGAAGACCTCCAGCGCGAGCGCGGCCTGGCAGCTGAAGATGCCGACTCGATGCTCCAGGGGTTCGAGCGAACGCCTGAGCTCGACCCGTACATCCAGGGTCGCGGTGAAGAGGTCGCGGTGGGCTTGGAGCGCGCGGGTGCGTTTCTCCAGTCGGCCAGTCGAGACGCTGGGTCGATTCAGCGGGTGTACTGCTCGGGTGGTGGCGCTCGCGTCCCCGGGCTCACGGATGTGCTGAGCGAGCGCCTCCGGCTCCCCGTGGAGGTTGCCAGTCCGATCCAACGCCTCGCCGTGGGCGAAGGCGTCTTCGATACCATCAACGTCGACGAGGTGGCCCCGCTGTTGATGCTGGCCACCGGACTCGCCCTGCGCCGGTCGTAGACCCGGTCCCCCGCGCCCGATGATCGAGATCAATCTCCTTCCGAGTCAACGGAAGAAAAAAGCCCGGGCGGGAGTTCGGCTCCCGGAGTTCGGCGATCTCCTGCGATCCGTGCGAGACCCGCTGCTCATCGGCGCTATTGGAGCCTGGGCCTTGGTATTGGCAGCAATTGGGCTGGTCTTCGTGACGCAACAGGCCCAGTTGGCTTCACTCCGGAACGAACACACCACCGTCGAGAGTGAAGCGCGACGCTTCCGCGCCCTCATGGCTCAGAAGCGACGTGCCGAACGCTTGCGGGACTCACTCCTCGCCGAGCTTCAGTCGATACGGCAAATCGATGCTGACCGCTACGTCTGGCCGCACATAATGGAGGAGGTCACCAAGGCACTTCCGGATTTCACCTGGCTCGTAGGGATCGATTTCACGCCGGCGCCCCCAGGCGTCGAGGGCGATACCCTCGTGGCACAGGCGGTCACGTTTCAGGTCGATGGCCGAACGCCCGACATCGGTGCGTACACTCGCTTTCTGCGCCAACTGGGTGACTCTCCGTGGATCACCAATGTCGTGCCAGGTGCCACGCAGACGGTGGTTGAGGAGGCGAAGCCCATCACAGCCTTCACCATTCAGGCGCAGTTCCGCCTGGCGGATTCCGTGTACATTCGCACGGTTCCCGTCGGGGAGTCGGTGCGGTAAGGGGTCGTAATGGCACTCTCTTCCAGGGAACGACAACAGCTTCTAGCACTCGCCATCATTCTGGCTCTCGGCGCGGCGGCGGCGTTTTGGTTCTATTGGCGCCAACCGAAGCTAGAGGAGGTGCAGACCCTGCAGCGACAGGTGGACTCACTGAGGGCGATGGTGGATTCCGCGAGACAGGACCTGGCGCGAGGCACCGTGGAAGATCTTCGCCGCCGGGTTGCCGATTATGAGGGTGGCCTCTCGCTCATGCGGCAGCTGGTGCCGTCGGGTGCGGAGGTTCCGAGCCTCATCGACGACGTTGCTTCGCGGGCGCGCCTGCGGGGAGTCGAGATCGGGCAGATCAATCCGCAGCCCGTGACGCCAGACATCCCGTTCCAGGTGCAGCGGTACCGATTCAACGTCTTTGGACACTTCGATCAGATTGGCGAGTTCTTGGCGGACATTGCGTCGCTGCAACGTATCATGGTGCCGTACAATGTCGCCATCAATCCCGCGAGTTCGACAGCCCAGCAGGCATACGCTGATACATCAGGTGCGTTGTTGGAAGCGCAATTTCAGCTTCGGACGTTCGTGAAGCCACAAGCACCGGGGGATTCGATTGCGGGTCTCTAATGGGGCACTCGCCGTCCTGATCGCGGGTGTGATTGCCGCCGCGTGCGGTGGGGGCGGTGACGCGCCGCCTTCCGGCACGCCGGCCGCCGAGCCAGCAGCAGGACAGCCGCTGGCACCGACGGATACGGCCGTGGGCATGGAGACGCAGGCTGGCGCGCCGTCCGATGTGCCTGAATCTCAGGCCGAGGAGCCGCAACAGGAGACACAGCTCGTTCGAGAGGTTTTCTCCTACCGCGGCTCGGGCCGTGATCCGTTCATCTCACTGCTTCGGTCCGGAGACGTCAGGCCCCTGCTCCAGGATCTCCGGGTTACCACGATCACTTACAATGCACGGTTCCCGAGCAACAGCGTCGCCGTCCTCCGCGACACGACAGTGAATCAACGATACACGGTCCGGATTGGAGATGAGTTGGGCCGCATCCGCGTGGTCGAGATCCGACCTCGTGAGGTGGTCATCGTCGTGGAGGAGTTTGGCGCTGAGCGCCAGGTGGTGCTCACCCAGCGGCGGAGGCAGGAGGGTTTACCATGAAGCGGTATCTCACGCTCGCACTGGCGGCACTCGTCCTCGCGGCGCCCCGAGCACTCGGGAAGGCGCCTGGCGAGGTCACGGCCGTGAGTGTGCTGCCTGGCCCCGGACGGGCACATGTGATCATCGACGTGCGGGGAGACGTCAGCGTACAGGATTTCACGCTGCGCAATCCGGCACGGCTGGTTATCGACGTTGTCGGCGCGAACCTGCGCGTGCCTCGGGAAACCTATGATGGGGTGAACCGCGGCGGTATCCAGCACATTCGGTATGCCCAGTTCCGCCAGGATGTTGTTCGCATCGTTCTCGAGTTGGAGTCACTTCGGGATTACGAGATCGAGTATGCCGACGATGCGATCCGAATCACCTTTGGGGCCGATCGAAACTTCACCGCGTGGTCGTCTACAGCGCCTGCTGATCTACCCCCCCAGCCTGCGGCGGCCGCGTCGCCGACACCGACTCCCGCGCGCGCCTCGCTCCTGCAAGCGCAAGTCCAACAGCCGACGGTGACCGCCTCGTTCGATTCGGCGGCCATCTCGGACGTCATGTCCAGCTTCGCGGAGATCAGCGGCAAGACGATTCTCCTCGGCAAGGACGTAAGGGGGTTCGTGACCGCGGAGGTCAAGAACCAACCCTGGGACATCGCGTTCCGGGCGATTCTCGAGTCGCACGGGCTCTCTGCGGTGGAGGAGAACGGGATCATCAGCGTCGATTCCCGCGAAGTTCTGGCGGCTCGTGACTCCCTCGAGCCGCTGCGGACGAAGATCGTTCCGGTGAACTACCAGAACGCCGGGGCCCTAGCCTCGTCCCTTGAGTTCGTGGTATCGGCCAGGGGCAAGGTGAAGGCAGATACCAGCACGAACAGTCTCATCATTACCGATGTCGAGAGCCGGCTTCAATCCGATTCGCTCTTCGTCGCACAACTCGACGTCCCGACGCCTCAGGTATCGATTCAGGCGAAGCTCATCCTGGTCGACCGGACAGATATCGAGCAACTCGGCGTGCGCTACGACCTGGGTAGCCCCGACCAGTTCTTCAACGAGCTCGTTCAGCGCCCCGATCCGTCGAGCGCCGAACCAGTCGATACCGACGGCGACGGGGTGCCGGACGCGCTGGTTGCTACCGAGTTCTTCGACGAGCAGACCAATATCGTGGACCTCGGTGGCAACGCACTGTCGGCCATCGCGAACGCCGAAGCTGTCATCGTGCAGCCGGCGCTGCAACTCATCTATTCCACCGCAATCGGGAGCTTCAACCTCACGACCTTTGTGGAGGCGTTGCAGCGGGTCGAGTTGGCCGATCTCGAGGCGCAGCCCCTGATTACGACCGCCGACAATACCCGCGCCTTCATACTCGACGGTGAGCGAACACCGATCCGCGTGATCGATGTGAGCTCGCCGCAAGCCGGCGGGCAAAACGTCCCCCGGGCCACCACGGAGATCGTCCCCACCGGTATTCGGTTGGAGGTCACGCCCCACGTGACCAACAACCGACAGGTTCTGCTCAAGCTGCGCGCTGAGAACTCTTCCATTGCCGCCGCACCGGCCGATCTCGGATTCACGTTCCAAACGCAGGAGGCCGAGAATCAGGTATTGGTGAACGACGGTGAAACGGCGGTGATCGGGGGGTTAACTGTGACGCAAGTCACGGTAGCGAAAAGCGGTATCCCGTTCCTTGTAGACCTGCCGATCATCGGGGGGCTGTTCGGCTTCTCGGAGCGGCAGGAGACTCGGCGGGACCTGCTGGTGCTCGTCACGCCGCACATCATCGACAACCCGTTCGCGGGTTCGGGGCAGAATTAGAGGGACGGTTCGGACAACATGTTCCAATGCGAGATTCGCCAGATCGGCGCGGCGTTTGGCTGCGCCGCTTTCGTCCTGCTGGCAGGCTGCAACGAGCAGCGTATCGGAGGCGCGGTCGCTGGGGATAATGTGTTACCAATCGTCGCCATCGTGAAAGACGCCGGTGACACGCTAACGGTGGCCGAGGGCGTCGGGTTCACGGTGAACGCGGTGGATAACCTCGGACTCAAGCAAATCTCCATCGACTTGGCAGGCGGTCTCACGGCCCGCCTCGACACGGTATTCTCGACGGCGGTTACCAGCGTTTCGCTGCCGATTCAGGTCGTCCTCCCGCCCAATACGACGGCCGGTGGAAGTATTCTCATCACCGCCACGGCACTCGACGGGAACGACAACGCTGCATCTGCCGTCGATTCCGTATTCCTAGTCAACGAGTCGGCGTTGTCCGTCATACTCACCAGCCCCACCAACGGGGCGGTCACATCGGCCGGGAAGCAGCTGATCGTTGGCGTGGAAGCGGTGCAGAGGGATGGGGTGGCCAAGGTGGGGTATTTGGTCACCGGTGCGTTCGCCGGTGGCGACTCCAGCGCCACGTTAACGGCGCCCCTCCCGGACACCCTCGTGTTCCAAGACACACTCACCGTGCCCAGCTCGGCCACGTCGGGCAACTTCACCATCACGGGCTTCGCGGAGGACGTGGACGGGCGCCGGGCCACGAGTACCCCGGTGACAATCGACATTCAGTCGGCCGCCAACGACAACACGGGTCCCACGGTGACTGTCACCGTGGCGGAGCGCGTGGAGGTGGACGACTCGATCACGGTCAATGCGACGGACCCGAGCGGCATCACGTTGATTGGGTGGACCGCGACGCCGATAGGAGCCAGCACCGTCATCGCGGGCGATTCGACGACGCTCAACGGGAATTTCACCGACGTGACCGAGACCTATCCGCTGGGCTTCAACTTCGCGACGCTCCCGCAATCGGTAGTCATCACGGGCTTCGCAGTGGACGGTGCGGGAAACCGTGGCACCACGAGCAGCTCGAGCCCGGCGGGAGCTTCCCCGGCTGCAGCGGCGCAGCTCGCCGTCGACACGGTGCTGGTGGTGAACGGGATCACGAGGGCACTGCCGAGCGGTGGACGGATTGCTGATGCGATATACAACGAGAACTTGAACGAGGTCTTCCTGACCAACATCGAGTTGGATCGGCTGGAGATCTTCCGGCTGGCTGACAGCTCGTTTGTGCCCAACGGAATCCCAGTCGGGTCTCGTCCCTGGGGCATCGCCCGCTGGCCCATCGACACACTGG